>NZ_CP049362.1:314568-629137 GCF_019343455.1 Alcaligenes ammonioxydans | reverse complement strand
TGCTGCTGCGCTGGAGCGTGGACTGCTCGCCCGACCACCGGCTCAAGGAAGAACAGTACCGCCTATGGCTCAGCGATCCGCTGACCCTGTACGGCGTTGAGAACGCAAAGCTCGCACCGGGCTATCAAGCCCCGGTAGCAAAGACATTACGTAAAGGGTAAGAACAAGATGGCACAGAACGACACCGCCAAAAATGGCAACGGAGGCAATCTCGGCTTCGAGGCTGATCTTTTCAAGGCCGCCGACAAGCTGCGCGGCAATATGGAGCCAAGCGATTACAAGCACGTCGCGCTCGGGCTCATCTTCCTGAAGTACATCTCCGATGCCTTCGAGGCCAAGCACAAAGCGCTGCTGGCTGAAGACGCGCAGGCCGCCGAGGACAAAGACGAGTACCTCGCGGACAACGTGTTCTGGGTTCCGAAAGAGGCGCGCTGGTCGCACCTGCAGGCCAACGCCAAGCTGCCCACCATCGGCACCTTGATCGATGACGCGATGCGCGCCATCGAAAAGGACAACGAGTCGCTCAAGGGCGTGCTGCCCAAGGACTACGCTCGGCCCGCGCTCAACAAGGTGATGCTAGGTGAGCTGATCGACCTGATTTCCGGCATTGCGCTCAACGAGGAAGGCGACCGCTCGAAGGACATTCTCGGGCGCGTGTACGAATATTTCCTGGGCCAGTTCGCTGGAGCGGAAGGCAAGCGCGGCGGCGAGTTCTACACCCCACGCTCCGTGGTGCGCGTACTGGTTGAAATGCTGGAGCCGTACTCAGGCCGCGTGTACGACCCGTGTTGCGGCTCGGGCGGGATGTTCGTGCAGTCGGAAAAATTCGTGACAGAGCATGGCGGCCGCATCGGCGACATCGCCATTTATGGCCAGGAGTCGAACTACACCACGTGGCGGCTGGCCAAGATGAACTTGGCTGTGCGCGGCATCGACTCCGACATCCGCTGGAACAACGAGGGCAGCTTCCACAAGGACGAACTGCGCGACCTCAAAGCAGACTACATCCTCGCCAACCCGCCGTTCAACATCTCCGACTGGGGCGGCGACCGCCTGCGTGAAGATGTGCGCTGGAAGTTTGGCACGCCACCTGTCGGCAACGCCAACTACGCGTGGCTCCAGCACATCTATCACCACCTTGCACCTAACGGCACAGCAGGGGTGGTACTGGCCAATGGATCGATGAGCTCCAACCAATCCGGCGAAGGCGACATCCGCCAAGCGATGCTCGAGGCCGACGCGGTGGATTGCATGGTCGCGCTGCCGGGACAGCTCTTCTACTCCACGCAGATCCCCGCCTGCCTATGGTTCCTGGCTCGCAACAAAAACCCCGGAAAGGGTCTGCATGACCGGCGCGGGCAAGTACTGTTCATCGACGCCCGCAAGATGGGCGAGCTGGTGGATCGCACCCGGCGCGAGCTTACCGACAAAGAGGTCCAGAAGATTGCCGATACGTACCACGCTTGGCGCGGTGAGCAAGGCGTCGGGGAGTACGCCGACGTCGCGGGCTTCTGCAAGTCCGCAACCATAGAGGATGTTCGCAAGCACAGCTACGCCCTTACCCCAGGACGTTACGTCGGTGCTGTGGAGCAGGAAGAAGACGGCGAACCTTTTGAAGAAAAGATGTTGCGACTCTCTCAGCAGTGGCGGGCGCAACGGGCGGAGGCTATTAGGTTGGATGCCACCATTGAAGCCAACCTGAAGGAGCTTGGGTATGGCGAATGAGTTGACTGTTCTTAAGCTGGAAGAATGTCTTGATGCTCTTATTGACTATCGCGGGAAAACGCCGCGCAAAACTGATTTCGGCATTCCGTTAATTACCGCGAAAGTGGTTAAAGCGGGGCGCATCGAGACGCCCAATGAGTTTATTGCCGAAGGGGACTACGAAACGTGGATGACGCGTGGCTATCCCCAAATCGGTGATGTCGTGTTGACTACCGAAGCTCCACTTGGCGAAGTCGCACAGATTAAATTTCTTCCGGTTGCGTTAGCCCAGCGCATCGTCACGCTGCGGGGAAAACCAGGTTTGCTTGATAACGGCTACTTGCTTTACCTAATGCAATCGCAAGAAATGCAGGCGAAACTGTTGGGGCGAAGCTCAGGGACAACGGTTACAGGCATCAAGCAAAGCGAACTTCGCAAAATAGAGGTTGCGCTACCACGCTTATCCGAACAGCGCTCCATCGCCCACATCCTTGGCACGCTTGACGGCAAGATCGAACTTAACCGCAAGCAGAACGAAACGCTGGAGGCGATGGCCCGCACCTTGTTCAAGGCGTGGTTTGTGGACTTCGAACCTGTGCGCGCCAAGATGGAAGGTCGCTGGCAGCGTGGCCAGTCGCTACCGGGCCTACCCGCGCATCTTTACGACGTCTTTCCCGACCAACTCGTCCAATCAGAATTGGGCGATATTCCAGAGGGGTGGGTGGTCGGCAGTTTCGCCGATGCTGTTGATATTATCGGAGGCGGTACACCGAAGACTTCAGTCAGCGAATACTGGGGTGGCGAAATTCCTTGGTTCTCTGTCGTAGACACGCCTGCAGCAAGCGATGCCTTCGTTGTTAAAACTGAAAAATCGATTACTCAGGCCGGATTGAATGGAAGTTCGACACGACTAATATCCAAAGGCACAACTATTATCTCTGCTCGCGGGACTGTTGGCAATTTGGCCATTGCCGGATGCGACATGACATTTAATCAATCCTGCTATGCGCTCCAGGGCAGGAACGGTTCGGGTAATTACTTCGTATTCCTCTCTGCACAGCGCATGGTTGAACAGCTTAAATCAATGGCGCATGGCTCTGTTTTCTCGACCATTACGCGGCAAACGTTTGAGGCCGTATGTGCTGTGCATCCGCCAGTAAGCGTGCTTCACCAATTTGAGGAAAGCGTCGCTAGCTTGCTCGACCCAATTCTCCGTAATGTCAACGAATCACACTCACTCGCCCTACTGCGCGACACACTACTGCCTAAGTTGATCTCTGGCGAACTGCGCATTACAGATGTCGAGTACCGCCTCGAGGCTTGATCAGATGAAGCTTCAGCTCGACCCTACAAATTATGAGGCTTGTCCGCCATATAACGAATGGCTAGATGAACAGTACTCAGAACAGTCGGGCGGAACGCTCGACATTCTCGGCTATCAGCCAAGGCCAAGTTTTGTTCTTTTTAGCATGAGCCCGGATACTTATGAGGCTACATTTTCAGACTTCACGCAGCAGCGCGAACAAGCAATAAGGGAGGCTGTATGCAATCAATTTCCATCACCGATTGCTTATTATTTCTACCGATTCGAAAATGGGTATGAAAGTGATCTGCAGCGCCTTCATCTTCTCCGCGACACATGGGAATCGGTCATCGACATCCTGCACGCACTCGCCGTGGCGGAATGCCGTCATCGAAATATCCTGGTCGCAGATCCGCTGAAGTTTAAGGACTTGTTCACCGACAGTGTTGCAAAAAGACTGGAGAACATAGAGCACATAACTACCCAGCTGAGCGCCGTAGGAATTTTACCAGCCGTCGCGAAAATATCACCGGCGGGGACACTCGCGGCGATGAAGGAGCTCAACCAGTCTCGCAATGCCTTCTCTCATAGCGCAGCGCAGTCCGAAGCACAGGCACGGAGTTGGATCAGCGAATGCTACGTAGACGTCGTCGAAGTTCTTGCAGAGCTGGATGGCCTGGAAGACATACAAATCGTTCGGTATTTGAGTCAAGTTGATGGAACAACTCTGAGATGTGAAATATTCAGAGGGCACAGCTCTACCAGGACGATTCAGAATATCAAGATTAGTCATCAGCAAATGCTCGATTCGGCGAGGTATTTCCAACAAAGGCAGATGCTAGTGATTGCTGATGGGTTGATTTTCGGGCTTCGCCCAATGATTCATTTTCGCGAGGACGGTGTGGGCCACACGACTCGTCTTTGCATCTTTAGAAAGACACGAGGCGAAGTGCCCGATCGGCGGCTTGAATACGAAATTATTGGAGAAGCCACACGTCACGAAGAAAGCAGAAATAGCTTCGCAACAGAAATAAACGAGCTGCGAGGACTGTTTGGATTGGGGACGGAATAGAAATGTACGAATCCAAGATCGCAGGAGAACAATGATGGCATTCCTATCAGAGGCCGCCGTCGAGCAAGCGTTGCTGGATCAGCTGCGAGCTCTCGATTACATCGTCGAACGTGAGGAGGACATCGGCCCCGATGGGCACCGACCGGCGCGCGAAAGTCACGACGAGGTCGTGCTCAAGAAACGATTCGAAGACGCCGTTGTGCGCCTGAACCCTGGTTTGCCATTGGACGCGCGTCAGGATGCTGTAGCGCGCGTGATGCAGTCCGAACTCCCATCGCTGCTCGAAGAGAACCGCCGTCTTCACAAACTGATGACGGAAGGTGTGGACGTCGAGTACTACACGAACGACGGCACACTGACAGCAGGCAAGGTCGCGCTCATCGACTTCGAGCACCCGGAGCAGAACGACTGGTTGGTGGTAAGCCAATTCGTTGTGATCAACGGCCAGAGCAAACGGCGGCCCGATGTGGTGGTGTTCGTGAACGGCTTGCCGCTGGGCGTGATCGAGTTGAAAGCACCGGGCAGCGCCGGGGCGCACCTGCTGGGCGCGTTCAACCAGCTGCAGACCTACAAGAAGCAGATCCCAGCGCTGTTTAACACCAATGCGCTGCTGGTCACATCGGACGGCATTGCAGCCCGAGTGGGTTCACTCTCGGCAGACCTTGAGCGCTTCATGCCGTGGCGCACTACCGACGGTACGGACGTTGCCCCGAAAGGTGCGCCGGAACTCTCGACGCTGATCGAGGGCGTGTTTGAGCATCGCCGCCTGCTTGATCTGCTCGTCCACTTTACTGTCTTCAGCGAAACCGGTTCCGGGCTGGCCAAGATCATTGCGGGCTACCACCAATTCCATGCGGTGCGACACGCGGTGGCATCGACTGTTCGTGCTTCGATGGCAGTGGAGGGGGTGGCAGAAGACCCTGCTGGCTACGGTTTGCCAAGTGTGAGGACTCAACGTCAAGGCGATAAACGCGCGGGCGTGATTTGGCACACCCAGGGCTCCGGTAAAAGCCTGTTGATGGCGTTCTACGCCGGGCAGCTGGTGAAACACCCGGCAATGGCCAACCCGACGTTGGTGGTGCTGACTGACCGCAACGACCTCGACGATCAGCTGTTCTCTACCTTCTCGATGTGCCGCGACCTGATCCGGCAGACGCCGGTGCAGGCGGAGAGCCGAGAAGACCTGCAGAAGGTTTTGAGCCGGGCATCGGGCGGCGTGATTTTCACGACCTTGCAGAAGTTCGGCGAGGTTGCGGAGCCGCTCACTACCCGTCGTAACGTTGTTGTTATCGCGGATGAAGCGCACCGCAGTCAATACGGCTTTAAGGCCAAGGTGGACGCGAAGACCGGCGAAATCTCCTATGGCTTTGCCAAGTACATGCGCGACGCTCTGCCGAACGCATCTTTCATCGGCTTTACCGGTACGCCCATCGAGGCGGACGACGTCAATACCCCGGCGGTGTTCGGTAACTACATCGATGTCTACGACATCAGCCGTGCTGTCGAGGATGGCGCGACCGTTCCGATTTATTACGAGTCGCGGTTGGCGCGCATCGAACTCAACGAGGACGAGAAGCCAAAGATCGACGCCGAGGTTGACGATCTGACCGAGGATGATTCCGAGGTCGACCAGGAGCGCTTCAAGAAGAAGTGGTCAACGGTGGAAGCCCTGGTTGGCAGCGACAAGCGCCTTGCCTTGGTGGCCAAGGATATGGTTGCCCACTTCGAGGACCGCGTGGCAGCCCTTGATGGCAAGGCGATGGTGGTGTGTATGAGCCGTCGCATTTGCGTGAAGCTCTACGACGAGATCATCAAGCTGCGACCCGACTGGCACAGCGCCGATGACAACGCCGGTGCAGTCAAGATCGTGATGACGGGGGCGGCGAGCGACCCGCAGGAGTGGCAGCAGCACATTGGTAACAAGGCCCGGCGTGATCTGCTGGCCAAGCGTGCGCGCGATCCCAAAGACCCGCTCAAGCTCGTGATCGTTCGCGACATGTGGCTCACGGGCTTTGACGCACCGTGCATGCACACGATGTACGTGGATAAGCCGATGAAGGGGCACGGCCTGATGCAGGCGATTGCACGTGTGAACCGCGTGTTCCGCGACAAGCCCGCAGGGCTGATTGTGGACTACATCGGCATTGCGCAAAGCCTGAAGTCCGCTCTGCAGCAATACTCCAAGAACGACCAAGAAAACACCGGCGTCGACGAAGCGCAAGCCATCTCAGTGATGATGGAGAAGTACGAGGTCGTGCGGGACTTGTACCACGGCTACGACTATGCGTCGGCGATGGGTGGTACGCCCCAAGAGCGCTTGGTAATGATGGCTGGCGCTATCGAGTGGATTCTCGATCTGCAGCAGAAGCTGGCTGAGAAGGAAAAAACGGTGGAGGGTAAGAAGAGCGCTCACCGCCGATACCAGGATGCCGTGCTCGCATTGTCCAAGGCTTACGCTCTGGCCTCTGCCTCTGACGAGGCGCGAGAAATTCGAGAGGAGGTTGGCTTCTTCCAAGCGATTCGCGCTGCATTGGTCAAGAGCAGCACAGGGTCTGGCATGGCCCAGCAGGAGCGCGAGTTGGCTATCCAGCAAATCGTCAGCCGTGCTGTGGTCTCGACCGAAATCGTAGACATCCTGGCGGCTGCGGGAGTCAAGAGCCCGGACATCTCCATACTCTCCGACGAGTTCCTTGCCGAAGTGCAACAGATGGAGAAGCGAAATCTTGCTCTGGAAGCACTGCGCAAGTTGCTTAACGATGGGATTCGCTCGCGCAGCAAGGCCAACGTGGTGCAGACCAAGGCCTTCTCGGAACGCCTGGAAGACGCCGTGGCGCGCTACCACGCCAATGCGATCACGACCGCAGAGGTGCTGCAGGAGCTGATCCAGTTGGCCAAGGACATCCGTGCGGCGCGCCAGCGTGGCGAAGAGTCCGGCTTGTCAGACGAGGAGATTGCCTTCTACGACGCCCTGGCTGAGAACGAGAGCGCCGTGCAGATGATGGGCGACGACAAGCTCAAGCTGATCGCCCACGAGTTGCTGATGAGCCTGCGCGAGAACGTATCGGTTGACTGGGCGCACAGAGACTCTGCCCGTGCCCGGATGCGTGTGCTGGTGAAGCGCATTCTGCGGAAGTACGGCTATCCGCCCGACCTTCAGGACATGGCGGTGCAAACGGTGTTGCAGCAGGCTGAGGCGCTGTCGTCGGGGTGGTCGGTGTCGCATCGCGGAACAACCTGATTACACCTGGCGGTAGGGGATTGAGAAGACTTCAGGGAGAGACAGATGATCCTGACCGATAACGAGACCAAGGTCGATCTACTCAACAACGAGGCAATTGCCTCCACGATCATTGGGCTACTTCGCGCGAAGCCAGACCACCCTGTGACTATCGGTGTGCACGGCGACTGGGGGGCAGGAAAGTCCAGCGTGCTCGAAATGATCGAAGCTGGTTTTTCTGATCAGGGCGATGTCCTGTGCCTGAAGTTCAATGGATGGCGCTTTCAAGGCTTCGAGGACGCGAAGATCGCCTTGATCGAAGGGATCGTCACGGGCTTGGTCGAGAAACGTCCGGCATTGAAGACGGCGGCAGTGGCCGTCAAGGATGTCTTTCGTCGCATCGACTGGTTGAAGGTGGCCAAGCGAGCCGGCGGACTGGCCCTGACCGCATTCACCGGTATCCCGACACCCGAACAAATCGGGGCGATTGTCGGGTCGCTCGAAGCATTAGTGGCAGATCCTGCAAAGCTTGTTACGAAAGAAAACCTCTCGACCGCCATCAACGAAGCGAAAGACCTGCTCAAACCAGGCGAGTCCAAGAATGTGCCGGAGGAAGTGGAGGCCTTCCGCAAAGCGTTCGACCAACTCCTGAAAGATGCTGGCATCAAGCAGCTTGTTGTCCTGATTGACGATCTCGACCGCTGCCTGCCCGATACGGCCATTGAAACGCTCGAAGCGATCCGGTTGTTTGTCTTCACTGCCCAGACGGCGTTCGTCGTTGCAGCAGACGAGGCGATGATCGAATACGCGGTGCGTAAGCACTTTCCTGACCTACCCGACAGCACTGGACCGCGCGATTACGCCCGCAATTACCTCGAAAAGCTCATCCAGGTTCCGTTCCGCATCCCGGCGCTGGGTGAGACCGAGACTCGGATCTACGTGACGTTGTTGCTGGCCGGCGCTGAGGTCGGGGAGGACGACGCGGACTATGGAAAGCTAATCACCGTAGCAAGAGAGAAGCTGAAACGTCCTTGGACCAACGGCGGTCTTGATGCCGCAGCGGTCAAGACGGCCCTCGGCAAGCAAGCCGACAAGGCGAACAACGCACTTGCACTCAGCGACCAGATCGGTCCCATTTTGGCGAGCGGTACAAAGGGCAACCCGCGCCAGATCAAGCGCTTTCTCAACACGTTGCTGCTGCGCGAGCGCACTGCGACCGCGCGCGGTTTCGGTGACGACATCAAGCTACCCGTGCTGGCGAAGCTCATGCTTGCGGAACGCTTCCTCCCAAGGTTGTTCGAGCAGGTCGCATTCGTCGCGGCAGTCCATCCGCAAGGGCTATGTGAAGACCTCGAAACGCTGGAAAAGAGCCTTGCACTGGCTGACGGCAAAGCTAGCGAGCCGAAGGGGCAGAAGGCCACTGAGCCCACCGCTGTGTCTGACAACGCTGTGTTGACCGAGTGGAAGTCGTCGGAGCCGGTGCGCGACTGGGCGCTCCTCCTGCCGAAGCTATCAGGACTCGATCTGCGCCCTTACCTGTTCGTGACAAAGGACAAGAAGGACTACTTCGGCCCGGTATCGGTGTTGGGTCACCTGGCTGCTGTGGTCGAGAAACTGTTCGGCGGCAAGATGACCGTCCAAAGCTACGAAGCCGAGTTAAAGCAACTCGTGCAACCCGAAGCCGAGAAGGTGTTCGAGGCCGTGCGCAGCAAGATTATGGGCTCCGGCGCTTTTGAGACCAGGCCTGCAGGTGTAGATGGCCTCACCGTCCTCGTGAAGGCACAGCCCGGCCTCCAGAGCCGGTTAATGGACTTCCTGGAGGCGCTACCAAGTGGTAAGTGCGGGCCTTGGGCCGTCAGTGGCTGGCAAAGCGTCATCAAAGACACCGAATGCGCTGCTCGCCTTACAAAGCTACTGGGAGACTGGAGCAAAGTCACCGGAAATCTTGGCCTCAAGGCCAGCGCCGAAGCAGCGCTCAAAGATCTGAAGGGAGGACGTTGATGGGAACCTCAACAGCTTATGGCGGCCCAGGCGGCGGGACACCACTTATTCCGTCATGGTTAGGTGATGCGGACAGCGGTAGCCCGCCTGCAACTCCACCGGGGGATGGTGCAGGACCAGACGGCCAGCCGCCCGCTGATGGTGCTACGCAGCCGGCGCCGCCAAGCCGCCCGCCTATTCCCAGGACAGCTGACCCTCAACGCTTCTCTGGCGCCCGCAATAGCTTCACGCGATTCGCTGGCTCTGGTGGCAGCGATCGAGCCAGCCTTGGCCGTGCCGTCTCAAAGTACGTCTCAACATCCGCTGGTGGTTCGCGCCAAGCTGCCCAACGCATGGGTGCCTCGCGCGGCGCCGGAGCGCGGCTCCTCGGCTTCCTCGCCGACGCGCAAACGCGAGGTGTACGCGAAGCACTGCGAGCCCTGAACCTGGAATCGTTGGCGGGGCGCCCAATCACTGAAATTTTCGTGGGGCTGGCCGATTACATCTGCCCAGGTGCGGGTACGGTTGATGAAGGCATTGCCCGCGAGGCGTATATCGAAACCATCGTTGAACTGGCGAGCGAAGGGCTCACCGATCTAACCACGTTCACTCCCGATCAAATGCAGACGGTTTTCGAGCTATATGCCACTCATGCGATCGAGGCACGCATCTGCAATGACATCGGTACCAAGGCTGTGACCATGCCAACAGATGTACAAGCTGCACATCGCGTCGAACAGCAGTTACGCGACTTCATCCGGGGAGGAGTGAGCGACGCGCTGACACGAGCGCGGGCGGAAACCCCCAATCTCACCCCTGAACGAATTCAAGGCTTCGTTGACGCTGTGTATGAATCCGCCTTTGCAATCTTGCATACCCTTGGCGATGCGGAGGCCAACCAATGAAGCGACAACTCCTGGCGGGCCGCTTTGGCCCGGACGACCGCTTCGATGTGACGCCGGGCACCGATGAACAAACGACCTACCTGCAACTCGTCGCCGGAGAGAAATCTTTGGATCATGGTATCGGTAGCGCGCTGACAAGCCTGAAAAAGATCGGCGTATTTCCTTCAGAAATCGGCATCGACTTACTGGTGCTGGCCGCCCACGTGCATGCCGCCGACACGCGCATCTCTCGCACTGAGCAGTCCCAAGATTCATGGACACGCGAGATACGTCTGGTCGTTCCGGTCAGCGATCCGGCTCGCTGGGATGCTGCAGCACTGACGCTCAGGAGATCTTTAGACTTCCTGACTGGAGATCGCTGGACGATCAGTTTCAGAGCACGCCCAGCTCGATTCGCGGCGATCGCTCAAGCCCAACCTCCGAGCCTGATTGCTCCTCCTTTCGATTCTGTCAGCTTGTTCTCGGGTGGGCTGGACAGCTTGATTGGCGCCATCGACCTGCTGGAGGACGGCTCCACTCCCCTGCTGGTCAGCCACTTCGGGGAAGGGGCGACGAGCGATGCTCAAGGCAAGCTGTTTGCAGGTTTGAAGAAGCACTACATCAAGTCATCTTTCGAGCGGTTGCGGGTCGGCATGACCTTCGTGGATGGTCTTGTAGAAGGCGTCGGCTCAGAGAACAGCACACGAGGCAGGTCGTTCCTGTTCTTCGCTCTCGGGGTATTCGCAGGCACTGGGCTCGGACGGCGTTTCGTCCTGCGCGTCCCCGAGAATGGGCTGATCGCTCTGAATGTGCCTTTGGACCCTCTGAGATTGGGATCAAACAGCACACGCACCACGCATCCGTATTACATGGCGAGGTGGAACGATCTGCTTGTCGCGCTCGGCATAGACGGAGAAATTCGGAATCCATACTGGGATAGGACGAAAGGCGAGATGGCAGCAGCCTGCCGCAACCCGGATCTCTTGAAGAAACTGGCAACAGATTCGCTATCGTGCTCGTCCCCCGCCAAGGCCCGATGGCTAGGACATGGCATCGAACAATGTGGCTATTGCCTACCATGTCTGATCCGTCGCGCAGCGTTGACGGCAGCATGGGGTACTGGGAACGACCCTACAACATACACGGTTCCCGATCTTCACGCGCAGCCGTTAGACACACGCCAGGCGATGGGAGTACAGGTCAGGTCTTTCCAGTACGCGATTGAGCGCTTGAAGGACAAGCCACAGATCGCGAACCTTTTGATCCACAAACCCGGCTCGCTTGCAGATGAAGCCGCGCACTTGGACCAGCTTGCCGACGTCTATCGGCGCGGCTTGGGCGAAGTCGCACGGCTTATTGACGGTGCCGAGGCGAGACCAAGTTGATGGGTGAGGGGCGCGCATGATCGCTACTGCAGGCCTTGTGGACTTCCATTGCCATCTTGATCTCTACCCGGACCATGCGGCGGCGGTCCAGGATGCTGAGGCGTCCGGCGTATTCACGCTGGCCGTAACGACGACACCCCGTGCGTGGCCCCGCAATCACGAACTAGCGCAGCGCACAAAGCATGTTCGAGCAGCACTGGGCTTGCACCCCCAACTGGTCGCTGAGCGTGAAAACGAGATCGAGCTGTGGGATCGGTACCTTGCGGAGACACGCTATGTTGGCGAAGTCGGATTGGACGCCGGTCCCCGATTCTTCAAATCGCTCGATGCGCAAAAGCGTGTGTTCCAGCATGTGTTGCAGCGTTGTGCGCAGGCCGGCGACAAGATCATTACGGTCCACAGCATCAGATCGGCCAAGATGGTTCTCGATCTTGTGGAAGCACATCTACCGTCAGAGCGAGGGAGGATCGTCCTCCACTGGTTCACCGGAACGAAAAGCGAAGCGAAACGCGCGCTGGATTTAGGCTGCTATTTTTCCATCAATGCAGCAATGCTCGGAAATGAGAGACATGCGTCAATGGTGGAATGCATTCCATTAGAGCGCATGCTGACGGAAACGGATGGCCCTTTTACCCGCACGGGCGAGAGACCTTCTCAGCCAGTTGATGTCGCGCTCGTCGTCAAGCTTCTCAGCCAGTTGCGCCGCATGTCCCCAGAGGAAACTGCTAAGGCTATTCGGGATAACTTGCGAACAATTCTTTTGTAACAATTTCAGCGGCATATCGTCCCGAAGCGGATTGGCTGACGGGAAAATCGTAGGAGCTTTTAACATCATGCCGGAGACGCAGCGCCTATTCGTTACAGAAGGCAGCGTACACCTCTATTCGAGCCAGCCTATTGCCCTTTCCCCGGCAGACTTGTACGACGGAAGAAACAATCAGCATTTCAGAAACGCCATCACTGACTGCAATCTCTATGTCATTGCAACCCGAGAGCGAATACTAATTCAGCCAGAACGAGTGTCGTTTGTCGACAATATTCTCCATGGCGAATTTATAGTCATGCGAGAAAACGGCTGGGTGCAAATTCCCTTCTGCTGGGACTTGGTGAAGGCATTAAAGCGTAGCGGAGACTCCGTGAGAGGCGTTGGGGTCTTGCCGTCTGGTACACACCTCATTGTCGAGACACAGCGAGGCTCGATGCAGGTGCCGGCGCATGCTGTGGTCGCCAATGCCGATTCGCTCCTGAGCTACGAAGACTCCGATCTTGAAGTAGTCTATGTCGGGCAAGGTATTGGAAGATCGCAGCGGCGAACTGCGCTGGATCGACTGCTCAATCACTCAACATTGCAGAGAATCCTCGCCGAGGCGATGACATATCGGCCTACCTCAGAAGTGTTGCTGTTGCTCTACCGGTTTGAACATCGCCGAGTTTTCATGAGCACAGGAGGAGATCTTCAAGCCGATCCGCAATCAAGTGTGGAGGAGGAAAGAGCGCATCTGGAGAACATGCGGGCTTTAACACTTTCCAGGCATGCACAAGTTGCTTTAGCTGAAGCAGCCCTGATCCGGCATTTCCAGCCGCACTACAACGAGCAGTTGAAGGAAACCAACTTCGCCGCCAGGAAACGTATTAAGGTTTTGGAGCAATTGCTACAGAAAGACATTTCGGGCGTGATGGTAGAAATAGCCTCGGCTAATATCCGCTCTCGCCTCCGCACTGCAAACGCCCCGCCACGTGATCTTACTGATTTGTTTGGACCGGAGGCGCTAAGTGGCGAAAGGCTGGAAACGGAAGAAATGCGTCAGCAATGGGCGGAGGATGTGAAGCTAATGGCTCACACCCAATATGCCAGCTTCCCTTTAACTACGCCAGAAGAGCGGGATACTTTCCTGCATGGGACCATCTGGAATGGCGAAACCGAACGGCGAAAATTCATCTGAGCCCTGGGCTGCTGCGGGCATCCGAAGTTAATTTCTTTCCTGTGCGGCTACCTTCCAACTTTCCAGGTTTTCTGCCCAGTCTTGCATCATCACCCGCCGCTCGTCGAGGTAGGTGGCATGGTTGTATGTGCGCCGAACACTGTTCGGCTCCGCATGTGCAAGCTGGGCTTCGATGGCATCGGACCGATAGCCCATTTCATTGAGCCGTGTGCTGCCCGTGGTGCGAGTGCCATGTGGGCTGTACTTGGTTGCCCAACCGAGCTTCTTGAGCGCCTGCCGCAGAGCTGCGTCGGCCATTGGGCGCTGGCGGTCGTCGCGGTTCGGGAAAACGAACTTCGTGTGCCCTGTGATCGGATGCATGGCCTTGAGAAGTTCAACCGCCTGAGTCGGTAGCGGAACGACGTGCTCTCGCCGAGCCTTCATCCGACGTGCAGGAATGGTCCAGAGCGCCTTGTCCAGGTCGAACTCAGCCCATTCTGCTTGGACGGATTCATTCGGGCGGCTGAGCGTCAGCCACATGAGCTGAAAGGCCTTAATGGTTTGGAAGTTGCCGCCATGTCCATCAAAGTCGCTCAGCAGCTGGCCGACTTCCTCCGAGCTGAGGGCGCGCCTGTGTTGCGTCTTGTTGGGCGGCAGCGCTTTGCGAACCGGCCAAATGGGGTCAGTGTCTGCCCGTAGGGTCGCGACTGCATGCTCGAACACGCCAGACATGGTGCGCTTGGCTTCAGCCGCTACCGTGGGGGCGCCCCGCTTGACCGTCTTGTTGAGAATGTCGAGGACATGGGCCGGAGTGATCTGACGTACCGGCAGCTTGCCAATCGACGGGAAGACCACGCGCTCAAGCATGTCGAGCCGGCGCTTCTTGGTCACTTCCTCCCAGTCCTTCAGAGCCAGCCACTCCTTGGCGACGGACTCGAACGTGTTCGCTGAGTCTTGCTCGCGCTTGATGCGTTCGATCTGGCGATTCTGGACGGGATTGATGCCCTCCTTGACCAGCTTCCGCGCCGCGTCGCACTTCTCTCTGGCCTCGCCGAGCGTCACGCTGGGGTAGTCGCCAAGTGCAAACCATGAGGCCTTGTCATTGAGCTTGAAGCGATAGCGCCAGGCCTTGATGCCGTTGGGTTTGATCTCTAGGTACAGCCCCTTGTAGTCATTGAGGCGGTAGATGCCTTCTCTAGGCTTAGCGGCTCGGCACTGGGCGTCTGTCAGCATCGTGAAGCTCTCCTGTTCGTCCTCAGGGCTTCATCGTATACACCTTCATCGACCTGTTGCAAGATCCATATACACGCCCGTATTCACTTGCGCAGAGCTATCAAGTGTGGTTGCATGCAACGGGCTGAAATGAAAAAGCCCCGTATCCACGGGACTTTGAATCGCTTTCAGTGATGCGCGTGCAAGCAGATGCAATCGCCTGAAATGGCTTGCTCGAATCAGACGTTGAACAGGAAATTCAGCACATCACCGTCTTTCACGACATATTCCTTGCCTTCCGCACGCATTTTGCCAGCTTCTTTGGCACCTTGTTCGCCCTTGCAAGCCACAAAGTCGTCAAAGGCGATGGTCTGGGCACGGATGAAGCCGCGCTCGAAATCGGTGTGAATCACGCCAGCGGCTTGAGGGGCGGTGTCGCCCACGCGGATGGTCCAGGCACGCACTTCTTTGACACCTGCGGTGAAGTAGGTTTGCAGGCCCAGCAAGCTGTAGGCGGCGCGAATCACACGGTTCAGACCAGGTTCTTCCATGCCCAGATCGGACAGGAATTCGATCTTGTCGGCGTCGTCCAGCTCAGCGATTTCGGCTTCCACGGCAGCGCATACGGCAACCACAGGAGCGCCATCAGCGGCAGCGTAGTTCTGCACGGCTTCCAGGTGTGGGTTGTTGGTAAAGCCGTCTTCTTTCACGTTGGCCACGTACATGGTGGGCTTGGCGGTGATGAAGCCGTAGGATTTGATCTGGTGCAGTTCGTCTTCGTCCAGCTTCAGCGAACGCACGGATTTTCCTTCGCCCAGCGCTTTTTCGATACGCTCCAGCAAGGCAACCAGCTTGGCAGCGTCTTTATCGCCCGAACGAGCCAGTTTCTGATTGCGGTGAAGGGCTTTCTCGACCACGCCCAGATCAGCCAGCGCCAATTCAGTATTGATGATTTCAATGTCTGCCAAGGGGTCCACCTTGCCGGCAACGTGAATCACGTTCTCATCGGCAAAACAGCGCACCACATGCACGGTTGCGTCGGTTTCACGGATATTGGCCAGGAACTGGTTACCCAGACCTTCACCCTTGGAGGCGCCCGCCACCAGACCGGCAATGTCTACGAATTCCACCACGGCAGGCAAAATGCGCTCGGGATTCACGATCTTAGCCAGATCTTGCAAACGCTGGTCAGGAACTTCGACCACACCGACGTTCGGTTCGATAGTGCAGAAGGGGTAGTTTTCAGCCGCAATGCCGGCTTTGGTCAGAGCGTTGAACAGAGTGGATTTACCAACGTTGGGCAAGCCAACGATGCCGCATTGCAGTGCCATGAGTATCCTGAAAATCAAAGAGTTATATAAACGATGCGCTATTGTAGCGCCCTTGGGCGCTACAGCGCCTGCAGACGGATCAGAACAGTCGTGCCGGGGACACAGGAGAGCGCCTTGAACGGCAGGTATTCTTAAACCGGAATACCGTCAAACAGCTTGAGCAGTCCGATAATCAGCAAGACCGGGCCACCGTTAAAGATGGCATGCAGCACAATCGAGGCGCCCATGCCTCGACGCACACGCAGCCAGGCCAACACCAGACCGGTCATACATTGGGGCAGGACCAGCAAGGGCAGCAAATACCAGCTCATGCTGTTGAGCTGGAAGTTATACAAATGCAATGCGCCAAAGGCCAGCGTTGCACCATAAAACACCCAGGGAAAGCAACGCCAATAGCGTCGCATGGATGAAAAACGCCATGCCCTCCCCTGCACTGCTCCCACCAACCTGCGCCACCATCCGCTATCTGCGGGCAAGGCTTCACGGGGCATGCCGGTATAACGACTGATCCAGACGGCCAGACACAAAACCAGCAGTGCTTGTATCAACCACCCACTTGGTCCCTGAAACATCAGAAACACGGCCAAGGGGACCACTGTCAGCCATTGGGACGGACGTCTGAGCACAAAGCGGAAAACCAGCTCTTCCACAATGGGCGCCCAGATGATGGCTTGCGCCCAAGGAATGCGGGTCGGGTCCAGACGATGCTGTGCACCACCTAGACCCGCCACCGAGACCGCGATTGGGCCCAGTACCAATGCATTAATCAGCCACAGCATGCCCGCCCATTGCAGCAGACGCTTCCAGGGCAAGGGAGCAAACCAGTCCAGATACCAGCCATCACCCGGTACCCTGCCAGGCAAACGTCGGGCGCTGCGGGGATGGCGCAAAAAGTAAAAGAAGTCTTTGAGCTCATCCCTAAAACGCAACGGGCTACTAGGCACTGACTTCATGCATCAGGCCTTCTGCGGAGCATAAAGCTGGCGGGTGGCCTGCTCAAAGTCGCCACGCAGCAAGGCAGGCATCATAAGCCGGCACCGGTTCATGCCATCTTCAATCTCGCGCAACTCTTCTTGACGGGGCGCATGCAGTACGAAATTCACCACTTGCTGGGCCAGGCCCAGGGTGCGAGGGTGACCAATCCCCAGGCGCAAGCGCCAGAAATCCGGCGTGCCAAAGGCGGACTGAATATCGCGCAGGCCATTATGCCCCGCGTGCCCGCCTCCTTTTTTCATCTTCACCTGTCCGGGCAGCAAATCGAGCTCGTCATGCAGGACCAGCACCTGCTCGGGCTTGAGCTTGTAAAAACGCATCAAGGCCCCGGCGGCTTGCCCAGACTTGTTCATGAAGGTGATGGGTTTGGCGATGATGACGTTCTCACCTTCAAAGCGCGCTTTGGCGACCCAGGAAAAAAATGACTTTTCCAGATTGAAGCTCGCATGCAGATCATCGGCCAACTGGTCTGCCAACCAAAAGCCCGCATTATGACGGGTGGCTTCATACTCGGGGCCGGGATTACCCAGGCCAACAATCAAACGGATAGGCTCAGACATGAATGTTTTCGCAGGAGGCATACACCAGCAATGGCGCAGGCAGAAATAACAAACCCCCGCCAGCATACGCTGACAGGGGTTGATTCGCCAAGCTGCAAGCCGGCCAAAGCCGACAGGCAATCTTGATTACTCGGCGCCTTCTTCGGTTTCTTCCGAAGCAGCAGCACCACCCACTGGCAAGGCAGCAGCCAGCAGAGGGTTGGTGTCGTTGCCAGCGTAAGTCACGCCCAGTGGCAGCTTGATGCTGTCCAGGTGCAGGTTGGCGTTAGCCGTCATACCGCTCAGATCCACCGTGATGGACGCAGGCAGGTTACCGGGCAAGCAGGTGATTTCCAGCTCGGTCAGGATGTGGCTGATGACCTGGCCGCTCAGCTTGACAGCTGGGGACACTTCACCACCTTCAAAGTTCAGAGGAACTTTGGTGGTGATGGCTTGCGAAGCCAGAACGCGTTGGAAGTCAACGTGCAGAACCTGCTGCTTGTAGGGGTGCCACTGAACCGAGCGCAACAGCACTTTTTCAGCTTTACCGTCCAGTTCCATCGTCAGGATGGATGCGTGGAACGCTTCTTTGCGCAGGTTGTGGTAGATCTCGTTATGGTCCAGCGAGATTACGACGGGCTGTTCTTCGCCACCGTAAACAATTGCAGGAACTCGACCAGCGTGACGCAGGCGGCGGCTCGCACTCGTACCCTGTACATCACGCGACGTAGCGGTGAATTTCATTTAAAACTCCAATGGCAGAACGCTTGAGGCGTACTGCTGAAAAGTGGTAGCGGACTACCTAGTTGACGTGTGCCGCGACCAGCACACGTTAAAAAACTTAATCGCTGAACAAGGAGCTGACCGACTCGGCGTTCGAGATACGCAAGATGGTCTCGCCCAGCAGTGCTGCACAGGACAGCTGACGAATCTTGCTGCACTCGCGGGCCTTGGCGGACAACGGAATGGTGTCCGTCACAACCAGCTCGTTCAATTGGGACTGCGTAATGCGTTCGATGGCTTCGCCCGAGAGCACAGGGTGCGTACAGTAAGCGTAAACCGCCTTGGCACCGCGCTCTTTCAGGGCTTCGGCCGCTTTGCACAGCGTACCGGCCGTATCCACCATGTCATCCATCAGGATGCAGGTGCGTCCGTTGACATCACCAATGATGTTCATGACTTCGGATACGTTGGCACGCGGGCGACGTTTGTCGATAATGGCCAGATCCACTTCCAGTTGCTTGGCCAGTGCACGTGCGCGCACCACGCCGCCGATGTCAGGCGAGACAACCACCATGTCCTGGTAGTTACAGCGCCAGATATCGCCCAGCAAAATGGGGGAAGCGTAGATATTGTCGACCGGGATGTCGAAGAAACCCTGGATTTGGTCTGCGTGCAGATCCATCATCATGACGCGATCAACACCGACCACTTGCAACATATTGGCCACGACTTTGGCCGAGATCGACACACGCGCCGAACGGGGGCGTCGATCCTGGCGGGCGTAACCAAAGTAAGGGATGGCAGCGGTGATGCGACCGGCCGACGCGCGGCGCAAGGCATCGACCATCACCATGATTTCCATCAGATTGTCGTTGGTGGGAGCGCAGGTGGGCTGCAGAACAAAAACATCGCGACCGCGCACGTTCTCGTTGATTTCAACCATGGCTTCCCCGTCAGAGAAGCGACCCACCGTCATTTTCCCCAGCGACATATCAAGGTGGTTGACGACATCGACAGCAAGGCGAGGATTAGCCGTGCCGGTGAAGATCATGAATCGGTCTTGTGCCATGATGGGAGATAGATTTTGATGCAGGAAAAGCAAAGCTGTTGATCGAAACCCCTACAAGGAAACGACTCAACAGCTTTACATTATCGCAGGCCAGGCCTGAAAGGTGGCTGGGGAAGAAGGATTCGAACCTTCGCATGCCGGAATCAAAATCCGGTGCCTTAACCAGCTTGGCGATTCCCCAAATACTTACTTAATCCAGTAGCGTAGCGGATGATCTTGCAAACCAGAACAAACCCATGTTTGATCGACCAGCAATTTACCACTATTTGATTCTTCGCTACCAGAAAAATCTATTTTACTGCTATTTCGGTCAATTTCAAACTGACCTTTCATGGCGCTTTGTTTGTCTCTGCACTCAACAAACAAACAAGAACCTGAGCCCGTCATTCTAGCATTTAATTTTAAACTTTGCAAACCCTGCTTTAACAGCAACAAATCAGGATAAAGATTAAATGCAACCGACTCTAGATTGTTTCTGCCAAAATAAGGATTATTATCCTTGGCTTGCCAGAATTTTTCTTGCCAATCAGTAAAGAACGTTATTGTGATCGGTTTCTCATCGCGTGTCAAGCATTCGGCGCTAAATATTTTTCCTGTGGATATAAATTGCGGTGGCCGAATGATGATGTAGTCCCGGGGCGGCATCTGAATGGCCTGCAGTTGTTCCCCTACCCCTTCCGCAAACGCAGCCTGTCCGAATACAAAAACCGGCACATCGGCGCCCAGAGGCAAGCCAATATCCATCAAGGCCTGACGGCTCAGGCCCAGGTTCCACAAACGGTTCAAGGCAATCAGGGTCGTGGCCGCATCGCTGGAGCCACCGCCCATCCCCGCTCCCGACGGAATGTTCTTGATACAAGAGATATCCACGCCTTGCCGGGTGCCCGTCGCTTGTTGCAGGGCACGAGCGGCTTTGATCACCAGATCCTGTTCAGGCTCCACATCGCTCAAGGTACTGTGTACCCGGCAGATCTGTCCGTCGCTACGAGGAACGAAGCTCAGGTAGTCATTCAGATCCACAAAGCGGAAGGCGGTTTGCAGAAAATGGTAGCCGTCTTCACGACGACCCGTGACGTGTAAAAACAGATTGATCTTGGCCGGAGCCGGGACGTTGTAGAGCGCCATGACACAAACCTGCTCGCGCTTTACTGGTCCACAACCAAACGCACGCTGATGGAGCGATTGGCTTCATGACGGTTCAACTGGAGCAAGCGCGGGCCTTGTTCGTCGTAACGCGACAGCGTCACACGCCAGCCGGACTGCTCGAAACTGCTCAGTTTTTGCTGATCGTCCCTGCGTTCACTTTGAACGGGGGCACTGCCCGTGCGGCCATGCAGCCAGTCCCGCAAGCCGGCCACGGGCACGGGGCTGCCCAGAACCTGTTCCACCAACGCATCCGGATGAGTGGCGAGCTCCTGGCTTCCGTCGGTACGCTCCAAAATGGCCTGCCCCGGCAGTACCCAGACACGCGCCAAGGTATTACCCAATGGATTGCTCAAATCCAGCATCAGCTTGCGCCCATCATCACGCCAGGAAAAACCACCCTGCACGGCTTCGACCTGCGAGCTGGAGTGCGTCACGCTTACGGCAAAGCGACCTGAACGTGACAACGCGCTGGAGGCCTGATCAGCCTCGGCGCCACTGCCGTCCTTGGGCTGGGGGGGGTGGCACAGGCACTGAGCACGGCAAGCAGCGTCAGGGCCGCAGCCCGATACCATAAGCGCTGTTTCAACATCTTCACGGCAGCGGCACTCCCAGTCGCTTGATGGTTTCAGTCAAAGTGCGATTGTCTGGATCTTTACTCAAGCCCGCCCGAAAGACCAGCATGGCATCTTCGCGACGGCCTTTGACCCAAAGCACTTCTCCCAGATGGGCAGCCACATCCGCCTCGGGCAAACGTTCGTAGGAACGTTGCAGATACTCCAGCGCGGCCTGCAAATCACCGATGCGAAACAGATACCAGCCAACGCTATCCAGAATATAGGGGTTGTCCGGCTCCAGTTCCATGGCGCGCTCAAGCAAATCCTGGGCCTCGTCCATACGGCGATTTTGATCCGCATAGGTATAGCCCAAGGCGTTATACGCATTCGCGTGGTCAGGGCGCAACTCGATAACGCGGCGCATCAGAGCCTCGAACTGATCATGCTTGGCCCGCTGCTCGTACAGCATGGCCAGGTTGTATTTGATTTCAGGGCTGTCGGGCAGCTCACGATCAGCGCGCTCCAACACTTCCAGAGCCTGATCCGTACGACCGCTGTCCTGATAAATGGAGGAATAGGTCAGGGCCACCACCACCTGCTCACTCATATCTCGCGGGCGGGAGCTTTCCAAAGTACGGCGTGCCAGGGGCAAGTTGCCCTGACGGGCCTGCAGAACCGCCTTGTGAATCTGCGCCTGAAAACGCAGCGCAGGCTCCTCGATCAAATCCAGCTGACGAATAGCCTCGTTCAGATCACCCTGCGCCTCGGCAATCTGCACCAGGGACAAGCGAGCTTCGGAGATGCTGGCCAAAGCCGTATTGACGGCGTCATTCAAGGACTGGCGGCGCTGCTGCTGAACCGTAATATATTGTTCCAGCAACTGGCGGGCCTGCGCATACTCCTTGGCGCGGATGTGAATTTCGGCCTGGGTATAGAGCAGGTCAAAGTCTTCCGGGTTAGCGCGCTGCAAGGCGCTGACAATGGCCTGGGCCTCGTCAAACTGTTGACGCTCGACCAAACGATTGGCCAACAATAACTGCAGCTTGCGGCTGTCCGGATTGTCGCGTACGAAGGCACGTGCGCTTTGCAAGGCAGCCGAAGGATCAATCTTGATACCATATTCCAGCACTCGCTGCGCGGCTGCTTCAGAATGCGGGTCCAGTTTCAGGGCTTCCCGTGCCTCGCGCTCCGCGCGTGCTGCGTCACCGGCACTCCAGGCGGTATCGGCCAGAGCAAGACGGGCGATAGGCAAAGAACGCACCGGCTGCTGCAAGGCCTTGTCCAGCACCTCCAGCGCCAGTCGGCGATCCACCATTTTGCTGACCATGCTCATGGCCTGTACCACGGCCTGCTCTTTATCTTCAGCCCGTGAAATGCGCAGCCACAAGGCATCTGCCAGGCCTTCGGTCTGACCGCTGGACGCTTCCAGCGCCAGGGCAGTGGCCTTGGCTTCCGCATCGTTGGGGGCTAACAGGGCCCACTCTTTGGCAGCCCGCAATGCGCGACCCAGATCACGGTCGGCCATTGCATATTGAAACGCGCTCTGAGCCAGCCGAGGATCACTGGTGTCACGAGCCAAGGATAGAAAAGTCTGGCTGGCAACATCGTACTCGCCTCGGGAAGCCGCAACCTCGGCCACCAAAATGCGATAGAGGATGTCCGAGGTCAAGCCTACCAACGGCAGTTGTCCGCTGCGCAAGCGGATGGTGTCGACAGGCGGCTCCGCCTTGAGTATGGGAAGTGAGGTTTGTGCTTGCGCCGAAACCGCTGCAAGCAACGACATCAGGCCCAGCTTTAGTGCTAAGGTCAGAGCATTCATCCAGAAAAACCCGTGCCCTGATACGCGCGATAAAACGCCCGATGGCACAATAAAGGAATCAGATTTGTTGATGGTATCACCCCCCCATGCCTGAACTGCCAGAAGTTGAAACAACTCGTCGCGGAATTGCGACGGTTATCCAAGGAAAAAACGTCCGACAATTCCTGGTTCACGAACCACGTCTGCGCTGGCCCGTGCCCGCCTCCTTGCCCCAATGCCTGGTAGACCAGACCGTTCTTGACTGCACGCGTCGAGGCAAGTACTTGTTGTTGCATTTTGAAAAAGGCGTGCAGATCATCCATCTGGGCATGTCGGGCTCCCTGCGGCGCGTGGCGCTGGAGGAAGAACGCCGCAAACATGATCATGCGGAATGGATTTTTGACGAGGCCCGCTTCCTGCTGCATGACCCACGACGATTTGGTGCGATATTATGGCATGCCCACCAGGACGGCCCGCTGGAAAACCATCCTTTGCTACGTACTTTAGGCATTGAGCCTTTTGACCCCTTGTTTACGCCGGCCTATCTGTTCCGGCATTTGCAGGGACGACGCATGGCCATCAAACAGGCTCTGCTCGGCGGCAAGATTGTCGTGGGCGTGGGCAATATCTATGCCTCCGAATCTCTTTTTCTGGCGGGCATTCATCCCGAACTGCCTGCCGGTGAAGTTTCTCTGCATCGCTGCGAGAAACTGCACGCGGCTATCCTGAGCACCCTGCAGGCCGCCCTGGACTCAGGGGGCAGCACCTTGCGCGACTACGTGAACGCCAGTGGCGAGCCAGGTGCCTACTTTGCCATTCACGCCAATGTGTACGAACGGGTGGACAAAGCCTGCCCGCGTTGCCAACAGCCCATCAAACGTATCGTTCAGGGTCAGCGCGCCACCTACTACTGCTCGCGCTGCCAACGCCGCTAAGCCCGCTCTCTTCCCTTCTGTCTGCCTGTCATGCCGGTTCCGGCAGGCAGGCGCACGCGCGTTTTAACAGCAGGCCTATACCCTATTCAGGTATTCACCTATATCTAACTGATTCGCCATAAACTAATCTGACATCATCCCTATCGACTGTGGAGTCATTTTCATGAGCAAGTCCTTCGCCTCGCACAACGACCTGGAAGACAAAGTCGTTGCCTTTGAAAAACTGTCCGACCATGCCTACGCCTACACGGCTGAAGGTGATCCCAACACAGGCATCATCATTGGTGATGAGGCCATTATGGTGATCGACACTCAAGCCACGCCGGTAATGGCACAGGATGTCATTCGCCGCATCCGCGAAGTCAGCGACAAACCCATCAAGTATGTGCTGCTGTCGCACTACCACGCCGTGCGCGTACTGGGCGCATCGGCTTACCAGGCTCAGGAGATCCTGGCCAGCCGTGACACTTACGACCTGATCGTGGAACGTGGCGAGCAGGACAAGGCCAGCGAAATTGGCCGTTTTCCTCGCTTGTTTCGCAACGCCGAATCCATCCCTCCCGGCCTGACCTGGCCCACCATGACGTTTGAAGGACACATGACGGTGGACCTGGGCAATCTGGAGGTCCATCTGATGCAAGTAGGCCGCGGCCATACCAAAGGCGACACCATCGCCTGGCTGCCCAAGGAAAAAATCCTGTTTGCCGGTGATCTGGTCGAGTATCAGTCCACTCCCTACGCAGGCGATTGCTACTTTCGCGAATGGCCACGCACATTAGATCGTCTGGACGAATTCAAGGCAGAGAAAATGGTTCCTGGCCGTGGCCCTGCGCTGAAGAACGCTACGGAGGTGCGTCAGGCCCTGGCAGGCACCCGTGCCTTTCTGACCGACTTGTATTCCAGCGTGCAGCAAGGCGCTGCTGCGGGCAAAGATCTGAAAACCATCTACCGCGAAACCTACGATTTCATGAAGCCGCGCTATGCGGACTGGGTCATTTTCGATCACTGCATGCCCTTTGATGTGTCCCGTGCCTACGACGAGGTCAACGGTCACGAAGACCCACGTATCTGGACCGCCGAGCGCGATCTGGAAATGTGGAAGCAGCTCGAAGGTCAATAAGACGCCAGGCCAGGGAGAGAGAAGATGGGAGACATTAATTACCAGACCCTGGAGCTGACACAAGCCCCCCCGCCGGCCGCCCATCACCGCCACCCTGTCGTGGTGGTGGGGGCCGGCCCGGTGGGGCTGACCATGGCTCTGGACCTGGCGGCCAAAGGCCACCAGGTCGTGATTCTGGACGACGACACGACGCTGTCCAAAGGATCACGGGCCATCTGCTTTGCCAAGCGCACCCTGGACATCTGGGACCGCCTGGGCGTGGGCGCTCGCATGATGGACAAAGGCGTGTCCTGGAATGTGGGCAAAGTTTTTTTCCGCAACCAGGAGGTCTGGAGTTTCAATTTGCTGCCGGAAGAAGGCCACCAGCGTCCCGCCTTCATCAACTTGCAGCAGTACTACTGCGAAGGCTATCTCTACGAAGCGGTCTGCGCCCAGCCCTTGATCGAGCTGCGCTCCGGCCATAAAGTGCTGAACGTGGTGAATCAGGCAAACGGCGTGCATCTGGATATAGAAACCCGGCAAGGCCATTACACCCTGGAAGCAGAATGGCTGCTGGCCTGCGATGGTTCACGCTCGGCCATTCGCCGCGCCTTGGGTGAAAGCAGCAGCGGACGCGTGTTCAAGGACCGTTTTTTGATTGCGGACGTGCGCATGCAGGCGGACTTTCCCGCTGAACGATGGTTCTGGTTTGACCCGCCTTTTCATCCCAACCAGTCTGTTTTGCTGCACAGCCAACCGGACAATGTCTGGCGCATCGACTTCCAGCTAGGCTGGGATGCGGACCCCGTGGAAGCCGTCAAGCCCGAGAACGTGCTGCCCCGCATTCGCGCCCTGCTCGGTGCCGACGCCCCCTTTGAACTGGAGTGGGTCAGCATTTACACCTTTGCCTGCGAGCGCATGGAGCGCTTTCGTCATGGCCGCATCCTGTTTGCCGGAGACTCGGCCCACCGTGTCTCGCCCTTTGGCGCACGCGGCGCCAATAGCGGTATCCAGGACGCCGACAACCTGGCCTGGAAGCTGAATCTGGTTCTGAATGCCCAGGCCCCCGACAGCCTGCTGGACAGCTACCGTCATGAACGTGAGCTGGCCGCGGACGAGAACATTCGTCACTCCAGCCGTTCAACAGATTTCATTACCCCTAAAAGCGAAGTCAGCCGCCTGTTCCGTGATGCAGCCTTGATTCTGGCGCGTCGCCACGCCTTTGCCCGTGTGCTGGTCAATAGCGGTCGCCTGTCCTTGCCCAGCGCTTATCCGGACAGCCCGTTGAATACGGCTGACACACACGAATTTGCCGCCTGCGCCACGCCATTGGGCGCCTGCGTCCCCGATGCGCCTATCGAGCAAAACGGTCAGGCAGACTGGTGGCTGGGTCAATTGGGTAGTGGCTTTACCTTGCTGGAATTTGGCGAAGGCCAGACCAGCCAGCCTGAAGCGCTAGAAGAATTGGTCGCCCAAGGTCTCATGACCCGCCGGCGCGTCTGGCCGGCAGGCACGCCAGATGTCCAGGCCCAAGGTGACATCATCGACAGCCAGGATATGCTGCGTCAGCGTTATGACGCTCAGCCCGGCTCCTGCTATCTGATCCGTCCCGATCAACACCTGTGCGCCCGCTGGCGTCATCTGGATGGGCAGGCTGTACGTATTGCCCTGCAAAAAGCCTGTGGCCATTTCCTGGAGAGTGCTTCATGTCTACACTGAATACCCATACCCCCTTGGAACGGGCTGACGACTTCTACCAGATGTTGATCGATGCCCACCAGGGCCTGAGCACGGCCCAAAGCCATGCCATGAATGCCGCCCTGGTACTGTTGCTGTGCAATCATATCGGCTCGCTGGACGTGATCAAGCAAGCCCTGGATGCCGCCCGCCAGACCTG
Source organism: Alcaligenes ammonioxydans (assembly GCF_019343455.1). Taxonomy (NCBI): domain Bacteria; kingdom Pseudomonadati; phylum Pseudomonadota; class Betaproteobacteria; order Burkholderiales; family Alcaligenaceae; genus Alcaligenes; species Alcaligenes ammonioxydans. The sequence goes on along the minus strand of NZ_CP049362.1, from coordinate 602,374 downwards.
CCTGGAGCAGGCCGCCTGAATCTGGAGATCCCAATGAGCGCTTTGAAGTATCAGATTGGTTTTGGTAATGCCTTTGCCACCGAGGCCCTGCCCGGTGCGCTTCCCCTTGGGCGCAACTCGCCCCAACGCTGCCCCTATGGCTTGTACGCTGAGCAACTGTCCGGTACCGCCTTTACGGCGCCGCGCGCCGATAACCGCCGCTCCTGGCTGTATCGCATTCGCCCCAGCGCCAAACAGGGAGCCTTTGCCGCTTTTGAGGGAGCCCCCTACTGGAATGAGGACTTCGGACACGGGCCGGCCAACCCCAACCGCTTGCGCTGGAATCCGCTGAACCTGCCCGATACACCCACTGATTTTCTGGCCGGCGTTCACACCTGGGCAGGCAATGGCAGCAGCGACTCGCAAAGCGGCATTGCCATCCATTTGTATGCCATCAACCAGTCCATGGGACGCCGGGTGTTTTACAACGCCGATGCCGAGATGCTGTTCGTGCCCGAGCAAGGGCGTCTGCGTCTGCTCAGCGAACTGGGCATCCTGGAAATCGAACCCTGCGAAATTGCCGTCATGCCTCGTGGCGTGCGCTTCAAGGTAGAGCTGCTGGACGATACCGCCCGGGGCTATCTGCTGGAGAATTTCGGCGCGCCGCTGCGCTTGCCCGAACTGGGTCCGATCGGCTCCAACGGTCTGGCCAATGCACGCGATTTCAAGACACCGGTCGCCTGGTACGAGGATGTCAGCGAGCCACATGAACTGATCGCCAAATTTACCGGCGGCTTTTGGGTCGCCGCATTAAGCCATTCGCCACTGGATGTAGTGGCCTGGCATGGCACGCATGCGCCTTACAAATACGATTTGCGGGATTTCAATGTCATCGGCTCGATCAGCTACGATCATCCCGACCCGTGTATTTTCACTGTGCTGACCTCCCCTTCGGACACGCCGGGTACGGCAAACCTGGACTTCGCCATTTTCCCGCCCCGCATTCTTGCCATGGAAAATACCTTCCGCCCACCCTGGTTCCACCGTAATTTCGCCAGCGAGTTCATGGGTCTGATCCAGGGTGTGTACGATGCCAAGGCCGATGGCTTTGCGCCGGGCGGTGCCAGCCTGCACAATTGCATGAGCCCGCACGGCCCCGATGCCAGCACCTTTGACAAGGCCAGCCGCGCAGATCTGAGCAAGGCGGACTATCTGCGCGGTACCATGGCCTTTATGTTTGAAACCCGCAAAGTGATTCGTCCCTCGCCTCGGGCCTTGCAAAGCAACAGCCTGCAGGCTAACTACGATGCCGTCTGGGACGGTCTGGAAAAACATTTCTCTACGGAACAAAAGGCATGACCCACGCTTATCTGAATGACACTCACGATCCCACGCTGCAAAGCTGGGTGCCCGGCGCCAACGAGGCCGACAACGGCTTTCCTATCCAGAACCTGCCCTTTGCCGTAGCGCGCCGCCGTGACAGTCAGGAAGACTTCCGTGTCATGGTGGCGATCGGCCCCTACGCCCTGGATCTGGGCCTGCTGGCCTGCGATACCCCCTGGCACGGCAAAGCCGCCGACGCCCTGGCAGCCTGCGTCAAACCGGCTCTCAATGATCTGATGGCCTTGGGTCAGGAATATTGGAGCGCACTGCGTGCCGCCTTGTCGCAGGACTTGCGCCAGGGCTCCTCGGCCGAATCGCGCCTGCGCCCCATGCTGATCGAACGCAGCAAGCTGGAATACGCCCTGCCCGCCCAGATTGGCGACTACACCGACTTCTACATTTCCGTGCACCACGCAACAGCAGTGGGCAAACAGTTCCGCCCCGATGCACCCTTGCTGCCCAACTACAAGTGGGTGCCTATTGGCTACCACGGCCGGGCGTCCAGCATCGGTGTGTCTGGCCAGCAGTTCCCGCGCCCCATCGGCCAGACCCGCCCACCCGAGGGGCAGGAGCAGCCCAACTTTGGTCCTTGCCAGCGCCTGGACTTTGAACTGGAAATGGGCATTCTGATTGGCAAAGGCAACAAAGCGGGTCACCGTATTCCTATCGGTCAGGCAGACGAGCACGTTTTTGGTCTGTGCCTGTTCAATGACTGGTCGGCACGCGACCTGCAAGCCTGGGAATACCAGCCTTTGGGTCCCTTCCTGGCCAAGAACTTTGCCTCGACCATCTCCCCCTGGGTAGTAACACTGGAAGCTCTGGCTCCTTTCCGTCGCCCATTCAGTCGTCCTGAATCCGATCCTCAGCCCCTGCCCTATTTGCAGGACCAGGCCAATCTGGAAAGCGGCGTGCTGGATGTGGAGCTGGAGGTGTACCTGAGCACCGAGCAGTCACGCCAGCAACACAAAGATCCGGCCCTGCTCTCGCGCAGCAACTTCAAGCAAGCCTATTGGACCGTGGCCCAACTCGTTGCCCACCACAGCGTCAACGGTTGCAATCTGCAAACCGGTGATCTGCTGGGCACTGGCACCTTGTCCGGTCCGGGCAAAGGTCAGGAAGGCTCTTTGCTGGAAATGAACCAGGGGGGCAAGAACCCGATTGATCTGCCTTGGGGAGAGCAGCGCAATTTCTTGGAAGATCAGGACGAGGTCATTCTTAAGGGTTTCTGCCGCCAGGATGGCTACCCGACCCTCTCTTTTGGCGAATGTGCCGGACGCGTCTTGCCCGCTATTGTGTAGGCAAGGAGGCTGTCAGGCCCTTTTTGAGCGCCTTTGAGCCAAACACCCCGGTTTCCGTATCAGAAACCGGGGTGTTTTTTATACGCCATTCGAGCCGGCTGGTCGGGCTAACATCAAGCCGTAACAAGCCAACTCTTCGGGCCACTCCAGACAGAAAAATGCCTCGGCGGGCAGGCTAGCATGGATCAAACCATCAAGATTCCAACGGTTTGTGTCTGGCCCAGGTCCATAAAAGATAAAACAGAACGCAACCATACAGGCCCAGTACTGCGCCGGAGGCCAGTACCTGACTGAGAAAATGATAACCCTGCATGATGCGTAAAAAGCCAAACAACAGGCCCGCGCCCAGTCCCAGAACAAATCCTCCGGCAGTCAGTTTGCGGCAGCCTATCATGACACCCACAAAAAACAGGGAGAGCAGCACAAAGCCGGATGCAGCATGGGCGCTGGGCAGGGCGTTACCTGCCTGGGCCCAGGAATGGGCCCAGAAATAATCAGGCATTGATTCCGTGCCACCGAACAGGGCCAGATTAAAAGGCCTTGGCATGGCGGTCAGATGCTTCAATACGCCTATTAGCAAGGGGCCGCTGCCCATGTAGAAAGCGGCCCCTGCCCAGGCCAACTGCCGGCAAGAGCCCCTGGGTAAGCGCCAGGCCACAACCGCAGCGATGACTGCCCCGCCAAAGGGCACGAACCACACCAGCTTGCGACCGAACAAATCCACAAACGGCTGCAATCGCCAGGGGAAGTCCAGCATCTGAGGATCGAAGAAAAAGGCGCTTAAGGACAAGTCCGTTGCCGAGCCCATGGTGACCGAGGCCAGAACTCCCAAAACAAGGAAAAAGACCGCACTACCGAGGATATAAGGGCGAAAAAGCATCCAGCCACCACGTCAATCAGTCAGGCAAGACCTTGCCGGGGTTCATAATCCCCAAGGGGTCCAGCGCCAGCTTGATTTGCTTCATCAGACTCAACGCCACCGGGTCTTTATAGCGGGGCAAAAGCTGACGCTTGAGTTGACCTACGCCGTGCTCGGCACTGATGGAGCCCTGAAAACGATGGACGCTATCGTGGACCAGGGTATAGATTTCGTCCTGGCGCTTTAACAGCTCTTCTTCCGTAAAAGCCGTTCCACGTGCCACGTTGTAATGTAAATTGCCATCGCCCAGGTGTCCGAAAGTCACGTTTTCCAAGCCTGGAAAAGCGTCCTGCAAGGCCTGGTCCGTCTCATGCACAAATTGAGCCATCAGGGAGACGGGAATGGAAACATCATGCTTGATGCTTTTCCCATAGGCTTTCTCGGCCAGCGGAATGCTCTCACGCAAATGCCACAGCGCCTTGCTCTGCGCAATGGTCTCCGCAATGACCGCATCCTGTACGAGCTCCTGCTCCAGGGCCTGCCCGATCACGCTTTCAAAGCGCTCGCGCGCATGCTCCAGGCTTTCGCTATCAGACAGCTCCAGCAGGGCATACCAGGCTGCCTGGGCCGCCGGCCCCTGAAACGGCATGCGTTGATCGGGATAGCAATGCAGCACCGCTTGCAGACAATTGCCCGCAATCAACTCAAAACCGGTCAGGGAGGCTGCCAGACCCTGGCGTGCCAAGGCCAGCACGTGTACTGCATCCTCAATGGTGTCCAGCGCCAGCAAGGCGGTGCAGGCAGCAACAGGTTGGGGATAAAGCTTGATGGTGGCTGCCGTGATGATGCCCAGCGTCCCTTCACTGCCAATGAATAGATTACGCAGGTCGTAACCGGTATTGTCTTTGCGCAGGCCGTGCAGACCGTGCAAGATTTCGCCCTGGGCGGTCACCACTTCCAGGCCCAGCGTCAGATCACGCGCGTTGCCGTAACGCAGAACCTGCGTGCCGCCCGCATTGGTGGCCAGATTGCCACCAATGGTGCAACTGCCTTCGGCGGCCAGGCTCAAGGGAAACAGGCGCTGATGGTCGCGGGCGGCCTGCTGCACATTCTGCAAAATGCAGCCCGCCTCCACCACCATGGTGTCGTTCTCGGTATCCACGCTGCGAATTTTGTTCAAACGCTCCAGGGACAATACCAGTGCGGTGGCCGTGTTATCCGGCGTCGCGCCGCCACACAGACCCGTATTGCCGCCCTGCGGAACAATAGGCACACGATGTTCAGCACAGAGGCGCACGACCTGGGCCACTTCCTGCGTCGTTGCAGGTCGGGCAACCGCCACCGCAGTGCCGGTATAGCGTCCTCGCCAATCCTCCAGGTACTGCTGCATGGATTGTCCTGTCAGCACATGTTGCTGACCAATACGCTGTTCAAGTTCGTTTAGAAAAGTCATGACCCAAGCCACTCAAGAAAAACAGTCGGGCGCTCTTGCTGTCGCGCTACAGCTCTTAATGGTAACTCACGAAAGCGGGGGGCATTCACGCTAAACTACATTCTTTACTTATCCACTCAGGACACGACGTGACCCAGCTTCCTGCCCTACCGACTGCTGTTTTCAAGGCCTACGATATTCGAGGCACGGTTCCCGAACAACTGAACCCAGACTTCGCCTATCAATTGGGCCTGGCACTGGCCGCCAGTGCCCGTGAACAAGACGTTCAAACCCTGGTCGTGGGCTACGATGGCCGCCATAGCAGCCCTTCCCTGTCCCAGGCCCTGCAAAAAGGCATCCAGGCAGGAGGTGTCAACACCGTGGACCTGGGGATGGTACCCACCCCGGTCGTTTACTTTGCCGCCAATGTCTTGGAAACAGGCTCGGGGGTTGCCATTACCGGCAGCCATAACCCATCCAATTACAACGGGTTCAAGATGATGATGGCCGGCAAGACCCTGCACGGGCAGGACATCCAGGGCCTGATGCAACGCATGCAGGCCGGCGCCCAGCCAGCGCCTCAACCCGGTACAGGCCAGAAGAAAGATATGCTGGACCAGTACGTGCGCACGATCGCCGAGCGCGTCACCCTGGCGCGCCCGATGAAGATCGCCCTGGACTGTGGCAATGGCGTGGGCGGCGTCGTTGCCGCCCGGCTGTTCAAGGCCCTGGGCTGCGAGGTCGACATGCTGTTTGAGGAGGTGGATGGCAGCTTCCCCAACCACCACCCTGACCCGGCCGAGCCGCACAATCTGCAAGACCTGATCGCGCATGTACAAAACACGGACTGTGAAGTGGGCCTGGCCTTTGACGGTGATGCCGACCGCCTGGGCGTGGTGACGCGCTCGGGCCAGATCATCTGGCCAGACCGTCAACTGATTCTGTATGCACGCGATATTTTGCAACGCGAACCTGGCTCCACCATCATTTTTGACGTGAAATGCAGCCGCCATGTCGCTCTGGAAATTGCCAAGGCTGGTGGCCAACCCTTGATGTGGCAGACCGGTCATTCCCTGATCAAGGCCAAGCTGGCCGAGACGGGCGCCCCCCTGGCTGGCGAGATGAGCGGCCACGTTTTCTTCAAGGAAGCCTGGTATGGCTTTGACGACGGCCTGTACACCGGTGCACGCCTGCTGGCGATTCTCTCGCGCACAGCCAACCCCACGGCCGAACTGGAAGCCTTGCCCCAGGACTTGTCGACACCCGAACTGAAACTGCCACTGGCCGAGGGTGAGCCCCATGCCCTGATTGCCCGGCTTCAAAAAGAAGGGCGTTTCCCAAGCGCCAATCAGCTCAACACCATCGATGGCGTGCGTGCCGAGTATCCCGATGGCTTCGGTCTGGCTCGCGCCTCCAATACCACGCCCGTGATTGTGCTGCGTTTCGAGGCCCAGTCCCAAGAGGCGCTGGATCGGATTCAAGGGGAGTTCCGGGCGGCACTACTGGCCTTGAAGCCGGATGCGGCATTGCCTTTCTAAAGTCGCGTTGATTCACTAGCGTCCAGTAGCCCTGCTCCAGGCTCTGGCAATCTAAAAAACGGGCTGAACTGTCTGCGATGACTTGGTTGTAAATCCAAGACTTCAACGACCGTTCAGCCCGTTTTGTCTACCTTGGTCTTGAACCAAGGCGGTCAACACCCTATCGGCTCAAAGACTGGTACAGATCCAGATGGGCCTGACTGATCCGGTCTATATCAAATGCCTCTTGCGCCAGGCGCCGACTTTCAACGCCCATCGCCTGTCGCTTGACCGTATCCTCACCCAGTTCCATCACGGCTTCTGCCAATGCCTGTGCATTTCGCACCGGCACCAGCACGCCAGTGACTCCTGGCTCGATCGCATCGCGGCAACCGGGCACATCGGTTGTGACCACCGCCCGTCCGCAGGCAGCGGCTTCCACCAGGGATTTGGGCAAGCCCTCACGGTAAGACGGCAGCACAGCAATATGCGATTGGGCGTAAAGCTGCGCAATATCGCGCCGTTCCCCCAGACACTGCACCAGGCCTTGTTGCTGCCAGCCTTGCCACTCCTGATCACTGATGCTGGCCGGATTACCCGGGTCGGGGCTCCCGGCCAACACCCACTTAACCGGGCTGCCTTGAGCGGCGCTGATGCGGGCCGCCTCCACGAACTCTCGCACCCCTTTGTCCACCAGCAGGCGAGACACCATCAAGGCGACGGGCGGGCCCGGCGGCTCGGGCACAGCCTGAAATTCGTTCAGGTCCACTCCGGAGCCACGAATCAGGATGCATTGGTCGCGTTTGACCACGCGATCGTTCAGCAGCACATCACGATCATTGCTGTTTTGGAAAATCACACGGCTGTTGGGATGCCCCAAGGCAATACGATAGAGCAGCAAAGCAATCCAGCGCACGGGGTCAAAGGACTTCTCGCGTTGAGTAAACACATACCCCAGACCGGACACGGCGGCCAAGAAACCGGGCACGCCAGCCAGCCGCGCCGCAATGCCGCCATACAAAACAGGTTTGATGGTGACGGCATGAACCAGTTCGGGGCGCTCCCGTCGGAACAAGCGCCACAAGGCCCAGATGGTTTGCAGCTCCTGTAAGGGATTGGTCCCGCTGCGCGTCATGGGCAGCGCATGATGCTGCAAGCCGTGGCGCTCAATGTCGGCAACAGCAGGGCCGTCCATGGTAGCGACATGCACATCGTACCCTTCACGCTGCGCAGCTTGCGCCAAGGGCAAACGGTGCGACAGGAAAAAAGCCGGATTATTCACCACAAACATCAGCATGCGGGTTTTGTTACCCGACTCATCGGTCAACACACTGAGGGCCTGACGGCTGCGCTTGCGTTTGGGTGGATGCTGGGCCGTCAAGGTCTTCCAGGCCTGCGTGTAATTCTTGACCATGCCTTCCAGGGAAAACAGACGGGCCACCCGTTCACGGGCATGCTCATGCCGCGCCTGCCAGGATGGCGCACCCAGCTCATCGACGGCGCTGTTGATGGCGCCGGCCAGCGCCTCGGCATTGCTGGGCGGCACGATCCACCCCTCATTGCCCACGATCAGGGCCGCATCGCCCACATCAGTGACCACGTTGGACACACCGGCAGCCATGGCCTCGCACACCACGTTGGGGAAACCTTCTGCCGAACTGGACAAGACATGCACGTCCAAGGCATTCATCAGACGAGGCACATCGCTGCGACGCCCCATCAAAATGACACTGTCACGCAATTGATGTTGATCCAGCAAACGCATCAAGGTCTCGTTGCTGCTGTCCATGCCATCACCAATCAGCAAGCAACGCAAAGTGGGATGCCGGTGCAGGCTGCGAGCCAAGGCCGCCAGCAAATTGGGGTGATCCTTCAAGGGATTCCAGCGGGCCACACTGCCTATGACGGGCGTATCCAGCGACAGGCCCAGCTCTTGACGCACTGCTTCGCGTGCCTGCTGATCGGGATGCCAGCGGCTCAAATCGTAGCCATTGGGAATCACCTTCATGATGTCGGCGCGATACCCCCATTGCTTGTGACGTCGGGCCGCGTTCTCGGCGCAAGACACAATCAGATTGGGAATCAGGCGCGACAGGCGGGCACACAACCAGGCCACCAGGCGCGCTTTCGGGCTGCCCTGATACAAGTTGGCCCCCGAGTTGCGAATGCCCCAGGAAACCGCCGGAATGCCCACCAGACGCGCTGCCGCGCCGCCAATCAGATCAGAGTGGTACATCCAGGTTTGCACAACATCGGGCTGCACCTCGCGCAGCACCCGCGTCAATGCCCCCAGCCCTTTCAGAAAACCCAGGGGTGACTGCATGTGCAGGCAATACAGAGGAATATTGGCCGCACGTAGCTGCGGCCCAAAAACATCTTCGTCACCCAACGAGATCACAATATGTTCAGTGTCCTGCCCGGGGGCCGTCACCAGACGAAACAGAACCGTTTCCGCTCCCCCCTGCCCCAGCCCGGCAATAATATGCACGACCCGCAAGGCGGGCCTTGTTTTTCCTGCCTTGTCCTCATCCGCTTCCTGACTCAACGACGCTGGTTGCACTGCACTCATGCTTTGGCTCCCTCTTTTATACCGCCACGGGCGGCCTGAAAGACCTGGTCCCAGTTAAGCAAAACCTGCTCTAATTCATAACGCTGGCGCACCGCGGCCGCAGCGCGACGCCCCAGCACACCCCGAAAAACGCCATCCCCCATCAGCTCGGCCAAGGCAGCAGTCAAGGCGCCTTCGTCCCCAACCGGCACCAGCAAGGCATCTTTGCCATCGGAACTGATCTCGCGCGGGCCACTGGGACAGTCCACCGTGACGGCAGGCAAGCCCATCGCCATGGCTTCCAGCAGTACGTTCGGGAAACCTTCCACTTCCGAAGTCATGACAAAGGCATGGGAGCGCGCCATCTCCTGCCAGGGCTGGGCCGTTTTGCCAGCCAGCTCAATCCGGTCGCTCGCCCCGCACAGGGCGATCTGCTGTGCCAACTGTGCACGCTGCGGGCCATCGCCCCAGATCTTCAGTTTCCACTCCGGGTAATCGGCAGCCAGTCCTGCAAACACGCGAATCAGCACGTCAAAGCGTTTAGAGGGCACCAAACGGCCCATGGCCATCAAGGTGCAATGCCGGTTTTCCTCCACCCGCACCTCGCGTTGTACCGCATCCAGCGCCTGGGGCAAGGGGTTGGGTACAACCATGACCTGTTTCATGCCCGGCACCATGGCCTGAAACGCTGCGACACTGGCACGGGTCTGGACGGTAACCACCTGGGCTTGGGGATACAGACGACGACGCAGGCCTTGCAAAAGCTTGCCGGCACTGCTGCTGAAGGCCGGATTTGTGCGCTCGCCCACCACAATGGGAACGCCCATCTTGCCCAGCCCCAGCAACACATTGATATTCACATTGGTCAGAAAAGAAACGATCACGTCAGGCTGCTTTTCATGCACCAGCTTGCGCATGGCACGCAGCTTGGCCAGGGGTTTGGGCAGCCAGCTGCCGCGCATGCGATGGGCCAGCCACACCACCTCCACCCTGGAATCGATTGGGTAAAAAGCCGTGCCTCCCCCGCTGTAGGTTGGCACCAGGGTCACCTGGTCACCTCGCAAGCCCCAGGCATTCGCCAAGGTAGAGGCGACACGCTCGGCGCCGCCTGCGTTCAGGGAGCTGACGAAAAACAGAATATTCACTGGGCCTCCGTGGGCTCATCGACCGGATAGCGAGAGTCTACCGACACGACGCAAAGCGCCATTTTAAGTCCGACGCAGGCACTGTTCCAACACTTGCTGCCATAGCGCCAGAACGCGGGCCGAGGAAAAACGGTCACGCACATCGGTGGCTCGACGCGCCAGGCGCTGGCGCTTGTCCTCATTGGCCATCAGGTCGGACAAATGCGCCGCCAAAGCCTCGATATCCTCAACCGGGCGCACCAACACACCATCAATATTGGCGCGAATAATCTCACGAGGTCCGGTATCACAATCGAAAGCCACCGCGGTCAGGCCACTGGCCATCGCCTCCAGCAGGCTGTTGGACAAGCCCTCCATCCGGGAACTGAGCACATACAGATCCGACTGTTCGTACCAGTCCGCCATATTGCCAACACGCCCCGGGAGCTGAATCCGCTCCTGCAGTTCCAGCTCCTGGATCCGCGCCTCCAGCGCCCCCCGCTGCTCGCCTTCGCCCAGAATCACCAGATCCCAGTCGGGGAAATAGTTCGATAGCATGGCAAAGGACTCGATCAGGGTGTCAAAACCCTTGACCGGGTGCAAGCGGCCCACCGCCAGCAGGCGCTTGCGCCCATCTGGCAAGGCGGGAACCGGCACCAAAGGCTCGGCACTGTCCATGGGCCAGCGCACTGCATTGGGAATCACGTGTACCTGACTGCCAGGGACATGCTCACGCAGCCAGTCTGCGGTGCCGGCGGTCAAGGCAATAACGGCGTGTGCCTGCGGATAAGTACGTAAGCGGGCTTTCTGCCAGAAAGGCGACAACGATTGAGACGGTGGGTGGGTATGCTCGGTTGCAATCACTTTGCAGGGCAGGCCTTTGGCGGCCGAGATAGCCAGCACAGAGGAGGTGGTCATCATGCCCAGAACGACATCGGGCTTGGTTTTTCGCAACAAAGCACGCAAGCGGCTGACACGACGCCAGTTTTTCCACAAGGCATCCAGACGGCCCCGGCTGTTGCCTGCCGTCCCCAGAACATGACGCTCCACTCCTTGCGCCACGGTATATGCGTCTTGGTCACAACCGGCCTGCGTCACCAGGGACACTCGATAGCCACGCGCCACCCAGGCTGCGCTCAAATCGACTGCAACACGTTCCGCCCCGCCCCCACCCAAAGAGTGGATCAGCAACATGATATGAGGGCGAACTACCGAATGACTGTGCACGTTTTCCTATTCCTGCGAACCAGACGCCGTTGCGCTGGCTGGCTTTAAGGCCAAAATGAAATAACACGTAAAAGAGGCCGCGTACATCAGACTGGTCGCCAGCATGATTCCCGAAGGACCCATGCGTGCCGCCAGCACCGGATTCAAGGCCGCTTTCACCAGAAAATTGATCACGGCAATGATTGCCATGGATTTATAACGGTTCTGACTGGCCAGCAACTGCACCAAAATCAGCACCCCAAAATAAAAAGGCAGTTGCACCAGCCCCCACCGAAACACCTGGGCGACCGTGGCCGTATCCTGCGCCGTGAAGGCGCCGCGCTCAAACAGCAGCGCCACGCCCCAGGGAGCCAGCAAGACACCAATGGCCGCTGCTCCCGCACCAGCCAGCAACATCATGACTGACCACTTCAAGGCCATGGAGCGGGCACGGGCCTGATCTCCCCGGCTCTGGACATCTGCCAGTACCGGCAAGGCGGCACGGCCTACCGACGCGGCCCCCACCCCCAGCACCAGCGCCAGCAAACGCGTGGCATAGCCCAACGTGGCGTTGGCATTGGCACCCAGATTGGCAGCCGTATATTGGTCGATCGGACCGACAAAACTCATGGCCACCTGCCCTACCAGCATGATGGTGGCCGCCTTGAGCAGATCGGGCCATTGCTCGGCACGCAAGCTGATACTGGGGCGCGCCCAGATCTGATCGGCCCGTGAGGCCAGGACCATCAACCATAGCGCCTGAATAGTCAGGCCCAGCAAGGTGCCCCACAGCAGCGGACCAATGCCCGCATTGGCCCCTGCCGCCAGCACCCAGATGAGTATGACAAAGGCCGGAACGCTATCGAGCAAGGTATTGATGTGGCGCTCATGAGCGCGCAGACGAGCGGCGCTCAAACCTATCATCAGGGTCAGCACAGCCGCTGGCGCAAAGGCAAACAGCAGCTCCTGACTCATTTCATGAACCGCGGGACTCAAGCCCTGCCCAGTCCATTTCAGCACCCAGGGCCAGCTGATCCAGATCAGTGCGCCCAGCACACAGCCAAGCACGATGCACCAGGCCTTGAGTTCCCCTAAAAAGCGGCTGCGCGCAGCCGGTTCCAGGCGATGCAGGCGCACCAGAACGGGAATCAACACAACCGACATGGAACCGACAATGGTGACGGGCAGCCAGTTGGCCATGACCATCGTGAATTGATAGGCATCGACGACATCGCTCACACCATAGCGATACGCCACGGCCATTTCCTTGAAAGCGCCCGCCGCCTTGCCTAGCAATAGAAAAAACGCCACCCGCATCGCCCCCAGGGCGATGCGACGATGGTCGTCATGCAGACTAGACAGACGTGCTTTCAGGCCGGTCCAAATCAACTCAGAAACGCCACATACCAGGGCATGGCAACATTCAGGCCCTGCAAAATTGTGTGAGTCGGCTCGTAGCCCAGTTCAGTGCGAGCTTTAGAGATATCCGCTTGCGAATGCAGTACATCCCCGGCACGAAAGTCCGCATAAACAGGCTGCTTGGTGTAGTTGATCCCGTTGCGGCTCAAGGTCTGCTGCAAATACCCGAACAGCTCGTTCAGGCTGGTTCGGGCATTCAGTGCCACGTTGTAGACCTCGGCCGTGCGGGGCTTTTGATGCACAGCGGCCAGGATATTCATCTGGATCACGTTATCAATGAAACAGAAATCGCGGCTGGTCTGACCATCACCATTGATTTGCACGTCCTGGTTCTGGATCATGGCCGATACCCATTTGGGAATCACGGCCGCGTATGCGCCATTGGGGTCCTGACGTTTACCAAACACGTTGAAATAACGCAGGCCCACGCTGGAAAAGCCATAAGCACGGGCAAACACGTCTGCGTACAACTCGTTCACGAACTTGGTGACCGCGTACGGAGACAAGGGGCGTCCGATGGTATCTTCCACCTTGGGCAAACCGGGATGGTCGCCATAGGTGGAACTGGAGGCCGCATAGACAAAAGCGCCGACCTGCTCGTCACGCGCTGCCACCATCATGTTCAAGGCGCCGCTCACATTGACCTCATTAGAGGTCAATGGATCGTTCAAAGAGCGAGGCACTGAGCCCAGGGCGGCCTGATGCAGCACATAATCCACGCCCTTGACGGCCTGTCGGCAGGTGTCCAGATTGCGGATATCACCTTCGATAAAGCGGAAACGGGCCCAGCGCTCGGCACCAACCTGATCGCGCACTTCGTCCAGATTGTATCGATGGCCAGTCGCGAAGTTGTCCAGCCCTACGACCTGTTGATCCAGGTTCAGCAACGCTTCCAAAAGATTGGAACCGATAAAGCCGGCACAGCCCGTCACCAACCAGGTTTTAGGCTGATTACGCAACTGCTGGCTCGCCTGTTCAAATGCAGAGCTCATAATGCTTTCCAAAATTAAAGGCGCAGATCGGACTGGTCGCGATCAAACACATACTTCAAGTCGTAGAGCACATGTTCGGGCTTGCCCCACTGGCGCACCCCTTCAATACCCAGTTCCTTGAACTGGTTGTGGGCCACAGCCACAATCACCCCGTCATACTCGCCTGCCTGGGGAGTCTCGATTGGGGTAATGCCGTATTCGTGCTCTGCCTCTTGCGGATCAACCCATGGATCATAGACATCCACATGAACATCGTATTGCTTGAGCTCATGCACGATATCGACGATACGGGTGTTGCGCAGATCCGGGCAATTTTCCTTGAAAGCCAAGCCGAGCAGCAGCACGCGAGAGCCTTGCACCTGAATGCGGCGCTTGGTCATGGCTTTGACCAGTTGGGATGCTACATAGCCGCCCATGGAGTCGTTCAGACGGCGGCCAGCCAGAATGATCTCGGGATGGTAGCCAATAGCCTGAGCCTTATGGGTGAGGTAATACGGGTCCACACCAATGCAGTGACCGCCAACCAGACCGGGACGAAACGGCAGGAAGTTCCACTTGGTGCCGGCCGCCTCCAGCACGTCCAGGGTATCAATGCCCAGACGGTTGAAAATCAGGGCCAATTCGTTGATCAGCGCAATGTTCACGTCGCGCTGGGTGTTCTCGATCACCTTGGCAGCCTCTGCCACACGAATGGAGCTGGCCTTGAAGGTACCGACAACAATAATCTCGCGGTACAGGGCATCGACCAGATCTGCAACCTCGGGGGTCGAGCCGGAGGTCACTTTTTTGATCGTGGAGACGCGATGTTCCTTGTCACCCGGGTTGATCCGCTCAGGGCTGTAACCGGCATAAAAATCTTCATTAAAGCGCAGGCCCGATACCTGTTCGAGCACGGGCACGCACACTTCTTCGGTCGCGCCCGGATACACCGTCGATTCGTAAATGACAATATCACCACGCTTGAGCACTTTACCGATGGTTTCAGAAGCTCGAACCAAGGGGGTCAGGTCAGGCTGCTTGAACTCATCAATGGGCGTGGGCACGGTCACGATGAACACATTGGCCTGGGCCAACTCATCGGCCTCGCAGGAATAACTCAGGCCGGTGGCCTGGGCCAGCTCTTCGCTCTCGACTTCCAAGGTGCGATCCACCCCTTCCTTGAGTTCGGCGACACGACGCGCGTTAATGTCAAACCCAATAACGGAACGCTTTTTGCCAAACTCCACTGCCAAAGGCAAACCGACATATCCCAAGCCGACTACGGCCAGTTTCACATTCTCAAGTTGCAACTTCATTCTCCAGTTAGCGCTATGCGCAAGGAATAATCTTGAACGCCTAACAGTATTAGTCCCGGTCTGCCCGCCGCCTTACCGAGGGCAGCAGCAACCAGGAGGGGCGACGCCACGAAACCAGACGGGAATAGAGCCAGATATAAACGAGTGAAAAGGCCAACATGCTGGCGCACAAGGCCCAGGTATTGTCCCACCAGATCGTTGCCGGAACCAAACCGATCAAAGCCAGCACCCACAGGTAAGGCGAGGTCATGGCGTTACAAAACGCGGGCAAGGCCCCGCCACTGTCACGACTGAACGTGGAGCGCACCAGACGGCGAAACACCAGTTGATGCAAGTGCAAGGCATCGGGCTGATCCACGGGCACACCGCGTTTGAAACGCCGGCGCCAAATCGAAAACAGGGTTTCAAAAACAGGGTAAAACAATACCGCCAGGGCATAGAAGGGCGATACGCTGGGATTGCGCACAACGAGCTGGACAGCCAATTCGGCCAGCATGAAGCCCAGGAAGTACGCCCCGCCATCGCCCAGAAAAACGCGCCCGAAGGGGAAATTCCAGACCAGAAATCCCAAGGTGGCCGAGGCCAACGAGGCGGCAATCAAAAAAATCGGAATGTCTTGCACCTGCAAGGCTACCAGCGCCAAGGACAAGGCCATCAAGGTGGCAATCATGCCGGCCAGGCCATTCATCCCGTCAATAATATTGAGGGCATGTGTACAGCCACCGACAGCGATCATGGTAAAGAGCAAGGAAATGGGCCAAAAACCCAGTACCCAATCTGCCCAACTGACCCCCACACGCGAGACTCCGCCAAGCAGCCACCAGGCGATGGCAGCCGACAAAAAGGCGGCCAGCAAGCGCTTGAGGGAACCCACATCCTTGGTGATGTCCTCGACCAGACCCGCCACAAACACCGGCATGGCGGCCAGAAACAAAACCGGCCACAACCAGGTCAAGGTCATATTGCTCGGACCCAGCACCAGCAAACCGGCCAAACTGCCGGCCACCACCGCCAGCCCCCCCACGCGGGGTGTGGGGCGGGAATGGGAAGCCTGGGGCTTGCTCAGGTCGCTGTCCCCGGTCAAGCGGCCGTGCCAACGTTCGGAGGCTACAATCAGCCCGCCGACCATAAAAGCCACGACACAGATATACAACCAGGTAAAGGATTCCCCCATCTGAGGTAAAGACACCGCGTAACACCCTGCAAGGTTAGGAACTACATTATTATCAACCTGCCTTCCGGATTGTGTCCGTGACCAGTCGCATTAAGTGCAACAATTTCCGTCAAGTTCCGTATCACTTTCGCATAGGCAGGAGTAGCTCGCTAATTTGCCCGAGCGCGAGCCCGAAAGCAAGTATTTTGCGGGATTGACGCTCAGGAATCGGGTTGGGGCAACGGTTCGGTAGAAGCCAGTTGATTGCCGCACTCGGTCAAGAGCCGGCGCAACCAGCGATGACTGGGCGAGTGCCGGTTGCGTTCATGCCAGAGCTGATAAAACCGCATGGGCGGGAACTCCAGCGGAGCCTCCAGAATTGCCAGGGGCAGCAGGCGGCAATAGAACTCGGCAAAGTGGCGCGAAGTGGTAAACACCAAGTCTGTATTCTGTAGCAAATACGGTGCTGCCGAAAAAGACTGCACCACGACACTCTCATCACGCTGAATGCGCAGAGCCGACAAGGTAGTGTCGATGACACCGCGCTGATTGATGGAATACGGCATGGGCACCACATGGCGTGCACGCACATAATCGTCCAGGGTCAGGCCCTTGCGCGCCAAAGGGTGGGTCGCCGCGACCAGACAGACGATCTGATCTTCCAACAGCACCGACAAGTGCATGCGATCGGGCGGCTCGGGCCAGTTGCCGATGACCATATCCAGATCCCCTTCAGCCAGCGAACGCTCAAAATCGAAACTGGCATCCAGGGAATGCAAATTCAGGCGTGCGCCCGGTGCTTCCCGGCGCAGACGCTCGACGACCCCACCAATAAAAACAGGCGCCAGGTAATCCGGCGCGCCGATATGAAATTCGCTACGGCTGACCTGCGGGTCGAAACTGTCCGGCGCATTGACCATGCAATCAATTTCAGCCAAAGCGCCCTTGGCGTGAGCCAGCAGGCTGATGGCACGCTCGGTAGGCACCATGCCGCCTTTCTCACGAACCAGCAATGGATCGCCAATAATGTCGCGCAAGCGTCGTAGAGCCGCACTGATAGCAGGCTGCGACTGGTTCATTTTGAACGCGGTACGCGAGACACTGCGCTCGGTAACGAGTAGGCAAAACACCCTCAAAAGATAGGTATCAAGCGGGTTATCCCCACGTCGGGCGGCCATCCTGGTCTCTCCTTCTTACGCTTTTTTCCAGCATGATAATGACATACATGCACAATACGAGATGGCATATATCATTTATACGCCTAATTCTATTTTATTTATAAGCAGAAAACTTAAACTGGTCCCACATAAGAAAATCATAGCCCCCCCCTGGCGGTGGTTTATAAGGGTTTGATTAAAACAAGCAAACCATGTAAACGCCTCCCCACTACCCTTGATACAACGGCTCCCAGGCCTGGCCCTGGAGTCGGCTCGGCTCGCATTCTTTACGCTTAGACAATCGGACTGACACATGACTACTCAAACCCTCACCACCTCCCAGGCGCTGGCTGAACTCTCCAGCCTGGACCAGAGCCAATTTGTGGACAAGCTCGAAGGTATTTTTGAACACTCCCCTTGGGTCCCTGAGCGTAGCTGGAACCAACGTCCCTTTGAGAGCGTGGATCAACTGCATGCCTGCATGGTGCATGTGGTCGAACAAGCCTCTTACGAGGAACAGAAAAACCTGATCTGTGCTCACCCCGAACTGGCGGGCAAAGAAGCCGAGCAAGGCACGTTGACCACGGCGTCAACGGGTGAGCAGCGTGGCGCCGGCCTGGACCAGTGCTCAGCCGAGGAGCTGGCTCGCCTGCGCAGTCTGAATGCACAGTACCGCGAACGCTTTGGCTTTCCCTTTGTCATCGCTGTCAAAGGACTGAGCCGCTACCAGATCATGGACACGGTTCAAGCGCGTCTGAACAACAGCGCTGAAACCGAGTTCCAGACCTGCCTGACCGAAATCGGCAAGATCGCCCGCTTCCGTCTGGACGCGCTGCTGGCCTGAACCTGAAGCCTGCCGGATCACGCATTGATCCAACAAGATTATCAGGGCAGCGACAGCCTGCGGCACGCTGCCCTTTGTTTGCTCTGACCTTGCCTGCGCGGGGCTGCTTGCCACACCGCGCAGCTTTGCCTCATCGAGGATCTGCCATGACCATCACATTGAAGCTGGAAACCCTGACCGCTGATGCCTTCGCCCCGTTTGGCGACGTTATCGAGGCGAGCGACACGGTGCAGCATTTCACCATCAACGAAGGCAATACCGAGCGCTACCACGACCTGGCCAGCATTGACCCCGGCACGGACGGTCGAGCCATCGTTTCGATTTTTCGCGGCCAGCCGCGCAGCCTGCCCTTTACCGTGGAGATGATGGAGCGTCATCCCAAAGGCAGCCAAGCCTTCATCCCCCAGTCGGGCCAACCCTACCTGGTCATCGTGGCCCCCGCCGGTCCCGCCCCCAAAGCCAGCGAATTGCGTCTGTTTCTGGCCCGCGGCGATCAGGGTGTGAACTATGCGACCGGCGTGTGGCACCATCCGCTGATGGCATTGAATCAGGTCGCCGATTTCATCGTCATCGACCGTAAAGGCCCGGGTGACAACTGCGATGTCATCCAATTGGAAGAAAAAGCCATCATCGCGGAATTGGAGACCACCGCAGCGTGAGCCAGTCCTGTCCGATCACGCCGGACCTAGCGCCCATTTACGCGCATCGTCCGGCAGATATTGACCCCGAGCATTGGCGCGCCCGTGTCAATCTGGCCGCTGCTTACCGGCTGGCCGCCCGCCAGGGCTGGGACGACCTTATCTACACCCACCTGTCTCTGCGTCTGCCGGGCCAGGATGGGCTGTTCCTGATCAATCCTTTTGGTTTGCGCTTTGCGGAAATCTGCGCGTCCAATTTATTGCTGATTGACACGCAAGGGCAGGTCGCGGACGGAACCGGTCGCCGTGCCAATCCCAGTGGTTTTGCCATTCATGGCGCGGTTCACCGCGCCCGTGCGGATGCACACTGTGTCATCCATCTGCATACCGACGCCTCCATCGCCGTATCAGCGCTGCCCTGCGGACTTCTGCCCCTGTCACAGCACGCCATGCGCTTCTGGCAAGACATCGGCTATCACGACTATGCTGGACTGGCCTTCCCGCCTCAGGAGCAAGAAGCCCTGCTGCAGCAGCTAGGTGCCCATCCGGCCCTGCTGCTTCGTAATCACGGCGCCCTGACTTGTGGGCGCACCGTTACCGAAGCCTATGTCTTGATGGATGCTCTGGAGCGCGCCTGCCGCATTCAGCTCTCGGCCATGGCAGCCAGCCCGCAACTGCATCTGCCCCCGAAGGATGTGCTGGATTTGACACATCGCCAGCTTTTACCGGGGAACGAGCCCGAGGGCTTGCTAGAATGGCCGGCTCTGCTGCGCAAGCTCTACCAGAGCGAGCCGGATTTTTGCCGCTAATCCATCCCCCTTACGGAGTCTTTATGCCTTCTATCAACGTACAACTATTCGACGGCCGTCCAGTGGAAATCAAGCGTGAACTTGCTCAGGCCCTGACCAAAGAAGCCTGTCGCGTGCTTGGCTGTTCACCAGAGGCGGTTGATATTGTCTTTACCGACGTCAAGCGCGAGAACTGGGCCACAGCCGGTGTCCTGTGGTCGGACAAATAAGCGAACTTCCCAAAGCGGCTGGCAAGCCGCTTTTTTTTTCATCAGCCTCGTCATCCCGCGACAAGCTGGCACGAATCAGTAATTTGGCGGCTTCTAACACAGTTTTTGACGCTGGACTAGGTGGGCAATACCCCTAGCAGCGAAAAACACCTGAAAAAAGCAGGAATAGACTCGACTACGGCGTGAACACAGCCCCCCGTCTACCGGGCTTATATCCTTTCACCCTTGCACCGATCAGCCTGCCATATGTTTTTACGTATTCTACTTATCAAGCCGTACCGCCTTCCAGTGATACCGCCCATCCGATAACTTTATGCTTACGCGGCCCAGGCATCGGCTGCGCATAACGTATTAAATAAGGAGACCCGGATGTCCGCCAACCCAGAAGTGTCCACACCCACTGCTTGCGACGGTGTAGACGAGCGCCTGCCAACGGCGCGCCTGGCAACCCTTGGTTTACAGCACGTCATGGTGATGTACGCAGGTGCAGTTGCTGTCCCCCTGATTATTGGCGCCGCCCTGGGCCTGACCAAAGAACAGATCGCATTCCTGATTAATGCTGACCTGCTGTGCTGTGGCCTGATTACCATCATCCAGGCTCGCGGCTTGGGTATCTTCGGCATCAAGCTGCCGGTGATGATGGGAGTGTCTTTTGCGGCAGTCAGCCCCATGATTGCCATTGGCCTGGACCCTCAACTGGGTCTGCCGGGCATTTTCGGTGCCACCATCCTGGCCGGTATCTTCAGCATTGTGATCGCCCCGGTATTCAGCCGTCTGATGGGGCTTTTTCCGCCCGTTGTGACTGGCATCATCATTACCGTCATTGGCGTGACGCTGATGCGTGTGGGCCTGAACTGGATCGGCGGCGGCTCTCCAACGATTACTGACCCAGCCACTGGCCTGTCCATGCCCAACCCTGAATACGGCTCGTTGGAGAACCTGGCCATTGCTTTGATGGTACTGACCGTCATCTTGCTGATCACCAAGTTCGCACGCGGTTTTCTGGCAAACGTAGCGGTGCTGATTGGGCTGCTTGCGGGCTTTTTCGTTTCACTGGCCATGGGTCGCATCACCTTCGATGGCCTAGATCAGACCAGCTGGTTTGCCGTGGTGACGCCCTTTCACTTCGGGGTTCCCACATTCAGTTGGGCACTGCTGGGCGCGGCGGCAGTATTGTCACTGATCATGGTGGTCATCATGGTTGAATCCCTGGGCATGTTCCTGGCACTGGGTTCCATCTGTGGCCGTCCTACTGACCGTGAAGCGCTGGTGCGTGGCCTGCGCACTGATGGGCTGGGTACGCTGGTCGGTGGCATCATGAACACCTTTCCACACAGCTCCTTCTCGCAAAACGTGGGGCTGGTCAGCGTGACCGGCGTACGCAGCCGCTGGGTATGCGTCATGGGCGGTGCTTTCCTGATCATACTGGGCCTGTTTCCCAAAATGGCCTTTGTCGTGGCTTCCATCCCCAACTACGTTCTGGGTGGCGCGGGCATCGTGATGTTTGGCATGGTGGCTGCCACCGGCATCAAGATCCTGATGTCTGCCAACCTGAATCGCAACCCCTACAACCCCTACATCGTGGCCATCAGCCTAGGCTTTGGCATGATTCCCCTGGTCGCCGAGCACCTGCTGGACAAGATGCCTCCCGCTCTGGCTCCCCTGCTGCACAGCGGAATCCTGTTGGCCGCCGTCTCTGCCATCGTGCTGAATCTGTTTTTCAACGGTGTTCAGAAATACGCAGATCAGGGCCACACGGTCGAATCCACTGCCGCCACCCAGGCCCGCAAGCAGGCCGACGCAGCCGAAACGACCGAAGACAGCAGCAACCATCTGGCCGCACAAAACGGCTAAGCCGCCCTCCTTTTCGAGTAAGCGCCCGACCTGAAACGGGCGCTTACTCAAATTTCCGCAGTACATACGGAAAAGTATCGACTGTCCATAATTAATCTAAGCACAGTCAGTAGCACCCCCTATCCAAAAACCAAAGCCTCAGGCCGAAAGGGACATCAGATCCCAAGGGCCTGCTTGCGCTCAAACAAAGAGGAGACACCATGAAACATCGACGCCCCGCCGCCCGTTGGGCATGCACCTTGCTGGCCGCCCCCCTGCTATCGGGCACTGCTCTGGCCGCAGACTGGAGCGACACGTTCCTGGGCTATCGCTTCAGCACGCAATACACCGAGCCCATGAACGATCGGACTATCCAGAAGCACATCCTGAGCCTGACGCACGTCAACGGCTACAGCCTGGGACAGAACTTTTTTAATCTGGATGTTTTGCAGTCCGACCGCTACGACCCGTCCAGCGGAAATGGCAGCAATGGCGCCACCGAGTTCTACGCGACCTACCGCCACCAGCTTTCCATGGGCAAAGTGTTCGACAAGGACCTGGGCTTTGGTCCGGTCAAGGACGTAGCCATCACGGCAGGCTTTGATCTGAACACCAAGAACACCGCCTTTGCACCTCGTAAGCGTCTGCTGGTGCTGGGCCCGACCTTCAAGTTTGATGTGCCCCGCGGCTTTGTCGATCTCAGCCTGATGATCGGTAAAGAATGGAACCACTGCGGCCTGGGAGCACCAGCCTGCCCCGATAGCCGCCGCTCGTTTGACCCTCAGTTCATGGCTAGTCTGAACTGGAACCTGCCTTTCGAGGTAGGCGCCTTGCCGCTGAAGTTCCAGGGTTTTGCCAACTATGCCAGCCCCAAAGGCCATGACTACGCCGGGATCAGCACCAAGTCTGAAGTCCTGGTGCGTACCTCCCTGATGGCGGACGTAGGCAAAGTGGCCTTCGACAAGAAAAACACCCTGTGGGTGGGCATTGGCTATGAATACTGGCACAACAAATTCGGCAACCGCTACATGGCGAACGGCAACCTGAAGCCCGGTATTAAAACCAGCGCTCCGACCGTACAGGTGGAATGGCATTTCTAAGCAGGAGACAAGAAAACAGCCCCCGTCTAGAACTGCACCTCGCCATCCCAGTAGCCTGGCGTGTTGTAGATGACTCGCAGGTAATCGATAAAGCGCCGCACCTTGGCGGGCAAATAGCGTTGCTGCTGATACACCGCCTGAATGTCATAGCTGGGGACTTCGAACTCATTAAGCACGGTGACCAGCTCGCCTCGCTTGAGTTCGGGCTGGATCTCCCAAGTGGACCGCCAGCCTATGCCCCAGCCCTGCTTGACCCAGTTAAAAAGCAGCTCACCGTCATTGCAATCGAGGTCTCCATCGACTCGTACCGCAAAAGGCCGGCCATCACGCAAAAAGGTCCAGCCCCGCTGCTGCCCGCCCTGCAAATTGAACGCCAGACAATTGTGACGCGCCAGGTCCTCGGGCACACGCGGCACGCCGTGGCGCTCAAAATACTCGGGCGTACCACACACTACCCGACGGTTCGGATACAAGCGCACCGCCACGTAATTGGGGTCGGTGACCTCGCCAATCCGCAAGGCCATGTCATAGCCTTCGCGCACCAGATCGACCACGCTGTCCGTAAAGTTAAAGGACAGCTTCAGTTCGGGATAGCGTTTTTTAAAGGACAAGGCATGCGGGGCTACATGGCGCCGTCCAAAGGCCGCCGGAGCCGATACCACCAGGTGCCCACGCACCACCTTGCGCTGGGCGCTGATACTGGCCTCCGCCTCCTCAAAGTCCTTCAGGATCTGCTTGCATTGCTCCAGAAATTGTTCGCCCAAATCCGTCAGGGTCAGACCACGAGTGGAACGGTGCATCAAACGTACGCCCAGACGCTGCTCCAGTGCATCCAGGCGACGGCCCATGACCACGGGGGTCACGCCCTCGACCACGGAAGCAGCCGCAAAACTGCCTTTTTCAGCGACCAACGCAAAACTTCTAATTTCGGTGTAACGGCTCATTCAATACTCCAAGTATCGATAGAAACAATCGTACCACCATTTCTAGGCAGGTCTATCACTCCTTATTATCGAGTTGTGAATTTCGTCAAACGATGATCTAGGAGATATCAATGGCTCGAATGAGAGCAGTGGACGCCGCCGCCGCAATTTTACGTAAAGAAGGCGTGAGCACCGTATTTGGCGTGCCCGGCGCCGCCATCAACCCCTTCTACTCCGCGTTGCGCAAAGAAGGTGGCTTTGATCACATTCTCGCCCGCCACGTGGAAGGTGCCTCCCACATGGCCGAAGGTTTTACCCGTGCCAATCCCGGCAATATCGGCGTGTGCATCGGCACATCCGGCCCCGCTGGCACAGACATGATTACCGGTCTGTACTCCGCATCGGCTGACTCGATCCCGATTCTGTGCATTACCGGCCAGGCCCCTCGCGCCCGCCTGTACAAAGAGGATTTCCAGGCTGTGGACATCGAATCCATTGCCAAACCCGTGACCAAGTGGGCAGTGACCGTTCGCGAACCCGATCTGATCCCGCGTGTGTTCCAGCAAGCCTTTCACATCATGCGCTCGGGCCGCCCCGGTCCTGTGCTGATTGATATGCCTATCGACGTGCAGATGGCCGAGATCGAATTCGATCTGGACACCTACTCGCCCCTGGAAGCGTACAAACCGACGGCCACCCGCGCTCAGGCTGAAAAAGCCATCGAACTGCTGAACGCTTCCGAGCGTCCGCTGATCGTCTCCGGTGGTGGTGTCATCAACGCCAACGCCTCCGAGCTGCTGCAAGAATTTGCTGAACTGGTCAATGTGCCGGTCATCCCGACCCTGATGGGCTGGGGCACCGTGGCTGACGATCACCCGCTGATGGCCGGTATGGTCGGACTGCAAACCTCGCACCGCTACGGCAACCAGACCTTGCTGGCATCGGACTTTGTATTTGGTATCGGCAACCGCTGGGCCAACCGCCATACCGGTTCGGTTGACGTCTACACCGAAGGCCGCAAGTTCGTGCACGTGGATATTGAACCCACCCAGATCGGGCGTGTGTTCGGTCCGGACCTGGGCATTGCCTCGGACGCCGGTGCTGCGCTGAAACTGTTTATTGAAGTGGCCAAAGAGTACAAGGCTGCCGGCAAGTTGCGTGACCGCGCCGCATGGGTTGCAGAATGCCAGAAACGTAAAGCCACCTTGCAGCGCAAGACCAGCTTTGACAATGTGCCCTTGAAGCCGCAGCGCGTTTACGAAGAGATGAACCGCGCCTTTGGCCCCTCCACCACCTACGTCAGCACCATCGGTCTGTCGCAGATTGCCGCCGCCCAGTTCCTGCACGTGTACAAGCCACGCCACTGGATCAACTGCGGTCAGGCAGGCCCACTGGGCTGGACCATTCCTGCCGCTTTGGGTGTGGTTGCGGCTGACCCAGGCCGTGAAGTGGTGGCCATTTCGGGCGACTACGACTTCCAGTTCATGATTGAAGAGCTGGCCGTGGGCGCACAATTCAAGCTGCCTTACCTGCACATTCTGGTCAACAACGCCTACCTGGGTCTGATTCGTCAGGCACAACGCGGCTTTGAGATGGACTATTGTGTGCAACTGGCCTTTGACAATATCAATGCCCCTGAAACCGAAGGTTATGGCGTGGATCACATCACCGTGGTGGAAGGTCTGGGTTGCAAGGCCATCCGCGTCCACAAACCCGAAGACATTCAGCCTGCCATTGAACAGGCTCGTGCATGGATGAAAGAATTCAGCGTGCCGGTTGTGATTGAACTGATCCTGGAGCGCGTCACCAACATTGCCATGGGCACCGAACTGCACAATGTGACAGAGTTCGAATCCTTGGCCGAAGCGGGTATTGACGCCCCCACCGCCATCTCGCTGATGGACTGATTGCTGATTTAAAAAACGGAGTAGCACTATGCCAAAATTTGCCGCCAACCTGACCATGCTGTTTAACGAGCACGACTTCCTGGATCGCTTCCAGGCAGCGGCCCAAGCCGGTTTCAAGGGAGTGGAGTACCTGTTCCCCTACGCCTACGACAAACAGCAGCTGGCTGACAAACTGCAACAACACGGTCTGACCCAGGTGTTGCACAACCTGCCTGCGGGCGACTGGGACGGCGGCGAGCGCGGCATTGCAATCCTGCCCGAGCGTGTGGGCGAATTCCAGGACGGCGTTGGCCGTGCCATCGAATACGCCACCGCGCTGGGCTGCAAACAGGTGAACTGCCTGGCCGGCAAACTGGCCGACGGCGCTGATCGCGAACTGGCCCACAAAACGCTGGTCAGCAACCTGCAGTTTGCGGCAGCCAAGCTGAAAGACGCTGGTCTGCGTCTGCTGGTTGAACCCATCAACACCTTCGACATCCCCGGTTTCTACCTGAATCGCACCGAACAGGCTGCGGCTCTGTTGCAGGACGTCGGTTCGGACAATCTGTTCATTCAGTACGACGTCTACCACGCCCAGCGCATGGAAGGCGAGCTGGCCAACACACTGAAAAAGCACCTGGACAAGATCGCACACATTCAGATTGCAGATAACCCCGGTCGTAACGAACCGGGTACGGGCGAGATCAACTACGCCTGGCTGTTCAAGTACATCGACAGCATCGGCTATCAAGGCTGGATCGGCGGCGAGTACAAGCCCGCTGGCGTGACCAAGGATGGCCTGGGCTGGATGACGGAGCTGACAGAAGTCACCGCCTGATCGTCGGATACCTGCAGATAATTATTAGGAGATTACACAATGGCTAAAATCGGTTTTATTGGTTTGGGCATCATGGGCGCACCCATGGCGGTCAACTTGATCAAAGGCGGTCATGAACTGTTCGCCTACACCCGTGGCGACTTCCCCAAAAGCGTCAAAGAAGCAGGCGCTACCGTTTGCGAGAATGGCGCCGAAGTCACCCGCCAGGCTGACATCATCATCACCATGGTTCCCGATACCCCCCACGTGGAAGATGCCCTGTTTGGTGAAAACGGCGTGGCCGCGGGCCTGAGCGCTGGCAAGATCGTGGTGGACATGAGCTCCATTTCCCCGGTCGCCACCAAGGACTTTGCCGAACGCATCGTCAAGCTGGGCGGCGAGTACCTGGACGCTCCCGTCTCTGGCGGGGAAGTCGGCGCCAAGGCCGGCTCCCTGACCATCATGGTCGGTGGCAAGCAGGAAGCCTTCGACAAGGTCAAGCCGCTGTTCGAACTGATGGGCAAGAACATCACCCTGGTGGGTGGCTACGGCGACGGTCAAATCACCAAAGTTGCCAACCAGATCATCGTGGCCCTGACCATTGAAGCCGTGGGCGAAGCCCTGTTGCTGGCCTCCAAGGCTGGTGCCGATGCTGGCAAGGTCCGTGAGGCCCTGATGGGCGGTTTTGCCAACTCGCGCATTCTGGAAGTTCACGGCGAGCGCATGGTCAAGCGCACGTTTGACCCGGGCTTTCGCATCGAATTGCACCAGAAAGACCTGAACCTGGCCCTGACCACCGCGCGTCAGCTAGGCGTGGCTCTGCCCAACACCGCTACCGCACAGGAGTTGTTCAACACCTGCGCCGCGCACGGTGGCGCTGCACAGGACCACTCCGCGATGGTCCGGGCCCTGGAGATCATGGCCAACTACGAGATTGGTCAATAAGACCGGTTCAAGGGGGTTCCCGCCCGTGCTGGTTTGCTGCATGCCCCAGACCAACACAGGCATGGCCTCCAGCAAGCGGGCTGCAGCCCGCTTTTTTTACCGCCGGACCTCACCAGGACAGCCTGCACTCCCCAGGGGGGCAGCAAGTCCCAGTGATCTCATGAAGGCGTGTTGTAGCGCGGTAAGATGGTCAGTTGCCATCGCTCTGCCTTAGGATTGACCCATGAAGATCGAGCCACAAGACTTACTCAGCAAAATGTTTCAGGCTGCCGTCAACGCGGCTCAACCCGAACACTGCATCCCGCCCTACCTGCCCGATGCTCCTAAAGGACGCACCATTGTGATTGGCGCCGGCAAGGCATCGGCAGCGATGGCCCAGGCGCTGGAGCGTCACTGGGACAAAGGCCCCATCAGCGGCGTGGTCGTCACCCGCTACGGCTACAGCGTACCCTGCGACCACATCACCATTTTGGAAGCGTCTCACCCTGTGCCTGACCAGGCTGGCGAAGATGCCGCCCGCGAAATTTTGCGAACAGTCAGCAATCTCACTGAAGATGACCTGGTGATCTGTCTTATTTCCGGCGGCGGTTCGTCTCTGCTGCCTTTAGCCGGAGAAGGCATTACCTTGGCCGACAAGCAAGCCATCAATAAGGCCTTGCTGAAATCGGGCGCCTCGATTGGTGAGATGAACACGGTGCGTCGCCACCTGTCGGCCATCAAAGGGGGGCGTCTGGCGGCGGCCTGTGCGCCTGCCCGTGTCCTGAACCTGCTCATTTCGGACGTCCCGGGCGACCAGCCCATGGACATCGCGTCGGGTCCCACGGTGGCCGATCCCACCACCTGCGCACAAGCGCTGGACATCATTCAGCGCTATGGCATTGACATCCCTGCCGCTGCCCGTGCCCGGCTGGAAAGTGGCGAAGGCGAAACCATCAAGCCCGATGACCCTCGCCTGGCTCATGTCACCACCCATCTGGTAGCCACGCCGCAACTGGCTTTGCAGGCTGCCGCTCGGGTCGCCCAGGCCAGCGGTGTCCACCCGGTCCTGTTGGGCGACAGCATTGAGGGCGAGGCCCGCGAGGTCGGCAAGGTCATGGCCGGCATTGCCCTGAGCGTGGCCAAACACGGGCAGCCCGCCCAGGCTCCCTGCGTCCTGCTCTCTGGCGGAGAAACCACCGTGACCTTGCGTGGCCAGGGCCGTGGCGGTCGCAATGTGGAGTTTCTGCTGTCCACGGCGATCGCCTTGAACGGCGCAGCCGACATTTATGGTCTGGCAGGCGATACTGACGGGGTAGATGGCCAGGAAGAGATTGCCGGTGCCTTCTGCGGTCCCGACACATTGGAGCGTGCCTGGCAACAAGGTATACGCCCCAGGGCCAGTCTGGACAATAATGATGGTCACGGCTTTTTTGAAGCCCTGGACGATGCCTTGGTTACGGGTCCGACCCTGACCAATGTCAACGATTTTCGCGCAATTCTGGTTTTATCCCCTAGCGATTAACGCTTTTCTTAAAGGAAATGGACATGAGAGACACAAAAGCACTGACCCTGACCGATGTCAAAAAAATGGCCGCTGCAGCCGAGCAAGAAGCACTGAAAAACAACTGGGCCGTCAGCATCGCCATTTGCGACGCGGGCGGTCATGCGCTGTGGATGCAACGCATGGATGGCGCTCCCCTGATGAGCGCCCAGGTTGCCCCGGCAAAAGCGCAAACCTGCGTGCTGGGCGGTGGCAAACCCAGCAAGGTCTTTGAAGACATGGTCAACAATGGTCGCTTTGCCGCTCTGTCCATGCCCATCACACCACTGGAGGGCGGCGAGCCAATCGTGGTGGACGGTCAAGTGATTGGTGCTGTCGGCGTGTCCGGCGTGAAAGCACCCGAAGACGCTCAGATCGCCCGCGCCGGTATCGCTGCTCTTTGAGCTATCGATCCCCCTAAGGACAACAACCCATGAAACGTCAACGTCATTCCCGCATTCTGGCTACCCTGGGTCCTGCCAGTTCTACGCCAGAACGCATTCGTGAACTGTTCGAGGCCGGCGCTGATGTGTTCCGCCTGAACTTCAGCCACGGCACACATGAAGACCATGCCGCGCGCTATCACACCATTCGTCAGATTGAAAAGGAAACCGGTCGCAGTATCGGTATTCTGATGGACCTGCAAGGTCCCAAGCTGCGCGTTGGCAAAATGAAAGATGGCCGCGTGACACTGGAAACCGGCCAGAAATTCCGCCTGGATCTGGACCCCGCCGAGGGAACCAGCCAGCGTGCCTACCTGCCTCACCCCGAGATCTTCGCGGCTCTGGAAGACGGGACAGACCTGCTGCTCGATGACGGCAAGCTGCGTCTGCGTGTGGACAGCTTTGGTCCGGATTTTGCAGAAACCACGGTCATGGTCGGCGGCCCGCTGTCCGACCGCAAGGGCGTGAACGTACCCGGCGTGGTACTGCCTATCTCGCCTTTGACCGAAAAAGACCTGATCGATCTGAAATTTGGTCTTGAACTGGGCGTAGACTGGGTTGCCCTGTCCTTTGTACAACGTCCTGGCGACATTCGTGAAGCCCGCGAGCTGATCGGCGACAAGGCCTGGATCATGGCCAAATTGGAAAAGCCACAGGCACTCGAACACCTGGAGGAAATCGTCCAGCTGTGCGATGGCGTGATGGTGGCACGTGGCGACCTGGGCGTGGAAGTTCCACCCCAGCGCGTACCTGTGTTGCAGCGCCAAATCGTGCGTACTGCCCGCGCGGCAGGCCGTCCGGTAGTCGTCGCCACACAGATGCTGGAATCCATGATCACCTCGCCGGTTCCCACACGCGCCGAAGCCTCCGACGTGGCTACCGCCATCTACTCGGGTGCTGACGCCGTCATGCTGTCCGCCGAATCGGCCTCCGGCCAGTTTCCGTTGGAAGCGGTATCCATCATGGACAGCATCATCAAGGAGATCGAAAACGATCCCAGCTGGCGCACCATTCTGGAAGCCAACCACAGCACGGCAGAAGCCAGCACCGCAGACGCGATCTGCTGCGCCCTGCGTCGTGTGGCCAGCATTCTGGAACCCGCAACGAATGTGGCCTACACCACCACCGGCTTTAGCGCCTTGCGCGCCAGTCGTGAACGGCCCATCGCCCCTATCCTGGCACTGACGCCCCGTGTGGAAACCGCACGCCGTCTAAGCCTTGCCTGGGGCGTGCATGCCATTCCCTGCGAGGATGTCAGTGATCTGGGCGAAATGATCGATCATGCGACTGATATGGCAGCGCAACACGAGTTCGCCCAGGGCGGCGATACGATCGTGATGATTGCCGGTGTCCCCTTTGGCACCAGTGGACGCACTAACTTGCTGCACGTGGCGACCGTCCCACAAAAGTAAGTTCGTCCAAAGCAGGTCAAAAAAACCTTGTCCATCACTATGCTGGACAAGGTTTTTTTACCGTCAGGCGCCAGCATCATGCATGGACATAACAAGCCCTAAGAACAAAGTTGCACGGATACGGACAAAAAAAAACCCGAGATCTAAAGATCTCGGGCAAATCCACCAAAGGAGGAGGGTGGAGGAGACAATCGTGGCAAGTTGGGCTACCAGATACAATATCGAGCCAGAAAGCTAAGGGTTATTACGCTTGTTTTTCCTGCTTTCTTTTCAACATCCAATAACTAAAGTCTACCTACAAAAATGGTGCAATGCAAGATAAATACCGTGGAAAACCCTTAGACGCTGATCTTGTCGCTTTAATACATCAATTTCCTAGCGCAAATTCTTGATCGGGTATCTAGTCGTTAACCCTAAGCCGCCGAAACAGGGTTCAAGAGCGGCAGTCCGACATCAGGCAAATCAGCATAATGCCTGCATTTTGCCCTCTCATAAAACCGCAATCGTGCACCTCTCCCGTGCCTCACTGCCCATGCGCACAACAAGTGAAACGCTGACAGGACAGGTCGCTTCGGAAATGAATACCTCGCCAAATCACTGGGTTAGGCTATGGGACACGCTCGCGGACTCACAGCGGGCATACAGGCCGACTTCAATGAAGGATGGAGTGCCACTGTTGTGCAATGCAATCCCATGTTTGAAGAGCGCGACCGTGGAATTGCCCGCCTGACTGGCGAAATTCACACAGACAATGACTACATCAGGGAATTGCGTGCCGCATTGGAGAAAGTACAGCCCGTCAGCGGTCTGTACTATCGAGACAGTGACAAGTTTGTCGAGCTTCACAAACAAGAAAAAGCGCAGCGCGAGCGTCTGGAGCCCCTCATCGCGGTGGCCCGCCAGCCATAGTATCGATACTGAGCGTTTCGGGCGCTGAAGTCCCTTCTAGGCCGTTGATGCACCGGACCCGGTCCAGGCTGCTTGCCTGGCTCCCCCTGCGCCTGGAATTTCTGCGTGCCCTGCACCTGCATTGAAAAGCGGGCCCGTCATGGGCCCGCCTCTACCGCCAGAGAATCAGACTGAAAATCTGCTTTTGCCACGCTCCCGGCACAAGCATTACAAACGATACGCCGTGGTCGTCATCACTTTAGACATCATGCGCATCAGGGTCTTCACCGGAGGTGGCAGACCCACTGCACCGTGATTTTCTGCCGTACGCCGATGTTCGATCTCGTCATCCCGCATTTTCTCTACGATGCGGCGGGAACGATGATCATTGACGGGCAAAGACTCCAGGTGACTTTCCAGATGCTCTTCCACCTGACGTTCGGTTTCGGCCATGAAACCCAGGTTATACGGCACACCCGCACGGCTGGCGAGCAAGCCCAAGGCAAAAGAGCCGGCATACCACAAGGGGTTGAACACGCTGGGGCGGCTCTCCAGTTCACGCAGACGGTCATCGCACCAGGCCAGGTGATCTACCTCTTCCTGCGCGGCTTGCAGCAGCACATCAGTTGCCTGGGGATCTTTGCACAACATGGCCTGACTGCGATACAAGGCTTGAGCGCAAATTTCGCCCACATGGTTAACACGCATTAGTCCAGCAGCATGACGAGCCTCGTCGACACTGATCTCGGACACTTCCTTGCCTGCCGGATTGGGACGTGATGCTCGGACCGAACGCCCAAGGACTTCCAGAGCCCGATTGGTCTCGCCGAGAATCTGATCAAAAAAGTTATTGCGCCGGTACAAGCGGGTATCGCTGTTGGAAACAGTATGGCTCATAGGGACACCTGCAAAACAAAATAGAGGGGTATTATTGCCGCAAAAAGGCGATCACAGCCTTGCTTTCGGACAAGAGCCACAGCAAAGGCAAGACACATGCCATGATGACCAGACCTATGCCGGCAATTTCCTGATCGGACTGCAGATAGAAATTACACAGGCGAACCGGATTGTCGTAATACAACAAACCTACAATCGCCATCATCCAGCTGAAGTTACCAAAAAAGAACAAGCGAAACACCAGATGGGCGCGACGCCAGGATTCCATGAACACCATGCCCATCAGCACCAGGCCAATATACTTGGCCGTTGCCATGAGAGGCGACACCAGAACATCGTCCAGCGCTTTGGGGACCATCCAGTAAGCCGCAGCAAAGCTGACCAGGATCAAACCGGGCAAACCGTATTCATTCAGGGCGTAGTAGGGACGCAGCAAGGACTGCACAAAGGCCGAGCGGCCCACACCCTGGTAACGCAAGGCCGACTGCAAGGCGACACCGGACAGGACCAGTAGCGGGATATGAACCAGCATATGCAGGCTCATGGAGGCAGTCAGGGGGCGGTCCCAGTATGCAGCAGCAGCAAACAGCACGGCGGCCAGCAACGCCAGTGCGCTGCCCAAATAGGGACGTATCGTGGAGGGCGCAACAACACGTTTCAACGACATTACCGGTCCTCCTTCTTGTCCAGGTCCTCTAAGGCCCGTTTAGCATAGGCCAGGGCCAGCATGGGTTCGCCATAGTCCACGATTCGCCCCAGGCGCGGCTCGGGGCTGACGACGTGGTAGGCCGCATTATGCTCGTACTCGTCGAAGGGAGCGGGAATCACGATGATGCCAAAATCATCCAGTACACGCTGGCGCTGTTCCCCTGGCATCATGGTCACGAACTGCCAGACAGCCGGATCGGCTTTCATGGTTTTGCTGTAACGGCGCAAATGATCGGGCGAATCGGTAGGATCGAAGCTGATACTCAACAGGCGCACACGGTCCTGCAGGCCTTCGTCCAGAATTGCTTTTTGCAGCTGCTGATACTCCGAGCCCATCGCCAGACAAAGCGTGACGCAACGGGTGTAGATGAAGTTGACGATGGTGATGCGACCATCGTTTTGCAACAAGGAACTTAGCGGCGTACTACCCCCGGTCGGAAGCAGTACCTCTACATCGGATATCAAGCGCGGGGAGGCAGCCACGTCATTGCGACGGGCTGTCTCGGCGGTCAAGGCAGTAAAGCCTTGTGTCAGGTGGGCCAGAGCCCCGATACCCAGGGCAACAACCAGGAGAATACTTAGAAACAGTCTCATCTCTGGCCCATCATTTCAGTCCTACTCTTCCATGGGAGCCAGGTCGGCATCCCCATTCCAGGGATCAGTTTTATCAGCAGTTTTTTCACGTTCGGCTTTGACAAAGGCCACATCCACAGGATCAGCACTGTTGCCACCTAATTCAGTACGCAGGTAATTGACCACTGCCGTCAATTCCTCGTCATTGAACTTCTCGCGGAACTCGGGCATCGCTCCATTGTACTTATTACCCTTGACCGTAAGTTCGCCAACAATACCGTGCAGCATGATCTGGACCAAAACTTCTGGCTTGCGCAGCACCCACTCCGAACCAACCAGGGGCGGGAATACGCCCGGCACACCAGCACCGGTTGCCTGGTGACAGGCCGCACATTGGGCCACAAACAATTGCTGACCATCCACGGCGCCTTCTGGCAGCTCGAAATCGGCAACGATACGGTTGTCGCCCACTGTGGCGTCGTGACTCAGATCGCTGCTGAAAATGTAGTAGATGCCCCACAGGAACAGACCGGCAATAATCACCAGGACGACCCAGGGGATAGGCGCCGCGTTTTCTTCCGGATCCGCATTTTCGCGCAACTGCGCGTCATATTTACGATTGTCGCTCATTCTAATTCTCCGAGGCGCCCCGCCTTGCGGGGCGCACTAGCTCAACAATGCCTGCTTATTTGATAACGCTGGCGGGCGATACGGGATACGTACGATCCAGCGCCAACAGGTATTGAACCAGGTCCAGGGCTTCTTGCTTGGCTACCACCACCTTGCCTTCAGGGGCAAAATCGCCAGGCAGATTCACAACTTTATCGCCCTCGTCAGCCTTGTCCTTGAGCTCGAACATGAAAGGATAGGACGGCATATTGCTGCCAGGGGTATAAGCGCGAGGCTGGTACAAGTGCCCCAGGTGCCAGTCCACGCTAGGCTGACGGGCGCCGATATTGAGCAAATCGGGACCGGTACGCATGGTACCGAGCAGGTGCGGCGTGTCGTAGTAGTAGTCACCGGCCACCGAGGCACGACCCCAGCCGCGCTGAAAGTCAGGAGCCTGGTTCTGGCTGCGTGGCTGCTGCGAGTGACAGTACACACAGCCCATGTCGATGTACTGCTGACGGCCGCGCAGTTCCACCTCGGTGTAGGGCTTGAGCCCCGGAGAGGGCTCCACCTTCTCAACCTGCAGGTAAGGAACAACGACCAGAGCCGATGTGGCCAGGGCCAGCGTCACCATGGCGCCGCCCAATAGTTTGTATTCGCTTTCCATGACTAAATCATGCCTCCACTACATTGCGAGTTGCCGAGCGCTGGTGAAACAGGGCTGGACCAATACGACGGCTGCCATAGCGCAAAGCCATTGCCACAAAGTGGAAGGCAAACACAAGGTGACCCAAAGTCATCAAACCACCACCAATCGAGCGCGACTTCAGATAAGGCATCGTGACAAAGACCGATTCCATGAAGGCTTTGGCAGGGTCCAGCATCGCCAGACCTTGCAGCCAGCCGCCAATGCTCAGGCCGATTGCGTAGATGGCAAAACCGATCACCACCAGCCAGAAGTGCAGGGAGATCAGTTTAGGGTAAGGCCATTCCCAGGACATCACGCGCGGCATCACGTAGTAAATGGCGCCGAACATCACGATCGTAAAGAAGCCGTACAAGCCGATATGGGCGTGGGCCACCGTGAAGTGCGTGAAGTGGGTGATTGTGTTGATGCTGCGCAGCGCCTCAAAGGAACCTTGAATGGAGCTGACGGTGTACATCATGCCGCCCAGCACGATAAAGCGCAGGGTGGGCGAGTGAATCAGGGTGCGGAAGTGACCTTTCATGGTGTAGTGCTGGTTAATCGAGAAAGCCAGCACGGGAATGATCATCATCATGCTTTGCACAATCGACAGCGTCACCATCCACTGCGGCACAGGGCCGCCAACCAGGTGGTGACCACCGACCTGACCGTAGAAAAACGCCAGACCCCAGAAACCCACCAGAGACAGGTTGTAGGAGCTGATGGGCTGACCGATGATCTTGGGCAGGAAGTAGTACACCGACGCCAGGGCCATCGGAGTGTAGAACAGACCCAGCACGTTGTGACCAAACCACCAGTTCATGGTTGCCTGCTCAACACCCACGTGTACGGCTGGCAGGTTGCCGACCAGGAACAGGATGGGGAACCAGAACAGCGCCGCGCCCATGTACCACACCGACACATACAGATGGTGGGCACGACGGTTTTGCAAAGTGAAGATCAAAGGCATGGCTGCCAGCGCGCCGCCAATAACCATCAGGATATCAACCTGCCAGGGCATTTCCAGCCATTCCATGCCGTCAGTAATACCCATCGCAATACAGGTCAGCCCACCGACCAGACCCAGGTTCCACAAGACACCGCCGGTGATGGCGTATCGGGCACCAATCAGGGGGGTCTTGAGCAGACGGGGCAGCATCCACATGGCAACGCCAAAGGCGGCCATCGGGGCCCAACCATAAGCGACCGCATTCAGGTGCAGGGTGCGCATACGGCCGAACGTCATCCAGGCGTGTTGCGTCAAGAACTCGGGCTCATGCAGCTTGATCGAGCTGATCAGACCCGCGGTCGAGGCCACAATCAGCCAGAACACCGAACAGGCCAGCAAAATGAAGGTGACCGACGCGGTGGAGCGGTCGGCTTCCACACGTTCTGCCAGTTCAACGCTCAGCGCCTGACGATCCTCAGCAGAAATGGTCTTGTGGCCCATTTCATCTTGAAGTGCCTGACGTTGTTCAGGGGTGGCGGAAGGGTCATCTACCTGCCCGATCTCGCCTTTGGAGAAAATTTCTCGCGAGGCGGCGGGACTGTGGTCAAAGAAGTTACGACGTAACGACCAGATGAAGACAAAAAGTCCGGTAACGGACAATATGAAAGCTAGTAGCAGTATTGAAACGGTATTCACAATGATCCAGGCCTGGTTAATGTGAAGCTGCCAAGCAGCTCGGCGGCACTTGACGCGTCGCAGATCGAAAGAGCATGGACGCAAAAAATCTGCGACTGCCTAGGTCGCGAGAGCCGTCATGTTAAAACACCCGTCTGTGACGTCTGAATAAAGCCCCCATTGAAAGCAAGGTTTATTGAGACAGGACAAATACGAGCACGACATTTTTTGGTATACGGGCGACTGTCATTATAGGCGAGGGTAAACCCGTGTGACATATCTGTTTCAAAATGCCGTGTACCGCTCCGAAGTTTATCCTAGGACAATCAACAAAACCAGTCTAAATCTTACAAAGAGCGTGGTTCTGCCCCGATTTGTCCATACGGTTTTTCTTATATGGGCCTGGAACAGGACGACAAGCACCGGCATGCCGTTCAGTGGCAGTAGCCATCGCCCCACAGGTCAGATGCGGACGCTGCACGCGAGCGCGTCAAAAAGTACAATCACCCCTGACAATCTACTGACGAGTCTTGGCTCGCACTGACAACAAAGGAATTCATATGGAATGCACAATCGACTGGGGCGGCAAGGACGGCATGCTGTTTGTTGCCCGTACGGGCAGCGGTCATGTGACGGCCATGGACGGCGCTCCCGAAGGAGGCGGCAATAATCTGGCTCCCCGACCCATGGAAATGTTGCTGACCGGCGCAGGCGGCTGCGCAGCGTACGACGTGGTGCTGATTCTCAAGCGAGGTCGTCATGCCATTACCGGCTGTCAGGTCAAACTGACGGCTGAACGCGCCAACACCGATCCCAAAGTCTTTACCAAGATTCATTTCACTTTTGTGGTGACCGGCAAGGACCTGCCTCAAGCCGCCGTCGAGCGTGCCGTGCAGCTGTCGCATGACAAGTACTGTTCAGCCTCGGCCATGTTGGGCAAGACCGCCGAGATCACTTATTCCGTCGCTATTGAGCAAGCCTGAGTTCGCCATGTCCCTTTATCCCTACGAAGACCTGCTGCGCCTGGTCTACACCCAAGGCACTCCCAAAGGGGATCGCACCGGCACCGGTACGAACTCGGTATTTGGCCACCAAATGCGCTTCGATCTGTCGCAGGGCTTTCCACTGATCACCACCAAGAAGCTGCACACCCGCAGCATCTTTATCGAGTTGCTATGGTTTTTGCGCGGCGACTCCAACGTGCGGTGGCTGCAAGAGCGTGGCGTCTCTATCTGGGACGAGTGGGCTGACGAGAACGGCAATCTGGGCCCCGTCTACGGCGTGCAATGGCGCTCCTGGCCCACTCCCGATGGGCGTCATATTGACCAGATCAGCCAGGTGGTAGAGCAGATTCGCAACAATCCCGACTCGCGCCGCCTGATCGTTTCTGCCTGGAATGTGGCCGATGTCAATCAGATGGCCCTGCCCCCTTGCCATGCCCTGTTCCAGTTCTACGTTGCCAACGGCAAGCTCTCCTGCCAGCTCTACCAGCGCAGCGCGGATATTTTCCTGGGTGTGCCATTCAACATTGCCAGCTACGCCTTGCTGACCCACATGGTGGCCCAGCAATGTGATCTGGAGGTCGGCGATTTCATCTGGACCGGAGGCGACTGCCACCTGTACTCGAACCACTTCGAGCAGGCTGAACTGCAGCTCTCACGCGACCCGCGCCCCTACCCCAAGCTGACCATCAAGCGCAAGCCGGCCAGCCTGTTTGAGTACGAGTACGAAGACTTCGAGATCACCGATTACGATCCTCACCCCCATATCAAGGCGCCCGTTGCCGTATGAGCACCCTCCCACTTATCCGTCTGGTTGTCGCGTATGCGGCCAACCGTTGCATTGGCAAAGATCAGGACCTGCCCTGGCGTCTGCCGTCCGACCTGCAGCACTTCAAGCGTGTGACCATGGGTTTGCCCATCATCATGGGCCGCAAGACCTGGGAGTCGCTGGGCCGGCCCTTGCCGGGTCGCCCGAATCTGGTGATCAGCCGCAATGCGGACTATCAGGCCCAGGGCGCGCAGGTTTTCAGCAATCTGGACGATGCTCTGGCGGCCTGCCCCGGTTATGACACCGTTTGCGTGATTGGCGGCGAACAGCTTTTCCGTCTGGCCCTGCCCATCGCTCAGGAGCTGATTGCCACTGAAATCAAGGCAGAGGTGGACGGCGACACCTTCTTCCCGATACTGCCGGAAGGTGAGTGGGAAGAAATTGAACGCCTTCCCCAGCCTGAGGAAAATGGCTTTACTTACGACTATGTCACCTATCGTCGCCGCTAAGAAAGCCGTAGAGCAACGAGCGGGGCGCTTAGTCACTATGCGGCGCGTGACTTCCTGGCAATGAGGTCAAGGCGTTGTTTTTCATGCCTTGCAAGCCTTTGACCACCACCGCTCTATCGAGCTGACAGTCACCAAAGCCCAAAAACCCTGGCTCGGGCTTCGCATCGCTTCAGTTGTCGGGACAGGCGTCAGGCACGGGCTTCAAGCAAGCACCGGGGCCTCTGCGCACCCCCCTGCTGACGCCC
The DNA here is from genome assembly GCF_019343455.1 of Alcaligenes ammonioxydans. Taxonomy (NCBI): domain Bacteria; kingdom Pseudomonadati; phylum Pseudomonadota; class Betaproteobacteria; order Burkholderiales; family Alcaligenaceae; genus Alcaligenes; species Alcaligenes ammonioxydans. Next base: position 563,126 of record NZ_CP049362.1, on the reverse strand, counting down.
GAAGCCAAATAAAAAGCCTGAACCCGTCAAACGGATTCAGGCTTTTTTCCGATCAGTCCGCCTGCATCAGGCAAGGCCAAACTGCATTCGTACGGGCTCTACGTCTGGCTTACTCCGCGACCGCCGCGTAAGCCGGACCATCCAGCAAACCGTCCAGATCCGCCGGATTATCAGCCTTGAGCTTGAAAATCCAGGTATCGAACGGGGCTTCATTCAACAGGTGCGGCGCATCCGACAAGGCTTGGTTGAACTCCACCAACTCACCCGAAACCGGCGCATAAATATCGGAAGCAGCTTTCACCGATTCCACCACCCCTGCCGTCTGACCGGCGGCCAGCCGGGTCCCAGGAGTGAAGTCCCCGACAAAAACCAAATCACCCAACTGGTCCTGCGCAAAGTCAGTAATGCCTACCAGCACAACTCCGCCTTCCTCCTTGGCCCACTCATGACTTGCTACGTACTTTCTATCTACTGGCAGTTGCATATTGCCTCCCTGACTAACCAGCCAACACCTGTGTTGATTTCAAAAACGGCCACCCAATCGGGGCCCTGCCGTCTTCACCCGCTTGCTTAACATTAAGCCGCCTGCGCCTTCAGTGCCCGCGCACAAGCCGCTGCCGAAGCCCAAGCCCATTGAAAGTTGTACCCGCCCAGCCAACCGGTAACATCCACCGCTTCGCCAATAAAGAACAGGCCAGGAACCTTGCGTGCTTCCATGCTTTTCTGATTGAGCTCACGGGTATCCACGCCGCCGCTCATCACTTCCGCCTTTTTATAGCCTGCAGTGCCACTGGGCTTCAACGCCCAGGCATTAATCACTTGCCCCACGGAACGCAAGACGCGATCCGGCAAATCGGCCAGACGTTGTTGGCCTACGCCCTTGGGCAACAGCTCCGAGGTATCGAGCCACTGCTCCACCAAACGACGCGGCCACAATGTCGACAACACCGTCACCAACTGCTGGCGATTCCCCGCCTTCAAGTCCAGCAACTGCTGGGCAATGTCCTGGCCCGGTGCCAGATCCACACAAATGCTCTCACCTGGCTGCCAGTAGCTGGAAATCTGCAAAATACCCGGCCCTGACAAGCCGCGATGCGTAAACAACAGGTCTTCCAGAAAAGCCTGGCGCTGCTTACCCTGCCCGGTACTGACTTCCACTTCCAACGCCACGCCACTCAGGGCAGAAAATGGCTTCCAGTCACGACCGTCGAAAGTCAGGGGCACCAGTGCGGGATGGGGCTCAATTACTTTCAGACCGAAGTGACGCGCCACACGCAGGGCATAGTCCGTAGAACCCAACTGCGGAATGGCCATGCCCCCTGTCGCAATAACGACTTGCAGGGCATTGAGCTCACCCTGACTGGTGCGCAACACAAAGCCTTGCTCAGTACGACCGATGGACTGAACGGAACAAGGCATGCGCCAGGACACCTGCCCTTTCAGACATTCCTGACGCAGCATCTGGATAATGGACTCGCTGGAGTCATCACAAAACAGCTGACCTTTGTGCTTCTCATGAAAGCCAATGCGATAGTCGCGCACCAGCTGCAAGAAATCCTGCGGGGTATAACCGGCCAGCGCTGAACGGCAAAAGTGCGGGTTTTTGGACAGGAAGTTCTCGGGCGACGTGCCCGTATTGGTGAAGTTGCAACGTCCTCCACCGGAAATACGGATTTTCTCGGCCAGCTTTTCAGCGTGATCAATCAATACCACTCGCAGGCCGCGCTGGCCTGCGATACTGGCAGCCATCATGCCGGCTGCACCTGCGCCTATGACGGCCACATCAAAAAAAGGGATCACGCAAATTTACTCGTTGGGTTCAGACTCAAGCACGCAATCTACGTAGTAGCGCGGCAGTCCATCGGGGCCAATATCCTGCGCCAGTCCATGCACATAGGTTTCAAAGCCGGGAAAACGCGCATTGAACTCGCGCGCAAACTGCAGGTACTCCACAATGCGGGAGTTAAAGCGTTCGCCAGGTATCAGCAAAGGAATACCGGGAGGATAAGGAGTCAGCAACACACCGGTCACCCGGCCCTCGAGCTCATCAATGCCCACGCGCTCGATATCGCCATGCGCCATCTTGGCATACGCATCCGACGGTTTCAGAGCAGGAATCATATCGCTCAGGTAAACCTCGGTAGTCAGGCGGGCCAGATCGTACTTGCGGTAAGCCTGGTGAATCTGCTGACACAGGTCACGCAAGCCCATGCGTTCATAGGTGGGCTGAGCCTTGCAAAAATCCGGCAAGATGCGCCACATGGGCTGGTTGCGATCGTAGTCGTCCTTGAACTGTTGCAAGGCGGTCAGCAAGGTATTCCAGCGACCTTTGGTGATGCCAATGGTGAACAGGATAAAAAAGGAATACAGGCCGGTTTTTTCCACCACCACGCCATGCTCGGCCAGGTATTTGGACACCAGAGCGGCCGGGATGCCCTGCTCGGCAAAGGTGCCAGAAATATCCAGACCGGGTGTGACGACTGTCGCCTTGACCGGGTCCAGCATATTGAAGTTGGTGGACAACTTGCCAAAGCCATGCCATTCCGCATCGGAGCGCAAAATCCAGTCCTCGCGCTCGCCTATGCCTTCCTCGGGCAGCGTGTCAGGGCCCCATACCTTGAACCACCAGTCGTTCTCGCCGTACTCCTTGGACACCTTGCGCATGGCACGGCGAAAGTCCATGGCCTCGCAAATGCTTTCCTCAACCAGAGCAGTGCCACCCGGTGGCTCCATCATGGCTGCCGCCACATCGCAGGACGCAATAATGGCGTACTGCGGGCTGGTGCTGGTGTGCATCAGATAGGCTTCATTGAACACGTTACGGTCCAGCGGTCGGTTTTCCGCATCCTGTACCGTAATCTGGGACGCCTGCGACAAGCCGGCCAGCATTTTGTGCGTGGAATGCGTGGCGTAAATCATGGTGTCTTTGGTACGTGGACGGTCCGCCCCAATCGCATGCATGTCGTGATAGAAGTCATGGAAGGCCGCATGCGGCAACCAGGCCTCATCAAAGTGCAGCGTAGGGATCTTGGAATCCAGTGTTTCCTTGATCATTTCCACGTTGTAGATCACCCCGTCATAGGTACTTTGCGTCAGCGTCAAAATACGGGGTTTCTTATTCTTGGCCTTGCTGGCAAAGGGGTTCGCCTCGATCTTGCGTGCAATGTTTTCCGGCAAGAACTCCTCTTGCGGGATGGGGCCAATAATCCCCAGGTGATTGCGCGTAGGGCGCAAGAACACCGGGATGGCGCCCGTCATGGTGATGGCGTGCAGAATCGACTTATGGCAGTTGCGATCGACCACCACCACATCATTGTTGGCGACGTTGGCATGCCAGACGATCTTGTTGGACGTGGACGTGCCGTTCGTGACGAAAAAGCAGTGATCAGCATGGAAAATGCGCGCGGCATTGCGCTCGGCATCCGCGACCGGACCGGTATGGTCCAGCAACTGCCCCAGCTCGTCCACCGCATTACAGACGTCCGCGCGCAGCATGTTTTCACCAAAGAACTGGTGAAACATTTGCCCAACCGGGCTTTTCAGAAAGGCCACGCCACCCGAGTGCCCCGGGCAGTGCCAGGAATAGGAACCGTCCGATGCATATTTGACCAGTTCGCGAAAAAACGGCGGCGCCAGACTTTCCAGGTAGGAACGTGCTTCACGGATAATGTGACGCGCCACGAACTCGGGCGTGTCCTCGAACATGTGAATAAAGCCGTGCAATTCGCGCAAAATATCGTTGGGGATATGCTGCGAAGTTCGCGTCTCGCCATACAGATAGATGGGGATGTCCTCGTTGCGAAACCGCAGCTCGCCAATAAAGGAGCGCAGGTTCTTGATCGCATTGGCGACATCTTCTGGGGAATCCACATCGAATTCCTCATCATCAATCGACAAAATGAAGGCGCTCGCGCGGCTTTGCTGTTGCGCAAAAGAACTAAGGTCACCATAGCTGGTGACCCCGAGAACCTCCACGCCTTCGGCCTCTATCGCCGCAGCCAGGGCTCGAATACCCAGACCCGACGTATTTTCGGAACGGTAGTCTTCGTCGATGATGACGATAGGAAAACGAAACTTCATCCAGAACTCCTAGGTACGGGGCAAGGTGACGCCCAGCTGACCTTGATATTTACCGCCACGGTCGCGGTACGAGACTTCGCACACTTCATCGCTTTCAAAGAACAGCATCTGGGCACACCCTTCCCCCGCGTAAATCTTGGCGGGCAGCGGAGTGGTGTTGGAAAACTCCAGCGTGACATGGCCTTCCCATTCGGGTTCCAGCGGGGTCACGTTCACAATGATGCCGCAACGGGCATAGGTGCTTTTGCCCAGACACATCGTCAGCACACTGCGGGGAATACGAAAGTATTCAACCGTGCGGGCCAGAGCGAAGGAGTTGGGCGGGATAATGCACACATCACCGACAAAATCCACAAAGGACTTTTCATCAAACGCCTTGGGGTCGACGATGGTCGAGTTGATGTTGGTAAAAATCTTGAATTCGTTGGCACAGCGCACATCGTAACCATAGCTGCTAGTGCCGTAGCTGACGATGCGCTGACCGTCCACACTGCGCACCTGGCCTGGCTCGAAAGGCTCGATCATGCCTTGGGCAGCAGCCCGCCGAATCCAACGGTCGCTTTTGATACTCATAAGAAATTAGCCGCCTTAAATCAGTAACCGGTTATTTTATCGTTTAGAGACTTGCACAAGGCAACTGCGATGCAAATTTGTCTTTGCACCACAATTGCCTGTCCGCTTTGCGCCAGACAAGTCCGCCTCAATCCTTCGAGAACCAGCGGTAAATCAGGGCCAGACCATTGACGGTGCCGATACTGACTTCAGCGGTCAGGCCCCGTGCCAGGCGGTAACTGGCCCGACCCACGGTGCCGGTATCGGCCATGGCCTGCTCCAGGCTGACCGAAAAATCAGCCGTCAATGCCTTGGTAATGGCAATGAACTTGCGCTCTTCGTTGCTGGTGCCGCTGTTCAGGGATTTGACCACACTTTCCACCGGCAAGATGCTGCCCGCACTGCCCAGATCGCCCGAGCGCATGGACACCTCATCAATACCGAACTTGCGGTAGAAAGGCTCGCCATCTCCCAGAAAGGAAGTGCCTACACTGAGCAGCAACGCCATATCACCACCGGAGTCATCCGGGCCATGGCCCAGCAGCAACCAGGACAGTTTTTCAACCTCGCTGACTTCTGGATAGGACACCAAGTCGATTCGGGGTTTGCGGGCCGTCCCCACTACCTTAACACCTGCCTCTACAGCCTGGCCGGTACGCAAGGCTTCAATGTCCAGGATCGGAGAGGTGATATCGCCCTGAAACGTCACCGTACCGCGTCTGAGCAACAGTTTCTGCCCATACAGTTCGATCCGCCCACCCCGAGTGCGCAAGGCCCCGATACCCGTCAGTTTGCCGTCCATCATGGTGATTCTCAGACTGCCCACCAGACCCGAGTTCACGCCATAACCAGTCAGGTAAAAACGGGGTCCCAGATCGACATCAATTTGCAGGCTCATGTCCGTCGTGGCGGCAGATGGCTCAGCGGCAGGCTCATCACCGGCCCGCACAATCACCACATCGCTGTCTACGGTGGGAATGCCGCCCAACATGTCCAGATTGAACCAGCCAGCATCCGCCACCACCTTGCCAGTAATGGCAATGCGGGGCAGTTCCATGTCCAGATTGATATTGCCGGAAATCATGGCGTAACGATCGGAACGCTGCAAAATGGGGAAGCGGAAAATATCAACATCAAACGCTCCCTGCTGGGTGCTCAGGTTCCACTGGCCCGCAACAGTCAGCTTGCCATCCTTGGCATCCGGGCTTTCTTTCAACCAGGTCGCCGTACGCCACTCCTGGGGCTCCACGCGTAAACGAGCGGGAAAGGTCAAGGACTCCAGCCTGAAGACATCGCCATCAAAACGGGCATCCAGCTCACCGTCAATCAGGCGAATACCGTCATCGAGTCGGGTAAAGCGCAGCTCGCGCCCCGTTACTGTGCCCCGGCTGGTCCAGGCCCATTTGGCGCCCACATCAATATTGACGTCCGCATTCAAACGCCCGCCCAACTCCATGGCATCGCCCAGGAACAGGCGTGTCCAGCTCAAATCATCAATATTGGCCTGAATGCTGACGGTTTTACGATCGTTTTCATTCAAGACCAGCCCATGAATCTGCGTCTGCGCCTTGGCGGTCAAATAGCCCATTTCCTTGGTACGCAGGTCCAGTTGAGCATCCAGGCGACTGCTGGTGGCCGAGACGGGCTTAGCGTTGACGACAACGCTCAGGTCTTGCAGACCCAGGGAGGTGGGCGGATCAGCAAAGACCTGCACATCACCGGCCACACGGTCTACACGCAACTGCCCCGACAAAGCGCCGGCAAACTTCAGATCCCAACGCGCCTGAAGATCAATCTCCGGGGGCTGGGTTTTCTTGTGCTTGACAATCCTGACACCCCCTTGGTCTTTGTCTGTGTTTTCCTCTATGCCCACCTTGCGCAGCAAACGGGCAATACGGGGCTCGGACAACACCAAGTCCAGGACCTCGCCGCGGCTGGCCCATTGGCCGGGCTGGTAGCTGGATTCCTGGTGCCGTAGATTGATCCACGACTCTCCGTCAACAGACGTACTCACCGTAGCAGCTCCAACCCGAACCGACCAGGGAGCCAATGGCTCGGAAGCCTGCGATGTCCTGCCGGCGTTGTCTGAGCGGGTGCCCGCCTTATCCGTCTGGCCGGGTTTGGCTTGCGCTGGTGACCCGGCTTCTCGCTGTGCGACAGCCTGTGCTGCCGCCTCATCCGACGTTGACAACGCCGTCTCATTCTTCGCCAACCCAGCCGCCTGCTGAGCGGTGGTGCCTGTCCTGTCTTGATCCCCAGAACGAACCTGTGTTTCCAGAGCGGGAGTCTTGGGCGCCCGCAACGCATCGGTAAAGCGTACAGGAAGAGCGGACTGCAAACGCAGTGCCACACCGGCATGATCGGCTACCAGCCGACTGACTTTTCCGTCCCAGTATGCCGCCTGGCCCTGTTCCGCAAAGTGCCAGCCGCCTTCCAAGGCCAGATCCGCCTCGGCCAGACCTTGACCCAACTGCCCTTTCGCCTTGCCGCCCAGATCGTACTGGGCAGTTAACTGCAAAACATGACGGGCGATGTCCCCGCGCAATTGGCCTTGTACCGACGCCTTGCCCAACTCCAGTCCAGGCCATAATTGCTCGGCGCGTGGGATACGGGCCAGCAAATCCAGTTCGGCTTTACCCGACATGCCGAACCCCCCTTTTAGCTGGACCTGGTTGTCTCCCACTTTCATATCCGTAAGCACCTCGGAGACATTCAGCAAACGCCACCAGTCGGGCTGACCTGGTTGAGCCGGCGCGGACGCCTTGGCCTTGATCTGTCCCAGAGCGGGTTGCCTGTTCCAACGGCTACCCTGCAAAAGCTGGATGTCTACATCTGCCCGGAGCAATTGTTCTTTATCGGCCAGCACCACATCGAACTGGCCTTGCGTATTGATCAATGCATCGGGCAGAACATCGCCCAACAAGGCGTGTAAATCCAGCTTATCGCTGCGGAACTGGCCTTTGAAATGGTCCTGAACGTGCCCGCTGTCCTGCGTGGCGTCCCAGGTAAAGTCCGCGTCCAGCGTGGATTCATCCGGTAACTTCACCGCCAGCTGAGCCTGCCTGACCGGCACGGAAGCCAAGGGGCTCAAATCTGCCTGAACATCCAGGCTGTAGCCCTGACCCTGCCCCGTGAGGGACAAGGTCGCTTGCTCCAAAGAGCCATCCAGCTTGATCTGAGCATTCACCACACAATCAGGCAAGGGCTCGGGCTCAGGAACAGCAACCGGCTCCTTGATACGCTCGTCAAGCACCACGCCTGTACCGTTTGACGGTGCAGAACGGATCAGCCCCGCAGCGCCCTGAGCATCATGGTGCTGCTCGGGAGCGGCTGCACCCTGAGCCGCTGACGCTCCCTTTGAGTCAACAGACGGGCTGGCGGACGTTTCCGTCGCCTTGACTGAGGTTTGCGCGGTAGCGGGCGCTGCGCTGGCAGAGCCAGTCACGTTGCGGGACGAATCAGCGGGGGCTGATTTTGTCGCGGGTGCGCTGGTTTTGTGAGGCTGCGCATAAGCGGGCAGATACTGCTTGGCACAAATGGGCGACTCTGCAGTTAAACCACGCGCAATAATTTGTATATCAGCTCGTGCCGGGTAGGGCGCCTCCAAGCCCGCCAGCTCCACCTCGCCTTGAAAGCCGGCACGAATGGACTCGTTGGCCACCATCAAATCGTATAGGCGTAGCTGCGCACGGTCCGACTCCAGCGCCAGCGCCGAGGACAAGTCCGCTAGGGCCACGGGCAAGGGGGTGCCATCCTGGGACAACAAAAACTGGCCAAGTGCCAGCTTGTCTACCGCAATACTGACCGGCAGCTGCGGCATTTTGAACGGTTCATCAGACTTGGGCGCATCCGACGTGCTCAAGGCCACATCTACTTTATGGGCACTTAACTCCACCACATGCAAGCGGCGGTCCCACAATTCGTCCCAGTTAGCCTCCAGGCGCAAACGCTCGATATCGATATGAGTATCGGGCAAGCCCAACACCAAATGATCGATGCTCAGCCCATCCCAGATGGTTCCGCGCACACCTTGCGCGCTGCCTTGTACATAAGGCAAAGCCGTGCGCAGCGCCCAGCGTGTCCCCACCTGACTGGCCAATACCCAGTACAAAAAGCCGCACACCAACAGCAGGGCAACCACAATGAAAGGGATGCCCCATAAGGCGAAATACCGGAACCAGCGCCGAACCCAGGCCATTAAAATGCGATTCCCAAAGAAAAGCTCAAACGGACACGCCTGTCTCGCTGACCATAGGCCAGATCAAGATTGAAGGGCCCGGCTGGAGTACGAACCACAGCCCCCAGACCGTAACCCCAGGCTAAATTCATATCACCAAAGCTGGGAGCGGCATCGCCCACGTCCACAAACGCCCGCATGCCATACATGCTGGTGAAAAAGTGCGTATATTCCACACTGGCAACTGCCATGGCAGGCGCACCAATCACAGCCTCGCCGCGTTGCAGACCAATACTTTGATATTTGTAGCCCCGGATACTGCGTGCGCCCCCGGTGCGATAACCGAAATCCGGCGGCGTCCGATCCGTCATGCCCCACACTTTGCCGACTTCGCCCCGTATGGACAAGACATCCCGATCTCCGATGGGCCACCATTGCTGCAAGCGCAAGTTGCTGCGGTAGAAGCGCTCGCCTCGATCCAGCGTGATACCGGCTCCCAGGCCAAAGTCGATCAGATTACCGTCTCGTGGATCGTATTTCTTGTCCACGTCACGACGCAGCCACTGCCAGGTTGCAATCGCAGACGGTGTTTCACGGGTCGGCAAACCGATGATCTGGGTTTTATCCCAGGCCCCCAGCAAGCCCCACTCGGTCTCGTACTCGACCCGACTATTACCTGCTGCCTTGCGCTCCTGCCGCAGTTTCCAGCCCACGGCGGCGCGCTGCGTATCCAGACCCTCAATGTCAGAGCGGTCGTACAAAAGCCCAAAACTGTTTTTATAGCCGCGCAGCGTCGGCGGCAGATGGACGTCATAAAAAGCACGCTGACGCTTTTTATCCACGCCAATGCCCGCCTCTGTCCAAACAGGCAGGCCAAACACAATATTTTTCCGATACAGGCCTTCAACTCGCAAACCGTGGTCACTGTCCACCCCCAAAGAGCCCGTAAACTGCTTGGAAGGCGCCTCCGTGACCCGCACCTGAACGGGCAATTCCACGTCCCCATCAGGCAGCTCTTTTTTCTTGCTGGCATCCTGATTCAAGGTAACAAAAGCCCCCCGGAAAAACGTGGTGGAAGCCAGGGACTGCTGCCACTCATCGAGCTTGTCCTGATCGTAGGGGTCGCCGGGGGTGTAACGCACATACCGATCCACCAGGGACTGCGGTACCCGTTTTAGCCCCGTCATCTCCAGCGGCCCCATGCGAACCCGCGGCCCACTGTCCACCTTCAAGGACAGATCGGCCACACTTTCATCGGCGTAGACAGTGGCCCGCGTGTCCACATAACGCGCGTAATAAAAATCCTGGCGCTGCACGCTTTCAAGCAAATCAGCCTTGGCCGACGACCAGACCGAATTGAGAAACGGATCGTTTTTTTTCAGGGGGAAGCTGGCCTTGATGCCTTCAAGGCGCACCTCATACTCCGGCTCCTGAATCTTGCCTTTGAAATCCAGATTGACATCACGCACCCGCGTGAGCTCCCCGGGACGGATAATGATGTCCCAGTATTCTCCGCCCGCGTCCTCCCCCACTTCCAGGGTGACCACGGAATCAAAGTAGCCCTGCGTCTGCAAGGCAGAAACAGTCGCGTCATGCGCCCGGCGACGCAAGCGCGTGACCTCCCCAAGATCCTGGTCCTCAGCCAGCCGTGTGATCGCACCGACTGCACGCTGGATTTCCTTGAGGGCCTGGGGCGGCACGCCCCCTGGATCAATAATGACCTCAGGGACAGACGATTGCGCCCAGGCACCAGGGCTCAGGACCATTGAGAACAGCAGGCAAAAGCCGGATTTGCGCATACGTGCTCAAAGAGGACGGGGAACAACCTTGGGGCGCTGCCCCGACGTATCAGGTGGCAACTGAGACACGTTGGCCGACACGCGATTGGCAATCTCGTGATACAGGCGGGCCTCGGGGCTGTCCGCATTGGCAATGACGGTAGGTGTTCCGGAGTCGGTCTGCGCACGAATACTCATTGCCAAGGGCAAGGCACCCAGCCAGGGCACGTTGTACTGGCTGGCCATATCGCGGCCACCATGCTGACCGAATACCGGGTCAGCGTGACCACAGTTCGAGCAGATATGAACCGACATGTTCTCCACAATGCCCAGCACAGGCACATTGACCTTCTGGAACATCTTCAAGCCTCGTTTGGCATCCACCAGCGCCAGATCCTGAGGCGTGGTGACAATGACCGCACCAGTCAACGGTACTTTCTGAGACAGGGTCAGGGCAATGTCACCGGTCCCGGGAGGCATGTCGATAATCAGGTAATCCAGGTTGTCCCAGCGCGTCTGTGTCAGCAATTGGGTCAAGGCTTGAGTGGCCATCGGGCCCCGCCAGATTGCAGGAGCGTCTTCGTCCAGCAGAAAGCCGATGGAGTTCGCCTGCAGACCATGGCCGATCAGCGGCTCCATCATCTTGCCGTCTGCGCTACGGGGACGCTCGTGCAAACCGAGCATCGTGGGCACGCTGGGGCCATAAATATCCGCATCGAGCAGTCCGACCCGGGCACCTTGCATATGCAGGGCCAAGGCCAAGTTCACCGAGGTGGTGCTTTTACCCACGCCGCCCTTGCCCGATGACACCGCAATAATGTTGCGGATATTGGGCATGGGGCGCAGGCCCTCCTGCACAGCATGCACGCCAATGCGCGGATTCAGGTGCAACTTGGACAGGGTGGCACCCACGCCTGCCAAGGCCTGCTCAATGCGTTCACGCAGTTGACCCTGTATGTCATAAGCCGTGTAGGGCAGATGCAAGGTCAGTTCAACCTGATTCTGGTCAATGCTCAGTTCGCATCGACCCGCATCGACCGATAACTTCTTTAACGTGTTGGGATCGGTCACACTCGCCAGGGCTTGCAACACGCGCTCAGAACTCACTGTCATTTATCCAAAACCTTGATATAAAGAAACATCACCATACCTTTAAACCAGAAAATTAGCGGTTCAAGGGGAATTTTTTTACACTTATGATGTCATACTAACCCTATGAACACATTTAACCAGATTATCCGCACAGCCCTCTTTGTCTTGCTGACAATTTTCGGTGCAATCATGGCGTTTATCTTCATGGTTTCCACTGCTATTGCGATCGGCATTTTATACATTGTGGCGCGTATTAGTGGCCGTCCTTTCGGTGTCAAAGCCTATTGGGATCAGCGCCGCCGCCCCGCTACTGCCAGCAGACAGTCGTCCTCACCCCGTTCGCGTGATGTGACCGACATAGAGATGCGCGAGATCCCTTAACAGTTCTTGACTGTTTATCCTGTATTGGACGAACAGCAACACTGAACAGGTAGGCTTTCGAACACCCTGAGTCCGCAAAGGCTCAGGGTGTGTGCATTTGTGTGATTCACACTGCCTGATCGGGCTTGACCCGTGTACGTTTCTCTGTCTTGCGCAGCACAAGTGGGCAATAGACCGTAGAATCCTTGTTCCCTTTCTCTTTTATTGTGTTAAGTCATGTCACGAACGATATTTGTTACGACTGCCCTGCCGTACGCCAACGGCTCGTTTCACATCGGCCACATCATGGAATATATCCAGGCCGACATCTGGGTTCGGTCCATGCGAATGTCGGGACATACGGTACATTTTGTATGTGCGGATGACGCTCATGGCGCTCCCATCATGCTTAAAGCAGAAAGTGCGGGCATCACCCCAGCGCAACTGGTTGACAAGATTGCGGCGGAACGCCCCAGCTATTTGAACGGTTTTCACATCAAGTTTGACCACTGGCACCGTACCGACTCGCCAGACAACGTCGAGCTGGCCCAGGATATCTACCGTACGCTCAAAAGCGCCGGTTTCATCGATACACGCACCATCGAACAGTTCTATGACCCAGTCAAAGGCATGTTCCTGCCCGATCGTTACATCAAGGGCGAATGCCCCAAGTGTCACGCCAAGGACCAGTACGGCGACAGTTGTGAAGTCTGTAGCGCGGTCTACGCCCCTACCGAACTGATCGAGCCTTACTCCACCCTGACCAATGCGCGTCCGGTGCTAAAGAGCTCGGAACACTTCTTCTTTCGCCTGTCCGACCCGCGCTGCGTGGCCTTCCTGCAAGAGTGGACCACGGGCAAGAACGCCCAGGGCAAGCCACGCCTGCAATCGGAAGTATTAGGCAAGACCCGCGAATGGCTGGGTACCGGTGAAGGTGCTGAGGCCTCCCTGAACGACTGGGACATCTCCCGCGACGAACCCTATTACGGCATCCCGATTCCGGATGCACCCGGCAAATATTTCTACGTCTGGCTGGACGCGCCTGTTGGCTACCTGGCTTCCCTGAAAGCCTACTGTGCCAAGGCAGGTCTGGACTTTGATGCCTTGCTGGACCCGGAAGGCAACACGGAGCAAGTCCACTTCATCGGCAAGGACATCGTGTACTTCCACGCCCTGTTCTGGCCTGCCATGCTGAAGTTCTCCGGCCGTAAAGTGCCTGACGCACTGAACGTGCACGGTTTCATCACGGTTAGCGGCGAAAAAATGTCCAAGAGCCGTGGCACGGGCATTTCGCCCCTGCGCTACCTGGAACTGGGCATGGATGCCGAGTGGATGCGCTATTACATGGCCGCCAAGCTGAACTCGCACGTTGAAGACATGGACTTCAACCCTGACGACTTCATCGCCCGCGTCAATAGCGACCTGATTGGCAAATACGTCAACATCGCCAGCCGTGCCGCCAACTTCATCAGCAAGCATTTTGATGGCAAGCTGGCTTACCAGGGTGACACCTCCGAGCTGCAAAACCAGCTCAAGGACGTTGCCGAGAAAGTCCGCGCCGATCTGGAAAGCCGTGAGTACGGCCGTGCCGTACGCCAGATCATGGCTCAGGCCGACCTCATCAACCAGGCTTTTGATACGGCGCAGCCCTGGGTCATGGCTAAAGGCATTGCGACTGCCGAACAAGCCCAGAAAGATGCGCTGCAAGACATTTGCTCGCGCACCCTGGCTGGCTTCAAGGGCTTGTCCGTCATGCTGACCGCCATTTTGCCTACCCTGACCGATCGCGTGGCGCGTGAACTGTTCGGCCTGGACCGCAGTTTTGTATGGGATGACGTGGCCGCCCTGCCCGATCACATCGCTCCCTTCAAACACCTGATGCAACGCGTCGACAGCGCCATGGTCGATGAGCTGCTGGCTCCCCCACCCGCCCCTGTCGTGCTGCCCGGTGGTGAAGCCATTGCCGACACCATCGACATCAAGGACTTCATCAAGGTGGACCTGCGCATTGCCAAAATCGTCAGCTGTGAGGCCGTAGACGGTTCGGACAAACTGCTGCGTCTGAGCCTGGACGCGGGCGAAGGTCGTTTGCGCCAAGTGTTCTCCGGCATCAAATCGGCCTACCAGCCCGAGGATCTGATCGGCAAGCTGACGGTGCTGGTGGCTAACCTGGCTCCTCGCAAGATGCGGTTTGGCGTATCCGAAGGTATGGTTCTGGCAGCCAGCCACGCGGATGAGGCCGTCGATCAAGGTATTTATATTCTGGAGCCATTCCCCGGCGCTCAGCCCGGTATGCGCATCAATTAAGACGCATTCCTGATACGCAAAAAAGCCTCGTCCCAAAGCGAGGCTTTTTTGTATCTATAAACCAAAGAATCTGTTCAAAACAAGCGGTTCAAGCCCTTGGGGCGCCCCTGCCTGCAGGAAAGCCGATACACTCTCTACCTTGAAAGCGCTGTATTGATACACAGCCTGACGCTCTGGCTGCAAGGACCTTCTGGCATGGAAAATCTCACCCCCTCTGATCTGGATCGGCACCATGGTGCCCAGCGTTCAACCTGGGTCAGTGTTCTGGTCAATATCAGCTTGAGCCTGCTGCAAATTGTGGTGGGTATCTTCGCCCATTCCCAGGCCCTGATTGCCGACGCCATCCACTCCCTGTCAGACCTGTTCTCAGACTTTGTGGTGCTGATTGCCAATCACCATAGCCGTCGCGGCCCCGATGCCGACCACCCCTACGGACATTTGCGTTACGAGACCGCTGCCACCTTGGCGATCGGCGGTTTGTTGCTGGCCGTAGGCGCCGGCATGCTCTGGAATGCCATCTCTTCATTGCGGGACCCCAGCAGCATCGAGGCCGTCCATCCCGTTGCCCTACTCGTTGCCTTTACCGCTCTGTGTAGCAAGGAGCTCCTGTTTCGCTACATGCTGCGCGTGGCAAAACGTCTGCGCTCAACCTTGCTGGTTGCCAATGCCTGGCACGCCCGCTCCGATGCGGCCTCCTCCCTGGTTGTCAGCCTCGGCGTCCTGGCCAACCTGGCAGGCTTGCCCTTGGGCGACCCTTTGGCCGCCAGTATCGTGGGCTTGATGATTGTGCGCATGGGCTGGAAATTTTCTATCGGCGCGTTTCATGACCTGACCGACAAAGCCGTTGATCAGGAAACCGAGGAGCGCATCGCCAAGCTGTTACGCGAGACACCCGGGGTGGAAGGGATACACCAGTTGCGCACCCGCAAACTGGGCGACATGATCTGGGTGGAAGTCGATCTGGAAATGGACGGCACCTTAACGATTGCCCAAGGCCATGCCATCGCTGTGGCGGCAAGAGATCGCGTCATGGCTGAAGAGCCGGTACTGGATGTAATGACGCACTTTGATCCGGTCACCCCCAAACAGTAAGATTGCACTTACCTTGATCACTGGCCCAGGCAGCCCGCCCGGCTATGACGTGCGGCGGGCGCTCTCGGGGGCCAGCATCTCGACCAGCACCCGGGACAAGGCGGTCACCATCTCATTGGCGTGAGGCCGATGCAATATCGCCAGCTCAAAAGCGTCAATGCGCGGTAGTCCCTGAGCCTGTCCCAATTCAATATGATCCTGACGTACCGCACGCCGCGGCAGCAGGCTGATACCCATTCCATCGGCCACAGCCCCCTGAATCCCGCTCAAGCTGGAACTGGTGAAGCTGATGCGCCAGCGCCGCCCCAAGGATTCCACGGCACTGATAATCTCTTCGCGGTAAACACCGCGACGCGGGAAGGTGACCAAAGGAATAGGGTCCAGATGAAAGACAGGATCAGTGGCACTGTCGACCCACGCCGTCTGCTCGGGCAGACAAGCCACCGCCTCGCGGGCATTATGCCGCTGCTTGACCAAGACCAGATCCAGCTCACCCTGATCATAGGCCGCCAGCAAATCACTGCTCAAACCACTGCTGACCTCCAGGCGCACTTGTGGAAACCGGCGATTGAAACCAGCCAACGCCCGCATGGTCTGGCCATTGGTGAAGTCCTCCGGCACACCCAGACGCACGGAGATGGTTACCAAAGAACCCGACAAGGCTTCAGAGAGCTGATGGTTCAAGGCCAGCATCTGACGCGCGTAAGCCAGCAAGGTCTGCCCCGCCTCTGTCGTGCTGACACCACGACTGGCCCGGTCCAGCAAACGCAGTCCTGCCAATTCCTCCAGACGACGCACCTTCTGACTGATCGTGGACTGTGTTGAGTGCAAACGACTGGCTGCCGCTGTAAAACTGCCGCAGTCAACAACCGTCAACAAGGCCAATAGCAGATCCAGGTCATACAAAGGCCGGTTCAGACTGGGACTGCTGGATAGTTGATGATCCATGTGTTCACCCCCTTTTCTCTATTCTCGATGAGCGCCCGGGGCGTGGCAGAACGATTTTTTCAAGCTGCCACACCGGCCGTTAAGACGCATCTTGCGGTGTGGCAAACGGAGTCTGCCTGTGAATTGACCGCGCTGCCGCGTCAGAGCATGGTGGGAGACGAATGCAGATCCTGAGGGCGCCTGTCTGGCCCACTGCGCGCCAGGTTTCAAATCCGAGCCCACGCTTCCAGCTATTCAAAAAACAAATACAAGAGATTTATACATTTAATTTGTAAATATCACCAGCTCTCGTTAATGTGTATTGGTCCCGCGCATTACAACGACATCCCGCCTCTGCCTTTGGGCCGCCGCAGGGATTGCGCCGTGCCGTTCGACAGATTTTTCCTTACTGAATTTCATTGGGAATCAACATGTCCAAAGTCAATTACTACGCCCCGCCAGGCGGGCATCCGCCACAGACACAGCTGCTGACGGATCGCGCCATGTTCACCGAAGCCTATGCCGTGCTGCCCAAAGGCGTGCTGCAGGACATCGTGACCAGCTACCTGCCCGGTTGGGAAAACACCCGTCTGTGGGTACTGGCACGGCCTTTGTCCGGCTTTGCCGAGACCTTCTCGCAATACATCATGGAAGTCGGCCCGCAAGGTGGCAGCGACCACCCTGAGGATGACCCCGAGGCCGAAGGCGTGATTTTTGTCGTCAAGGGCCAGCTCGAACTGGTTCTGGAAGGCACCAAACACATCATGGAAGAAGGCGGCTATGCCTTTATTCCTCCGTCTACCAACTGGTCCTTGCACAACCGCAGCAACGAACTGGCCAACTTCCACTGGATCCGCAAGCGTTACCAGCGTGTCGAAGGTCTGGATGCGCCCGAGGCTTTCGTGACCAACGAGAAAGACGTTGAACCCCGCGTCATGCCTGACACCGATGGTCGTTGGAGCACCACCCGATTTGCCGATATGTCCGACATGCGCCACGATATGCATGTGAATATCGTGAACTTTGAACCCGGTGGCGTGATTCCCTTTGCAGAAACGCACGTCATGGAACATGGCCTGTACGTTCTGGAAGGCAAGGCGGTTTACCGCCTGAACCAGGATTGGGTTGAAGTGGAAGCCGGCGACTTTATGTGGCTGCGCGCCTTTTGCCCACAGGCCTGCTATGCCGGCGGCCCTGGCCGTTTCCGCTACCTGTTGTACAAAGACGTTAACCGTCATGCCAACCTGACCATTGGCGGCAAACGCTAATATGGCCTGAACCCGAACAGCCGCTGCCTGCCAGCGGCTGTTTTGCGTTGCAGACAGGCCCAATCTGAACTGCCCGCCTTTAACCTCTTTAAGGTAGAGTCGGCACACCGAACACGACACAGCCCCGCGTGTCAGGACTTATTCCAAGCTTTGCTCTCTCAGGGAGAAAAACATGAACGATAAACACTATCTGCTGCGGTCCATCCAGATTGCGAAAGAGAACGTTGACCGTGGCGGTCAGCCCTTTGGTGCGGTGTTGGTACGTAACGACCAAGTGCTGGCCGAAGGGGTGAATGAAACCTATATCGCCCATGATCCTACCGCGCATGCGGAAATCCAGGCCCTGCGCAATGCCAGCCAAACCTTCAAAAGCAGCCAGCACACCGGCAGTACCATGTATGCCAGCGGCATCCCCTGCCCCATGTGCATGGCTGCCATGATCGCGGCAGGCGTAGAGCGCGTGGTGTACTGCGCCGATGATAAGGAAGGGGCTCCTTTTGGCTGGTCCACCCAAGCCTTCTATCAAAAAATGCGCCAGGACTTCGGACAACAGGGTGTGAAAGTGGAACATTTGCCCTTGGCTGAAAAACGCCAAGTCTACGAAGACTGGCAAGCCCGTTTTGGTCAAGGCCCCGCCCAGGATTAGCCCAGCACCTTCAAGACCCTGCGTTCGCGCAGGGTCTTGCGTATTGGCATGGACAGAATGACAAGAAAAGCTTATAAATCGAATTGTTTATAGTAACGATTCTCATTTATTAATTTATTACCGAATCAGAACAGGCGACTGTACAGGTCCGCAATGTGGTTATGGCCGTAAGCACTGTGGCTCTGACGCATTGGGGCTGACGGCAGCCTCACGCCCGTTCTGCAGTCAGTTTGTTGTTGTTCACGTCCAAAGGAAATCCATGATTGTGTGCCGCCCCGTCTCCTTGAAAATGATTGTTGCCTCTGTCATGGGGGCCTTGCTGCTGAGCGCCTGCCAAAGCACACCGCAATCTCAACAGTCGGGCCTGAACGCGTCTCGTGCCAGCACAGCCCCGCAGGCGCAGGTGAGCTTTCGCCAGGACTCAATCGAAGGGGCTTACGAAGTGCTGGCCGCCAAGGACAGCAATCAATTGTTCGTGGCTGCCACCCCTTTGTTTGAGGATCGCACCGCCGGCTTTGTGCATGTTCTGGACCAGGACACCTTGCAACCAACACAGTTGATCCAACTGCCACGACGGGCATTTGCCTTGGGGCTGAACCAGAAAACACACACCCTGTACGTGGGCAATACCTTGGATGGCTCCTTACTGGCCCTCAATAGCCTGAACGGTACGGTCAAACAATTGATTCAGCTGGGCCAGAAAGAGGACAAGGGAGGCTGGGAACATACCCGCAAGGTCATCATTGATGAACAAGACAACCGCATCTTTGTGACCAACCCCGCTGAAGGGGGGCGTGTGTGGATTGTGGACGGCACCCAAGGCCGTATTTTGCACAATATCGACAATGTGGGACTGTGGCCTGCGGGTGCCGCGTATGACGCCAACACCAAGCGCCTGTTCGTGGGTCAGGGCGGCAAGGAAGAGATTGCGGTCATCAACCCCGCCACCGGCACGATCGAGCAGCGCTTTAGCACGGGCGATGCCAAAAGCGACAAGCGTGAGGACTCGCGTCACTTCTTTGTGAATGTGGCCCTGAGTGCGGATGGCAAGCAGTTGTTCGGCGCCGATGCCAATACCGGCAAGATCTACGTCTTTGATACCACCTCAGGGAAAGTGGAAAACTCGGTTGACGTCGGCCCAGGGCTGCTCGATATCGTCTATAACCCGGCTCGCCAGGAGTTGATCGCCACCAACCGCGGCGTGGATCGTGACTCGCCTGCTGGCACCGGCGCCATCAACATTCTGGATGCCCGAACTCTGGCCGTGAAACATCGCCTCAGCGCCCCCATTCACCCCAACAGCGTCACCTTGAGCGCAGACGGCCAGACCGCTTTTGTGACCATCAAGGCTCCGCATGGCGACAAGAGCCCCCATTACCTGAAAGGGGCCAAGGATAGCGTGCTGCGTCTGAACCTGAACCAACTCTAAACCTGCGGTCTGATACCCATCCCAAAGCCTGGTTTGTCCACTGTGCCAAGCCGGCTTTTTTTACCTCACTCTGGGGTCCGCCCACCCGCGTAACCCCTTCTGAGCCTCGCATCCAGCCTGGTTTTGCCCCTGGCTCCTACCCTCTTTCCAGGTCAACCTCGGGGTGCGCCCGACGCATGTCACTCCCCTTGACACAAAGCGGTCTGGAAACCAGACCAAAAGCGGATTGCTGCAACCTGCCACTTGATCAATAGAATCAATTAGTGACCTAGCAAGACGCCTGCCGATTCCCGGCCAAGTCCATGCCTTTTCCGCCTCCAGAGATGCCCCACACAGGCATCTCTGGAGCGTTTTCTATTGCAGATGACCTATGGTTCAGCTAAACGCTTATCATCAGCCTATTGGCCCCGCGCTTGCCCACTGGCAAGCCCGCCCCCAACCTGCACGCTGCGTTCTTCAGGGCACATACTGTCGCCTGGAAGCCGTGGACCCCGACAAGCATGGCGACAGCTTGTATCAGGCCTACAGCCGCGCCCGCGACGGGCGCGACTGGACCTATCTGTCAGTCGGGCCCTTCAGCAACCGGATACAGTTCGATCAGCACCTGCACGCCATCAGCCAGGCCAGCCATGCCGTGCATTACGCCGTCGTAGACCAGACGACCGGACAGGCGTTGGGCACCCTGGCCCTCATGCGGATTGACGCGCAAAACGGCTGTATCGAGGTAGGTTTTGTCGCCTGGTCACCCGCCTTGAAACAAACCCGCCTGGCCACCGAAGCCCACTATCTGTTGATGGCCTACGCCATTGAGAAGTTGGGCTACCGTCGCTACGAATGGAAATGCGACACGCACAACGCCCCCTCACAAGCAGCAGCACGGCGTCTAGGCTTTCGTTACGAGGGGGTGTTCCGTCAGGCCGTTGTCTATAAGGGCCGTTCACGCGACACAGCCTGGTTCTCCATCACCGATAAAGAATGGCCTGCCCTGAAAACAAATTTCCAGACGTGGCTGGCCCCGGAAAACTTTGACGGGCAGGGTCAACAAAAGCACCGTTTGGGTCAGCATGTAACGCCCACCCCCACCGCTGCGGGCGTGCGCCGACTCCAGCAGATGCTCGCATTGCAATCCGAGCTGAATCAATTGATTGACCCGAACTGGCGAGTAGCCAAACAGGACTACTACCGCGCAATCTGGGTGGAATGCGCGGAGCTGGCTGCTTACCTGGACTGGAAGTGGTGGCAACAGTCCGAACGAAATCTGCCGCAACTACAGCTGGAGTTAATCGATATTCTGCATTTCGGACTGTGTGATGTGCTTCACGCTAACGATGCCTTGCGCGAACAAGAGGCCGCTGCCGCGCTGGAACAACTCCAACACGCCCAAGACACAGCCGCCAGTGATTCCACCACGCTCATGCATGCCCTGGAACGCTTTACCTTGCGAGTGCTGCAAACCCGTCACTTTGATTTTGAGGGCTTTGCCTTGCTGGCAGGCCTGTGCGGTCTGACGCTGGATACGCTCTACCATGCCTACGTCGGCAAAAATGCCCTGAACCGATTGCGCCAGCTACGTGGCTATCAACAAGGCCACTACCACAAGCACTGGGGCGGGCAACAAGATAATGAACATCTGGCGCACCTGCAGGCGCGCCTGCCGGTTGAGCAGGACAACTACCCTGAGTTGATTCTGCAAGCCTTGCTAGAGCGCTATGACACGTTTTTTTCAGGAGAGACGCAAGCCCGCAACCGAGCTGCGCTACTACCTCCCCTTTCTTCACGCTGACAAAGGACTGTCCATGTACCTCGACTGCGATTGTTCCATTGATGTCTTTCTGGACTCGCCCAAACCGGACTCCAATCCCGTGGAAAATAATGACACGCGACATCCACCCGATCCCCGGCCACAGCCGCATAAGGTGCAACACCCCTGGTCCCGCTCGCGACGACGCGAGCGCTCCCGATGGCGTCAGGCGTAAGCGCAAAGGAGAAAAGTCGCCGCGCCCGGCTCATGCCGGGCCGGCATATGCGATCCCTCTTCATGCCAAATGGAATAGGAGCTATGAGCCAAGGCACATAGCTCCTTTTGATTTAAATCAAGACAATGACCCCATCGTCGGCGCATAGACCGGCGAAGCATGCTAAAGGAGACAAATCGCATGGATACCCCCCTCAGAGACAAATCCTATTTCGATGAACGTGCCACCAAAGAGATGGCCACGCATCTACCCCAAGTCCAGCGCGACACCCGCGAAACCATGGCGTTTGCCTGTCGCATTCTGGCCATGACCGAACAGGAGGCCGGTCTGGCCGGCCAGATCAGTGTCCGGTCCGAGCGTCCCGGGGCCTACTGGACCCTGCGCTTTGGTCTGGGTTTTGATGAAGCCACACCCGATGACTTCATTGAAGTTGATCGCGACCTGAACACCCTGAGCGGCCAGGGCATGGCCAACCCCGCCACCCGCTTTCACCTGTGGGTGTACGAAGCCCGCCCCGACGTCAACTCCATCATTCACACGCACTCACCCTGGGCGACCGTGCTGGCGACCGCCCGCCAGCCTTTGGTGATTTCGCAAATGGACATGACGCCGTTGCACAATGACTGTGCGTTTCTGGGCGAATGGCCCGGTGTACCCATTGCCGACCAGGAGGGCGTTATCATTTCCGAAGCGCTGGGCGACAAGCGCGCCATCATCCTGGCTCACCACGGTTACCTGACTGCGGGAAAAAGCTGCCAGGAGGCGACCTACCTGTCGGTCTACCTGGAGCGTGCGGCACGCCTGCAGGTGCGTGCGCAAGCGGCGTTTGGCCCGCTGACTCCCGTCGATGACACTCTGGCGGCCGAGGCCCACGACTACCTGCTCAAGCCCTCCATTGTGAACGCGACCTTCGATTACTGGTCCCGTCAGACCCAAGGCATTGCGCCCTTAACAACGACTCGCTGACGCCCACACTCAACACCCCGCTTCCACCAGGAGGTCGCTATGACGATGCCTCACACCGGACAGGCGCGTTCGTCGCGCCAGTACGTCACTGCTGGCTTGGCCAGCATGATGGGAACCACCATAGAGTGGTATGACTTTTTCCTCTACGGCACTGCTGCCGCACTGATCTTCAACAAGATCTTTTTTCCCGCCTTCGACCCGATTACGGGCACTCTGGCGGCCTTTGCCACCTATTCCGTAGGCTTTTTTGCCCGTCCCCTGGGCGGTTTTGTGTTCGGCCATTTCGGGGACAAGCTGGGCCGAAAATCCATGCTGTTAATTACGCTGTTTCTGATGGGTATTCCTACCATCCTGATCGGACTGATTCCCTCCTACGACAGTATTGGCTATTGGGCGGCCGTCCTGCTGGTCCTGATGCGTTTTTTGCAAGGGGTTGCCGTGGGAGGTGAATGGGGTGGCGCTGTCCTGATGGCGGTGGAACACGCCCCGGATGGTAAAAAAGGTTTTTTTGGCAGTCTGCCCCAGACCGGGGTCGCGCCGGGCCTTATTTTGTCCTCTTTGGCGATGGGAGCCGTTGCCAGCCTGCCCGAAGAAGACATGTTGACCTGGGGCTGGCGCCTGCCCTTTCTGGCCAGTGTCGCGCTGCTGTTGGTAGGCTGGTGGATTCGAGCCAAAGTGGCCGAATCTCCAGACTTTGAGCAGATGAGCAAAAAGGGCAAGCAGGTCGCTATTCCCGCCCTGGAAGTGCTGCGTCACTACCCCCGTGAAGTTCTGCTGGTGGTCGGCGGCCGCCTGGCTGAAGTCACCTGGTTTTACACGGTGGTGACCTTCGCCCTGGCTTATGCCACCACCACCCTCGGGGTAGAGCGTAGTGTGATGCTCAATGCCACGGTATGGGGCGCCTTTGCCGCCCTGTTCACCATGCCCCTGTTTGGCGTACTGGGCGACCGTCTCGGCTTTAAATGGGTCTTTATGGCGGGTACGCTTTGCATGCTGGCATTCTCCTCGCCTTTCTTCTCCATGCTGGGCAGCCTGGACACCGGCACCATCACCTTGGCGCTGGTCATTGCCATTGGTCTGGTCTATGCAGCACTCTATGGCCCGCAGGGCGGTCTGTTTTCCACGCAGTTCCCCCCCGAGGTACGCTACAGCGGGATCTCAATCGCTGTCCAGGTCTCTGGCGCCATCGGTGGCGGTCTGGCCCCTTTGGTGGCGACTTCCTTACTGGCCTATGGAGACGGACAACCTGACTACATCGTCTGGTATCTGAGTGCGCTGGGCTTGATCGCTTTTGCCAGCAGTTGGTTCATGCACGGACCGGCCCACTTCTCCCTGCCCAATCTTTCCCGTCCCAAGGTGCGCACATGAGCACGGCCGGCATTCACTACTACTTCTGGATGAACTCGGATTGGGCTTACCTGGGAGCCGACCGTCTGGAGGCGATCGCCCGCAAACAGGGTGTCCCCATCCATTACAAGCCCGTCGATTTGCCGCAGGTGTATGCCCGTACAGGGGGTGTGCTGCTCGGACAACGCTCCCCCGAACGCCAGGCCTATCGGATCACTGAACTGCAGCGCTGGTGCCGCAAGCTGGGCACCCCCATCAACCCCACGCCCCGCTTCATGTGCCCGGATGCCACGCTGGCCTCGACCGTGGTCATCGCCATCAATCAGGCCGGCTTGCCCGTCCTAGAGCTGTACAAGGCCATACTGCGGGCGCAATGGTGTGAAGAGCGCAATATTGCCGATCCAGCAGTACTGGCTCGAATCATGCAGTCACAGCACCTGGACGCTGACTACTGGTTTGAACAGGCGCCGCACATGCAACAACGCTATCAGGCTTATACCGACGAAGCGATTGCAGCCGGTGTATTCGGCTCACCCTCCTATGTGTATCAGGGCGAGCTATTTTGGGGGCAAGACAGGCTGGACATGCTGGACGAGGCCATCCACATGCATCCTGCCCCGGCTTAAGTCGACGTTCCGACTAGTGTTCAACGGGTTTTACAGCAAGGGCAGAACAAGGCTACCAAGCTTGTTCTGCCCTTAGCGATAGTCGCGTCAGAGACTGGCTGCGCCCCGTCTCCATCCTGCTCAATGTCATTCAAGAGCGGGGACCCCAAAACGGTCTAAAAACCATCCCAACACCGAAGCCCGGCGCTTGAGAAAGCTCAACACTCAGCCCCCCCAGGGTTCACGTCGATGCTCGTTCACTGACTGACTGAGCGCCGCGGATGAGTCCTCACAAAAAAACGGGGAGGCTCGGGTGAAACACCTGCGAACGGCTACACGCGCAGACCTGAAAAGCAACGGCAGACCTGCCAAAGCCCCCTCATTCGTTCGGTCTTAAAAGCCGTAGAATCACGCTTGTTCCTGCCAGGAAAATTCACCCATACGTCAACGTAGCATTGCTGAGAATCGACTTCTGGGTTCGGCCTAAAGCCCGGGATTCCGGCTTTCAGCACGCCGCCTGCCAAAAATAAAATGCAATGAGCAATTTTGAAAATTTACTTTTTCCGTTGATACAAAATGTTATGTCTGCCGTACGAATCATATCGATAGATTTTATCTATTCATAGAGTCTGTATTCTGAAGGAATTGGCTACTTGAGCAATGCCAGTAAAGGTAGCCGTCTTCGACAGAAGAAGGGCGCGGGGCTTTATATTGAACAAATACGCCACTATAAAGTGTCAGCCGGATCAAAAAACCAGGATTTTGCTGATCTCCAATAACACTCGACAGCACGAACACCTTCTGCAATCTCTGCTGGCTGGAGCGTTTCGGGTTTCTGTTGCCGCTGATGGAGTGCAAGGCTACACCAAGGCCCAGCTAACGCTACCCGAACTTATCCTGATGGATAAACAAGTAGGCGGGATTGATGCCTTATCGCTGACACACATGCTGCAAGGGCTAAAAGCAACCGCTCACATTCCCATCATCATTCTGGATTCACGCAGCGAAAGCAGCAGTGAAGAATGCGTCAATTTCCTGAAGGCAGGAGCCGTTGATTACATTGGCAATCCCTATGCCGTTGACGAAGTCAAAGAGCGCATCAACGTTCCTTTACGTAATCCCAAACAGGCGCTCTCCCACCTCTCTGCCGGCAAGCCTCTGACCCAACGGCCCAGCACCACTGCTGAAACCAGCATGCTGATCTACGCCATTCAAAAAACAATCGATGCCAATCTGGGCTCACCGCCCAGCCAGAAAGAACTGTGCGATATGTTCAAGATCTCAAGACGAAAAATCATGAATATATTTCAGCGCAATTTCGGCTTGAGCGTCAGCAACTATATCCGACTGCAGCGTATGTATCGGGCTGAGTATCTGCTACGAACGACCGCCTTGAAAATTGATGTCATCGCAACCGACTTGGGGTTTTCCAGCCCGGCCAATTTCTCGACCGCATTCAAAACCTATGCAGGTGTGGCGCCTGGCAAATTCAGACAGGCCATTGAAAAAAACAAACTCCCCACAGAAAAAACACCAGCTCTTCGATCCCTGGGTTCTCCCTCTTTTTCATCAGAATGGTGCCCACCTTAAATAGGAGGGAATAAAGCGGCACGCAGGTGCGCAAAAGAAGATTCCCGTCCGCGAAAGCACCACTTGGGAAGCCCCCGACTTGCCGTATGGGCACAGGATGATAAAATCGTGGGCTTGAATAGCTCAATTCAAAACAGATCCGGGACGACCTGGATCTGCCTTTTCAATACAGGGACGGCCCTACTCCTTCAAAAGGAGCATCCACGATGGTCCACCCTGCCTCACCCTCACATGCCCTGGCGCATGTTCCTGCTTCCCATTCCTGCCTGTTTTTTGAGCACGACGCATCGCGTCGCCTGGCCATCTTCAGCGTTGCGCGCGGGAAACAACAACCATGAAACACACCGGCTCCTCCCCTCTGCTTGCACCTGTCACCTGGTTACGCCTGTTCGGCTCCTGGTCCATTGTGGGTCTGTTCACGGTTTTTGGCAGTCAATGGCTGGGTGACTCCCTGAACGGCACTACGGCAACCCTCGCCTTTCTGGTTCTGTTCATCACCATTCTGGCCGCCTCCTTTGGCGTCGTTCGTGAGGCAGACCATCTGGCCCATCAACTGGGCGAACCTTACGGCACCCTGATCCTGACTTTATCCATTGTGCTGATCGAGGTCATTCTGATTGCCTCGGTGCTGCTGGGGCCGGGCGACTTTCCCACCATAGGCAGAGATTCGATCTATGCGGTGATGATGATTATTCTGAATCTGATCACTGGGCTGTGCCTGATTGCCGGCGCGGCGCGCAATGGCGATCAGGCGTTCAACCGTCAAGGTACCCGCACCTACCTGTCTATGATCGTCTTGCTGACCAGTATGGCGCTGATACTGCCCAACTACACCCGCACTGCGGGCGAGTTCAGCACGACACAGGCCATCGGCATTTCGATACTGACGGGCCTGATCTATGCCCTGTTCCTGTCTCTGCAAATGGGTAGCCGTCGTCATGACTATATGCAACCCCATGACACTGTGCCAGGCGCCAAGAACGCAACGCCCCCACCGCGTGATCCCCAGGCTACCCGCGCCATGCTGATAAGCAGCCTGGTGCTGATCGCCCTGATTTTGCCGATTGTCTTGCTGGCGCATGATTTGGCCATCGTGACCGATTACGGGATTGCCGCCTCCGGCGCGCCCGTCGCCGTCGGGGGGGTGCTGATTGCCATTATCGTGTTCACCCCCGAGTCCATTACCGCCATCAAGGCTGCCATGAACAATGAAATGCAACGCGCCATCAATCTTTGTCTGGGGGCCTTTGTCTCTACCGTTGGGCTGACCGTACCCGTGGTCCTGCTTATCGGCTTGATAAGCGGTAAACAGGTCGTTATGGGTATCAGCAATACCGACATGGTGCTGTTTCTGCTTACCGTCATGCTGAGCATGCTGAGCTTTGGCGGCCCACGTACCTCTCCCATTCACGGCTATATGCACCTGATGGTTTTTGCCGTGTTCGGACTGCTGCTGTTTTATCCCTGATTAGGCACCAAAAGGCCCCCTCTTGACGCAGACAAACGGGCCCGCCCGCCTCGCCTTTACTTTTTCTGCGCCGTAATAAGCTGCGCCAGCCGCTGAATGGACAGCGGTGCGCAGCCTTCTGCATCATTGCTGATCGTCACATAAGCAGCTTGGCCCGCCCCCGTGATGCCGCCAATCGTGCGTGCCAGCACGGTACGCGTAGGCAAGTCCTCGCTGACAATGGCATTAAAAGGGGTGTGTTTTTTCTGAGCATCGGCATAACCGTAGGCCCCAAACTCCCGATTCAGATTCCAGCGACACACCAAAGGACCGGGCCATAAGGCGCGCAATATCGGCAACTGCTCCTCGATGGGCGGCATCTTGCCATGCAGGCCCAGACAAAACGTTGCTCCATTGGCCTTGAGCGTATCGACCAGATTTTGACTCAGCAGCTCGGGGTCTCGCACTTCTACGGCAAGCACCACTGAGGAGCCTTGAGGCAAAGCCTCGCGTGCCGCCGCCAGCATGTGCCCCAATTTATGGAACAAGTCGGCGGGCCGATGCAACCAAGCCCAGGACAGTGGGCTTAACTGGAAGACCAGTACCCCCAGGCTGGCCCCCAAGCCCTCCACGGCAGGCTGCACAAACTGCTCCACCGCCAGACGCGGGTTCAAAAAGTCGGGATTGGACTTGCGCACCTTGCCCTGCTCATCGCGCACTTGCGCGTCCGTAATCAGGGATGGACACTTCACCACGAAGCGAAAATCCTTATCGACCTGCGCGGCGTAGGCGCCATACTGCGTGACCGTCAAAGGACGCCAGAAAGTCCGATCAATGCACACCGTGCGCATTAAGGGGTGTTGGTGGTAGGCCTCCAGGCCGTGCTTGGACAAGGTACTTGGCTCGTACTCGCCATCCCAGACCAAACCTTGCCAACCGGGGTAAGACCAGGTGGAGACACCGAAACGCAGGGTTTCAGGCAGCTGAGCTGCCAGCTCGCTTAGCTCCAGGGCGGAAGCAGCAAGGCTGACTTTGGTGATTTTGCGTCGCGAGAGGGCGGCGGGCTTTGAGGCGGGTGGCTGAGGAATGGCATCGCCGAAAAGATCTTCTTGCATGCCAAATATAGTGCCATGGGAAGGAGCTGGTCGCCAATGAGCAACGTGATCAGCATCGTTTGATGAGGAATCAGCTGCGCAGCTTGCTTAAGCTCCGCCCATGCTGTGCGCGCCTCAATGCGGGCTTTTAGAACAACACGACTGTCCAGTGCATGCTTGGGCAGCCAAGTAGGTAGCTGGATATAAGGCTGGCTCGGATTCCACACAGCATCAAGCATCATGATGCCAAATCTCGATTTCGTCGACAGGTTGCCACCTTATGTCGTCACCAGTGACACGTCGATAAAAGGTGTACTTATTTTCAATACATAACGACGTGCATCCAGTTTCGCTGAAAGAATCAGCGGCTACCACAGCCTAAGAAGTAGAAATGCAGTCGTTTTGCAGCCCAACACACCCGAATCCCGAGAGCGGCAAAGCCTGGCTTGGGAAAACGTTGCAGAAAAACGGGGGAGTTGGAAACAAAGCAGAACTGGAGCGGGTGATGGGAATCGAACCCACGACGGATGCTTGGGAAGCATCAGTTTTACCATTAAACTACACCCGCCCTGTTGGAGAGGTCTGCGTCAAACGCAGCCGGTCCCGCGAAAGGGGAAGCGAAAATTATAGCGCGATCTGGTGGCTGTGCGTCACACCCGCCCTATCTTTTTCACCCACCACCACATGAATTTGGCGGCAAGACTCACTACAATAGAGCTTTCCCGCTTTTAGCTGATACGCGAGCCGTTTCCGATGCCCGCGCCCCAACCATGACCTCCAGCAACGAAAAACAATCCCTGTTGTCGCCCACTGTCGCCAACAGCAATTCCGGCGAGACCCATATCCGTAGCTTTGTTCATCGGCGCGCGCACATCACGCCCAGCCAGGAGCAAGCCTTGGCGCGCCTCTTGCCGCTGTGGTCGATCAGCTACCGCGACAACATCCTGAAACCGGAAACGGTGTTCGGCAACGACAGGCCCGTGATTCTGGAAATTGGTTTCGGCATGGGTGAAACCACCCAGAAAATTGCCCAGGCCCGACCCGATGACAATTTCCTGGGTGTGGAAGTGTTTAACGCCGGTGTCGGCGCTTTGCTCAAGCGTATTGATGACAATCAGATCAGCAATATCCGCATCATTCAGCATGACGCAGTGGAAGTGGTGCGCGACATGATCGCGCCTGCTTCGCTGGCTGGCATTCACATCTACTTCCCCGATCCCTGGCCCAAAAAACGCCACCACAAGCGCCGACTGGTCCAGTCGCCCTTTATTCAGTTGCTCAGCAGCCGCCTCAAGCCCGGTGGCTATATTCACTGCGCAACCGATTGGGAAAATTATGCGGAGCAGATGCTGGAAGTGCTGTCGGCTGAACCCATGCTGACCAACACGCACGAGGGCTACGCACCTCGTCCCGACTTTCGGCCGCTAACCAAATTTGAGAATCGCGGACTGCGTCTGGGCCATGGCGTATGGGATCTGATCTTCACGCGCAATGACACCCCTACCCCTGAACTGAACTGGCCCAAGAAAGAACAATGAGCGCAACCCTGTTCCCGCCGATCGAGCCTTACGCACAAGGCACCTTGCATACCGATGATGGCCACCATATCTACTGGGAATGCTGCGGCAACCCGGCCGGAAAGCCAGCCATCTTCCTGCATGGTGGACCAGGATCAGGATGCTCTACCGATCATCGACGCCTGTTCGACCCGCAAAAATACAATGTGCTGTTGTTCGATCAGCGCGGTTGCGGGCGCTCATACCCTCATGCCAGCCTGGAGAACAACACCACCTGGCATCTGGTTGAGGATATGGAGCGCTTGCGCAGGGAAAAGCTCAAAGCGGACAAGATGCTGGTCTTTGGCGGTTCCTGGGGTTCGACTCTGGCGCTGGCCTATGCCCAGACTCACCCCGCGCACGTCAGCGAACTGATCGTGCGGGGCATCTTCATGGCGCGCCCGCAAGAGCTGCACTGGTTTTATCAGGACGGTGCCTCGCGCCTGTTCCCCGATATGTGGGAACAGTACCTGGCCCCCATTCCCGAGAACGAGCGCCATGATTTGATCACGGCCTACCACAAGCGTCTGACAGGTGACGACCCTGCTGTACAGCTGCGGGCCGCGCATGCCTGGTCACAGTGGGAAAGCAACACCATTACACTGTTGCCCAGCCAGAATCACCTGGACGCCAAATCCAGTGATAAGGCGGCCTTGGCTTTTGCTCGTATTGAAAACCACTATTTCATGAATCAGGGCTTTCTGGAGCCGGATCAACTGCTCAAAAATGCCCACCGCCTGCACGGCATTCCCGGGGTAATCGTCCAGGGGCGCTATGATGTGTGCACTCCGGCGCATACAGCCTGGCAACTGCATCGCGCCTGGCCCCAGGCAGAATTCCATATGGTGGCCGACGCGGGTCACGCTTATGACGAACCGGGTATTTTGGCCCGTTTGTTGGCTGCCACCCGGAAATTTGCCATCTGAATCACGCGTCCGACCCTTGTCGGGCCCTATCCAGAGACAAGAATGAACATTACCTTGAATGGCCAGAGCAAGACTTTGGCAAACTCCGATACGATTGGCTCCCTGATCCGCGAGCTAGGCTACGAGAACAAGCGCATTGCTGTAGAGCTTAACGGCGATATCGTGCCCAAAAGCCAGCATGCCAATACCCCTATCAAGGACGGCGACACGATTGAAATCGTGGTTGCGGTCGGAGGCGGCTGACGCCCCTTCCTAAAATGCACAATTGCTGACATTCCGGTACCGCTTCACCGTTAGAAATGCGGTCATAATGGGTGGATTGGCCTGCCAGCGAGCAGGCTGCCATAGAACCCTAACTTCAGGAGCAAAGCGATGGGCGTATTCAGTTTTCTTAAAGATGTCGGCGAAAAACTCTTTGGCGCCAATGAGGCCAAAGCAGCCACCGCAGACGAACTGCAGAAAGAACTGGCCAAACACCAGCTGTCCGCTGACGGTCTGAATCTGACGGTAGAAGGCGATAAGGTCACGGTCAGCGGTCAGGTTGCCTCCACCGAACAGGCGGAAAAAATCGTACTGGCACTGGGTAATACCTTGGGTGTGGCACAAGTCGATAACCAGTTGACGGTGGCACAGCCGTCCATCGAGGCCACCATGTACACCGTCCAAAAAGGCGATACCTTGTGGAAAATTGCCGAAGTCCATTACGGCACAACCCATGGGGCCAAGTACACGGTCATTTTTGAGGCCAACAAACCCATGCTCAGCCATCCTGACAAGATCTATCCCGGTCAGGTACTGCGTATTCCTGCCCTGTAAAACGGGCTTGTACCGGTCTTTGTCCATCGGTGACAGGCCTGGATTTTCGCTCAAGCCACAACAAAACGCCCGATGCAGTGCATCGGGCGTTTTTTTATTGACTCAAGCCTCCAGGAGAAGCGGATCACGCCACTCCCGCCGACTTTAACGGCTGCCTAGCGAAAACCCTTGAAACCTTTACCGGCCAGACCTTTCAAGGCTCCCATGCCGCCCAGGCCCCGCATCATTTTGGCCATGCCGCCCTTTTTCATCTGTTTCATCATGCCCTGCATCTGCTCGAACTGATTAAGCAGACGGTTGACCTCTTGCACCGACACGCCCGAACCAGCCGCAATGCGACGCTTGCGCGACGCCTTCAGCAACTCAGGCTTGGCACGCTCGGCAGGAGTCATGGAATTCAAGATGCCTTCAGTACGACGCAATTGCTGCTCAGCCTGACCGCCTTGCAGCTGGGACGCCGCCTGAGAAAACTGGGCAGGCAGTTTTTCCAGCAAAGAGCCCATATCGCCCAGCTTTTTGACTTGCTGTAACTGATCGCGAAAGTCGTTCAGGTCGAACTTGTCGCCGGCCTTGATCTTGTCGGTAATCTTTTGCGCGTCGGCAATGTCGATGTTGCGCTGAGCCTGCTCGACCAGAGAGACAATATCGCCCATCCCCAACACCCGCTGAGCCATGCGCTCGGGGTGGAAAGGCTCCAGACCGTCCAGTTTTTCCGATACACCCACGAACTTCAACGGTTTGCCGGTGACATGGCGTACCGACAAGGCTGCACCACCTCGGGCATCACCGTCGAGCTTGGTCAAGACCACACCGGTCAGGGGCAGAGCGTCGGCGAAAGCCTTGGCAACATTGACCGCGTCCTGGCCCTGCATCGCATCGACCACAAACAAGGTTTCGATCGGGTTCAGCAAATCGTACAGCGCGCGTATCTCGCGCATCATCTCTTCATCAATGCCCAGACGACCGGCCGTGTCGACAATCAACACATCGAAGTGATGACGTTTGGCATGATCCAAGGCATGACGGGCAATGTCTGCAGGCTTTTGGCTGGGATCGGAAGGCAGAAACTCCACACCGACCTGCGCGGCAACGGTTTTCAACTGCTCGATAGCGGCAGGACGGTAGACGTCGGCACTGACCACCAGCACTTTTTTCTTGCCTGTCTTGCGGCCATGCTGGATATGGCCGCCTTCGCTAAGCCATTTGGCCAGCTTACCAGTGGTCGTGGTCTTACCGGCCCCTTGCAAACCCGCCATCAGAATCACAGCAGGAGGCTGGGCAGCCAAGGACAGCTCGCTGGCGTTGTCGCCCAGGTCTGCCCCCATCAAGTTGGTCAGCTCCTGGTGAACAACCCCTACCAGCGCCTGCCCCGGATTGAGGCTGTCGGCAACTTCAACACCAAGTGCCTTTTCCTTGACCCGTGCCACAAAATCGCGCACGACCGGCAAGGCCACGTCCGCCTCCAGCAGCGCCAGACGCACTTCCCTCAACATATCCTGAGTATTGGATTCGGTCAGACGAGCCTGGCCGCGCATGGTTTTCACCACACGTGACATACGCTGGGTCAGATTTTCAAACATAGGACTGGGTTCGCTTAAACTAGGTTATCGTGTGGTCTACGAATAAGAATAAAATGGCCACTTGAGGTACGCCCCGTACCGTTTTTCAGGAAAACCGGGACTTATGTCTGCAAGTATTGTATTTCACTTGCTCGCCGCACTGGCGTACATCGTGCTGTCGATCTCGCTCTGGCGTCCATTGACTCGCGGCAGCACCCGAACCGTACTGAACGCCCCCAGCCGGGTAGCCTTGCTATGCGCCATCATTGTGCATGGAGCGGGCCTGTTGCTGACGATTGTGCAGCCCCAGGGGCTGCATCTGAGCTGGGCATTGGCCCTATCGGCGGCAATCTGGCTGGGTATGGTGGTGTTCTGGTTCCAAAGCCTGTATCTGCGTCTGGACAGCCTGCTGCTCATTCTACTGCCTGCAGCCACAATCGTCAGCCTGCTGGCCATGGCTTTTCCCCAGGGCCATATCGTCAACCATGTGGGCAATGAATGGTTGCGCATCCACCTGATGATCGCCCTGGTCGCTTATGGTCTCAGCACAGTGGCTGCCTTGCATGCCGTCCTGATGACCGCGCTGGACCGTCAACTGCACCGCCCTGTGGCTCATCAGGAGCAACGCGGCCTGTTCAGCCGGGTGCTGGACACCATGCCGCCCCTGCTGGTCCAGGAAGAGCTGCTGTTTCGTCTGATCCGCGTCTCTTTCCTTATTCTGACCCTCACGATTTTGAGCGGAGCCGCTGTCTCCATGGCCATAGATGGTAAATTTCTGCCAGCGGACCATAAAACTGTCTTTACCTTGCTGTCCTGGGTTACATTTGGTGGCTTATTATGGGGTCGAAAACAGTATGGATGGCGCGGTCGGGTAGCCTTGCGCTGGACCTTGGCCGGCTTTGCCTTCCTGCTGCTCGCCTATACAGGCAGCCACTTTGTACTGGACGTCATCTTGCAACGAGGGAAAATTGGGTAAAGTCTTATTCTGGGTTGTGGTCATTCTGGGGGCCATGATCATTGCCCGCATCGTGTCACAAAACAAGGCCCGCAAGCGCACTCCACCCAACCCGACCACGCGCCCCCCACGCAAGAAAGGCGGTGCCGAAGAGATGGTTCGTTGTGCGCACTGTGGCATTTACCTGCCGCGCTCTGAAGCCCTGATGAGCAATCATCACACCTGGTGCAGCCTGGAACACGCCAAGCGCGGCCCGCGCAATTGAAGCTATGGCTCGCATGCACCACGCCTACGACCTGGATCGCCAGGGCTGGCTCAAACCTCATGCCAATGTCCTGCGGGCCCTGTCTCCCAATCAGGATGAGCGCCCCGAGGGCGACACCCCGACCTTGCTGGTGCTGCACAACATCAGCCTGCCCCCCGGGGAGTTTGGCGGACCCTATATTCGGGATTTCTTCCAGAACCAGCTGGATATCAGTGCTCATCCCTGGTTCGAGAATATCCGGGACCTGAAAGTATCAGCGCACTTTCTGATTCAGCGCACGGGCCATATCATCCAGTTTGTGCCCACTACCCGCCGTGCCTGGCATGCGGGTGTGTCACGCTTTGAAGACCGTGAGCGCTGCAATGACTTCTCTATTGGCATCGAGCTGGAAGGCAGCGATTTCGAGCCTTTTACAGAAGCGCAGTACCGGGAACTGTCCCGTCTGAGCCGCGCCCTGCGTATGCGTCATAACTTGACCGCAGTACGTGGACACGAGCATATCGCCCCGGGGCGCAAGACCGATCCGGGGCCATGCTTTGATTGGGAAAGGGTGAAGCGGGAACATGGCTGGCCCAAAGAAAGCTTGCCGGAGCAAGAGCTGGAACCCAAGCCGCAACCAGTGCCCGCTCAGGATCGATAAAGCAGTTCAGGGCCAATATCAGCCAAGGTGTTGCAACCCGTCAGAGCCATTGCCACTTCCAGTTCCGCCCGCAAAATATGCAGGACGTGCGCCACGCCGGCCGCTCCTGCGGCGGCTAGACCATAAATATAAGGACGGCCAATCATCACGGCTGTTGCACCCAGCGCCAATGCCTTGAGCACATCGGTTCCGCGTCGAATACCGCCATCCATCAAGACCGGCACCCTGCCCTGCACGACCTGACAAACCTGTGCCAAGACGTCCACAGAGGCGGGAGCACCATCCAACGTTCGCCCTCCGTGATTGGACACCACAATTCCGGCGACCCCCCTATCCAGGGCTCGCTGAGCGTCTCGGGGTCGCATCACACCCTTCACCCATACTGGTAAAGGACTGTTCTGCACCAACCAGGCCAGATCCTCCCAGGTCGGCGCCGTATCCAACAAACCACTAGCAAACAAAGGACTGGTTCCTGCTGCACCCAAAACCACCTGTTGCTTGGGCGCCCCCCGCAGATTCACGGCGTCCACCCCCTCAGGCAGGCTAAAGCCGGCACGTTGCTCCTGATTACGCACACCATTAACCGCAGCATCTACCGTCAACATCAGCGCGGCATAACCGGCCGCTTCGAGCCGCCTCAATAAATCCACAGTAAAGGCGCGATCCGTTTGCCAGTACCACTGGGCCCACAAAGGGGCGTGCGCCCGTGCGGCGATCTCTTCAAAGGAATGACTGGCCTGCATGCTGATTACGCTAGTCGCCCCCATCGCACCCGCGCCCAACACACTGGCCAATTCACCGTCAGGGTGAGCCAGGCGCTGATAAGCCACGGGAGCCAGAAGAATCGGGTAATCCATGGACTGCCCGTGCAGCGTCAAGCGGGTCGAGGGCTGATCAAATTCGCTGAGAGCAGCAGGCCATAGGCCCCAACGCCCGAAGCTGGCCAGATTGTCTTGCAAAGTAAGCTCATCGGCTGCCCCCGTGCTGAAGTAAGCCCAGTCCTGCGTACGCATACGCTGACGGGCATAGGATTCATAATCCCTCAGGCAGCTAATCTGGGCCGGGATGTGAGTGAGTGGGGGCAGTCGTTCGTGGGACATGGTCAATCAAGCTCCAGGCGATCAGACATCGCTCCATTCACGCAACAAATTGTGGTAAATCCCCGTCAGGCGTGACAGCTCCTGGGCATCCGCATTCTGCCTGGCCAGTTGCTGAATGCTCTGATCCAGCTCCCACAGCAATTTGCGTTGATGCGCGTGGCGCACCATGCTTTGCGTCCAGAAAAAGGAGGCATAGCGCGTTCCTTTCGTTACCGGCTCTACGCGATGCAAGCTGGTACCGGGATACACCACCATATGTCCTGCAGGCAGCTTGATGGATTGAGTGCCGTACACATCCTCGATGATCAGCTCGCCCCCCTCGTACTCGTCGGGATCACTGAAAAACAAGGTTGTGGACACATCGGTACGCAGGCGCTGGGGCGTGCCAGGAACGGTAAAAATCGCGTTATCAATGTGGTTGCCATATTCCCCGCCACCCTCGTAACGATTAAAGCGTGGCGGCAGCATGCGCAGTGGCAAGGCAGCGGCAATAAAGCCGCTGTGCTGCCCCAGTACGTGCATCAGAAACTCGCCCATCTGACGGGCAAGAGGCGCATCCAGAGGCAACTGCAAATTGCGCTTGCTGTGCTGGGCCAGATAGCCTGCCGTCGTGCGTCCGTCCTCCCACTGCGCCTGCTCCAGGGCCTGGCGACAATCGCGCAATTGCTCGGCATCGAGAACGTCGGGAATAGTAATCAGCATGAGAGACCTGCGAGAACAAAGACACACATCGGAACGCGGAAAAAGCAGATGAGCCGCCCCCGCGGGCGGCCCATCTGCCATCAGCCTACCCGAGGCAATTTACTCGAAACGGTAAGACGCATTGAACATGTAAGAGCGGCCGGGGCCCACGTTGGCAAAAATCCCCACGTGGGAAGCATCATACATGCGTACATTGCTGATGTTGTTGACGTTGAACTGGAAGGACACGTTCTTGTTCAGCTCGTAGCGCGCCATCGCATCGTAACGCCAGTACGACGGCAGCTTCAGCTGATTGGCATCATCCACAAACCGCTTGCCCACAAAGGTGGCGCCTGCACCCAAGGTCAGCTCGGGCATCACTTTGTAAGTCGTCCAGATATTGAAGCTTTGTTTGGCGATGAATTTCATCTGATTGCCGTCAAAGACGTTGCTGCCATTGCGGTACTTCTTGATCTTGGGGTCCAGGTAGGTATAGCCTGCCCACAGATTCCAGTTCGGCGTGATCGCGCCAGCCGCACCCAGCTCCAGGCCCCGCACACGATTGCTGCCGCTTAACGACACATCACCGGTCAGCGGGTCGGTAGAACGGGCATCTTTCTTGTCGGTCTGGAATACGGCAGCGGTCAGCGACAATTTTTCGTCGGCCACATCCCACTTGGTACCCAGCTCCCAGCTGTAACTGCGCTCGGGCTTCAGATCACGGATGGCCGCGCCGCCTGCCGGGCCATCTGCTCCCCCAGCCTGCCCCAGATTTTCGCCTGTCGGGTTGGAGGACGTACCGTAACTCAAGTAGATGGAACCGTTCTGAGCGGGCTTATAGACTACGCCCAGCTGATAGTTCCACATATCGTCGGTGCGGGAGTCCTTGGTATTGTCGGCCTCAAAGCGATCAAAGCGCAGGCCGCCATTCACCATCCATTGCTCGTTCAATGTCAAAGTGTCAAAGAGATACGCGGAACGGGTATTGATGTCGCCTGTCTTGGTCTTGGGACCGTACTGCAAGGAATAGTTGTACTGACGATTGGGGTCGGGGTTGTAGAACGAGTCCGTGTCACGGCCTGGCCCGCCCGTCATGGCTTTGTTGTGAATTTCCTCTTTGCTGATCTCCACACCCGCCACAATATCGTGCTTGATCGAACCGGTATTGAAGCTGCCATACACATCAGTCTGGTTCAGCAAGGACTCAGCCACCCGGTAATTCGTCCGGTCATCGCGACGAAACTGCAGACCAGGTCCCTCCGACGCGCAAGCACCACCCGCCCCTGCCACGCAATTGTCAAAGGACGGACGGGTCATCAGGTAATGGTTCAGCGTCTTGCTGTAACGGGTAACGTTACGCACCGTGAAACGATCATTGAGATCATGCTCAATATTGGCTGAGGCGGTATCGGCAATGTATTTGCGGAAATCTACATTGTGACGACCGTAGAAATTGTCACGATCCGCTTCCAAAGGCGTGACACGGCCCGGGTTGGCGGCATTCTTGAAGGGGAAGCCCAGATCGGGCATATCCTTGTTTTCAAGCCGGGAGTAGGACAACGTAACACGCGTGGGCGTGCCCAAGCCAAAGGCAATCGA
This sequence comes from Alcaligenes ammonioxydans, assembly GCF_019343455.1. Lineage (NCBI taxonomy): Bacteria > Pseudomonadati > Pseudomonadota > Betaproteobacteria > Burkholderiales > Alcaligenaceae > Alcaligenes > Alcaligenes ammonioxydans. Next base: position 524,296 of record NZ_CP049362.1, on the reverse strand, counting down.
AGGAGCGATTCCCCACCGGTCGATTTTTACCCCATCGCGACCCGGGACATCGCCGCCCATACGCATCAGGTTCAAGCGAATTGCCCCCGTATCCGAAAACACATAGTTGCCGTCGGCAGTCAGACGATACTGGTCCGACGTGCCGTAACCCGCTTCCACCTGGAAAAAGTCCTTGAGCTTGGGCGACTTGGTCACCAGGTTCAAGCTGCCGCCCGTGCCGCCACGGCCGGTATAGGCCGAGCTGGGGCCTTTCAGAACCTCAACCGATTCCAGATTGAAGGTCTCATGCGAGCCACGAGAGTAATCGCGCACACCATCGATAAAAATATCGGTACTGGCTTCATAACCACGGATAAAAGGACGGTCCCCCACGGGCGTGCCGCCTTCACCCGATCCCAGCGTAATGCCAGGGGTCGTGCGCAGCACGTCTTGCAGCGAGGTCGCGCCACGGTCCCGGATCACCTCCTCTGGAATCACGGTGATGGAACGCGGTGTGTTCAACAAGCTCTCAGAGAATTTGACCGACTGCGCTTTGTGGGCCTGAAAGCCATCTATGCCATTGGCGTCTGCCGAACCCTGCACTTTAATCGACTGCAACTCGGTCACACCCGGATCAGCGGTTTGCGCCATCGCAGGCGCGGTCAGGGCAGCAAACAAGGCAGCAGACAAAACCGTCTCGGCAAAGCGGCGAGGCGGTACGGAAGAAACAAACAACATACCAGCTCCAAATGGTAGGTATCACTTTTTCAAGACAGGACTAAGGGAGCCAGGCCAATCGCTTGCGTCGGCGGCTTCTCACTGCTTGATAAGTTCTTTTAATAAAGGAAACGTAATATTAATCATTCTTATTACTAAGTCCATCCAAAACAGGCCTTTTCCTTAAATTCTGCTGAAAAAAAGCAGGATCAGTACCAGAGTGTGGCGTACCCGCATCGTACTGAGATCAATTCTCATTAAGATAGACAAAAAGTGAAAAATCGCTTAATACCTATCGCTTCCTGATGAGGATTCTGGGCTTTTGCGCCGCGTTAGCCGACTGACAAACACAAAAAAGCCCTGATCCTCGTACAGAGGATCAGGGCTTTTCCAAGAAGTCCCGGACTGCGCTTTACGCACAGTCCATACAAGGTTAGAGATTCAACAACAAACGATTCACCCGTTTTACGAAACTGGCGGGATCTTGCAATGCGGCACCTTCAGCCAGCATGGCTTGTTCCAGCAGCAGTTGCGCCCACTCCCCAAAGGCTTCATCGTCAGCGGCTTGCACCTTGGCAATCAAAGCATGCTCTGGATTGATTTCCAGAATCGGCTTGACCTCCGGCGCTTCCTGCCCCGCCGCCTGCAACATGCGCAGCAGGTGCGGACTCAGTTCGTTGGCGTCCACCACCACGCAGGCCGGGGAGTCGACCAGACGGGCCGTAATACGCACCTCTTTGACCTTGTCGCCCAACGTGGTTTTCAGACGCTCCACCAAAGGCTTGAAGGTCTCGGCGACTTCAGCCTGATGTTTCTTTTCCTCTTCGTCAGCCAGCGAGTCCAGGTCCAGCCCCCCTTTGGCCACGGAAACCAGTTGCTTGCCTTCAAATTCGCGCAGATAAGACAACATCCACTCGTCCACGCGATCAGACATCAGCAGCACCTCGATCCCTTTCTTGCGGAACACTTCCAGATGCGGGCTGTTGGAGGCGGCGGCGAAGGTATCTGCCGTCACATAGTAAATCTTGTCCTGGCCTTCCTTCATGCGACCGATATAGTCGTTCAAGGACACCGTCTGGGCCGAGCCCTCCTGATGCGTGGACGCAAAGCGCAGCAAGGCCGCAATCCGGGCCTGGTTGCCCATATCTTCGCCCGTGCCCTCTTTGAGCACCTGACCGAACTGATTCCAGAACTCAGCATATTGCTCGGGCTGGTTCTCCGCCAGATCTTCCAGCAAGGACAGGATGCGCTTGGCGCTGCCTTCGCGGATGGCGCGTACGTCGCGGCTTTCCTGCAAAATTTCGCGCGAGACGTTCAAGGGCAGATCCGCCGAGTCGATCACGCCACGCACAAACCGCAGATAGGCCGGCAACAACTGCTCAGCGTCGTCCATGATGAACACGCGTTTGACGTACAGCTTCACGCCGCGGCGAGCGTCACGATCCCACAGATCAAAAGGAGCCTGCTTGGGCACATACAACAGTTGGGTGTATTCGCTGCGACCTTCCACCCGGTTGTGTGTCCAGGCCAAGGGGTTCTCGTAATCGTGAGCGATGTGTTTGTAGAATTCCTGGTACTGCTCGTCGCTAATTTCCGACTTGGAGCGCGTCCACAAGGCACTGGCCTGGTTCACGCTTTCCCATTCATCTTGTTTGACCTGCTGCTGCTTGTCTTCGTCCCAGTCCTCTTTGCGCATTTGTACCGGCAAAGAAATGTGATCCGAGTAGCGGCGCAGCACATTGCGCAAACGCCAGCCATCCAGGAACTCATCCTCGCCTTCGCGCAGATGCAAGGTGATGCTGGTGCCGCGCTCGGCTTTCTCGGCAGACGCGATGGTAAATTCGCCCTCGCCGGTGGACTCCCACAAGACGGCTTCCTGGTCCTCGCCGGCACGACGTGTCAGTACCGACACTTTATCGGCGACGATAAACGAGGAATAAAAGCCCACCCCGAACTGACCAATCAGTTGGGTGTCTTTTTGCTTGTCGCCTGTCAGCTGAGAGAAGAACTCCTTGGTGCCGGACCGGGCGATCGTGCCCAGGTTGGCAATGGCTTCATCACGCGACATGCCAATGCCATTGTCGGAAATAGTGATCGTGCGTGCTTCCTTGTCAAAGTCCACACGAATGCGCAGTTCCGGGTCGCCCTCAAGCAAGGCAGGATTGTCGATGGCCTCAAAGCGCAGTTTGTCACAGGCATCCGACGCATTGGATACCAGCTCACGCAGGAAAATCTCCTTGTTGCTGTACAAGGAGTGAATCATCAAATGCAGTAATTGTTTGACTTCAGCCTGAAAACCCAAGGTTTCGGACGTATTCGCAGTGTCAGTCTGGCTCATGGTGAAAAAGCAAAAAATGGGTTGATGGCCACGCGCAGGTGCGCGCCCTATTGCAGACAGATAGGGTCGGCCCCGCATATTTCAAGAGAGTAATCAGGCAGACGGTCCGGCAGTCAGGGCGATCACCCCGGCGATCATGACGGCACAGCCCAGCAAACTCCAGGCATTGGCTTTCTCGCGCAGGACCACCATGCCCAGCAGCGTGCCCGCCATCATGGACATTTCACGAGCTGGTGCCACCATGGACAGGGGGGCTCCCAGGCGCAGCGCCTGCAAAACCAGTATGTAAGACAGGGGCGAGAGCAGGCCCACGGCTGCCGCCAGCTTCCAATAAGGCTTCAGTTTGATAAAGCCTTCCCGTCCACGCTTGGCAATGAAGGGGGCCAGCATGCCCAGACGTAGCACATTGCTGAACCAGTCCAACAAGAACGGCGAGATCAGTAATACTTTGACGCCGTAGGCATCCACCACGGTATAGGCCGCAATCAAAATCCCCGTCTGCATGCCCCAGCGCACGCCGGTTAGCGCAGCGGGGTTGAAGAAACGCCGCAAATGACCTTGCGTGGCAATCAGCAAGATTCCCATCACCACCAGCAAGATACCAAGCACCCCCACAGGCCGTACCGGCTCACCGAGCAGAATGAAGGCGCCCACGGAAGAGAGCATGGGACCGGTGCCGCGTGCAATCGGATAGACCACCGACAAATCCGCCACCTGGTAGCCTTTTTGCAGACTCAGGCTATAGCCCATATGCAGCAACGCGCTTAACACCAGACAAGTCACGGTCTCGGTGGTCCAAGGCATATTGCCTTCGGTAAACACCACCCACAACATGATGGGAAAATAAAACAGGATGGCAAAAAAGGAGTACGCAAATACAAAATGGGCTCCTGCCATCGCCGCTCGTTTGGAGAGCAGATTCCAGCCCGCATGAATGAACGCAGCACACACCACCAACAACACAGCGGTCCAGGACATGAGGGCTTCCACCGGCAAATCGCAAAACAAAAACTATACGCCCCCTTCAGGGGCGAGGCCAGCCAATCACGCCGCTTTCAACGTCCCATGACAAATAAGAGACAATACGGGAGCATTTCATCATCAGGGTATGATGATCGTCACGTATTTTGATTTGGAGCCGACCATGAGCACCTTGCTGTATGTTGATTTTCCCTACTCCGGCCCCTGGGGCGAGGACATGGCCATCGCCATGAAAGAACTGGCGCAATCCATTTCGCAGGAACCGGGATTGATCTGGAAACTCTGGACGGAAAATCAGGAGCAGTCCAAGGCTGGCGGGGTGTATTTGTTCAGTGACAAGGCAAGCGCACAGGCCTATCTGGACATGCACAGCAAGCGGCTCAACAGCGTTGGTATCACCGGCATCGACGCCCGCTTTTTTGATGTAAATCCGGCACTGAGCGAAATTAACGCCGGCCCGTTGTCCGGCAACTAGCGCCGGCCGTACCGACGCAGTAAAACCCGCCTGCCTCTCCAGCAAGCGGGTCATCAAACCTTGTTTAAGCCGTCAGCTCAACCGCGTTGAAATCGACCGGAACATCCAGCGCATTGTTGATGTAATTGGTGAACAGATTCAAGGCCGTGACACCGACCAGCTCCACCACCTCACCCTCGGAAAAACCTGCGTCGCGCACGGCTTGCACATCCGCCGCCGACACTTGACCCCGCTGATCGACCAGCTTGAGCACAAACTTCAGGGCGGCCGCCGTGCGTGGATCATCAGACTGACCACGTTGGGCCTGGGCCAGAGTCTCCGAGCTCAAACCAGCATTGGCACCGAGCACATTGTGGGCAGCCAGGCAATACTCGCAACGATTGCGGTCAGCAATAGCCACTGCCAGTTGCTCGCCCAGTTTTGCACCCAGCTTGCCACCCGCAAAAGCACCGAAAGACCCCCACATGCTGCGCAAAGCGGCGGGCGAGTTGGACACCATTCGGAACATGGCAGGCACATTGCCGCCAAAAGCCTTTTGAATTTCCTGCAAAGCAGGTTGGCTGGCGGCGGGAGCTTGAGCAACATCAGGCAACGTAAGACGGGACATGGTGATCTCCTGGTGAAGTAGGCCCTGAGGGCCAAAATGAATCTGACAGGGATAGTATCTCGCCAGAATCAAGATCATTGGATAAGATTAGTCCCGACAACTTATCTTTTCATCCAGAAAGGGATGATTTCATGAATCTGGATCGCCTCTCTCTTTTGCTGGAACAATTCCGTGTCCGGGCCCATTTGTTTTACAACGGCTCCTTATGCGGCATGACCCGCTTTGCGGCTCAGCCCGGGCGGGCCTTTTTGCACATCCTCAGACGGGGTCAGCTGGGGGTGCGTCACGATCCGCGCGATCCAGTGCCGGAAATCCTGACGATTGATCGTCCCAGCCTGCTGTTCTATCCACGTCCGCTGGACCATACTTTCTACGATATGCCCGAGGAGGGCTCGGACTTTACCTGCGCCACCCTGGATTTTGACGGTGGTGAACATCACCCGCTGGCCCGGTCGCTGCCGGACCTGATCATTGTTCCCCTGGAGGAGGCGGCAGGTCTGGAGCAAGCATTGAGCCTGTTATTTGCAGAAACAGAATCAGTACGTTGCGGCCATCGTTTGCTGGCCGATCGTCTGTTTGAAATCGTGCTCTTGCAACTGCTGCGCTGGTTGTTTGACCATCCCGACCGCTGCGATATTCCCGTGGGCCTGTTCCGGGGGCTGTCCCATCCTCCCGTCGCCCGCGCCTTGCTGGCCATCCAGGCCGACCCGGGACGAGACTGGACTGTGCAATCGCTGGCTGAACAAGCCAAGCTCTCGCGCAGCACGTTTGCCGTCCAGTTCAAGCAGTGGGTGGGTGACACGCCGGCCGACTATCTGGCCCAATGGCGTCTGTCGCTGGCCTGCCAGCGCTTGACCCAGGGCCAGTCCGCCAAACGCATCGCACTGGATCTGGGCTACGCCAATCCCTCGGCCCTGTCACGCCTGTTTCGACAGCGCACCGGTCAATCCATGCGCCAATGGCTGGCTGCCCGCCAGTCAGACTGAACGATCCTGTTCCAGCACCGCAAGAAAATTCTGGAGCGCGGGATTGGTATTGTCGGAAATGTAGGCGCTCATCAGCTCGGCCGCAATATCGGCAGCATCGAGCAAGGGCAGATACACCAGCGTATCCGTGCGCAGCCGAGCCAGGGAGGCCGGCACGATAGCCGGTGCGATCCCCGCCTCCACCATAATCAACACCGTGGGCACCATGCTCTCCTGGACAAAGCGCGGCAGGCAGCCCGAACGCTGCAGCAAACGTTGTTGAAGCAGATGGAAGTAGCGCGATTGCTGACGTGAATAGGCCACCATTTCGTAAGAAAACGCCTGATGTAGCGTCAGCCCCTGGCTATGTTCCTGCGCACGGGGATCATCGCGTCTGAGCACGAACATCATGGGTTCGGACTCCACCAATTGCGGATTCAGATCGGGCACCGCAAAAGAGGGGCGGATCAACGCCACATCCACCCGGCGCTCATACAAGGCGGCAGGCATGTCACTGGAGTTCATCTCGTAAACCTGCATATCCACCTGCGGGAAGTCCTGACGAAACCGGTACAAATGCCGTGATACGCCCGCATAGGCACTGCTGGGCGTCAGGGCGATACGCAACATACCGGTTTCCCCGCGGTGAACCTGCTGCACCGCTTGCAAAGTCTGCTCCATCTCATTGCCGATAAGGCGCAGGCGGCGCTGCAGCTCCGCGCCGGCCGCAGTCAGTTGCACCGTGCGCGTCGTGCGGATGAACAAGGTGGCCCCGACCTGCTCCTCCAGCCTGCGTATGGCCTGACTCAAGGGAGGCTGGGTCATGAACAGACGCTGTGCCGCACGACCAAAGTGCAACTCTTCGGCCAGAACCAAAAACATTTCACTTAATTTGGAGTCCAGCATATACCCACCAATTAGGTTTTTAAAAAGATTAATAATGACTATTTTTAATATTAGACAACATAATAAGCTCTCTCTACTATCCGTTCTGACTTCTATCAAAAAAACAGGGCCATACTGCACGCCACGGCGAATCTTGGCCCATTGCAGGAGATGAACATGACGGTATTCAAGCATCGTGCCTCATTGCTGGGCGGCCTACTCACACTGACTTTGCTGGGTTCCGGCTCGGCACTGGCCGACGCCCCCTACCCTTCGCAAGCCATTACTTTTGTTGTGCCTTATGCGGCCGGCGGCAGCTCGGACACCCGTTCGCGGATGCTGGCTCAGAAAATGAGCGACAGTCTGGGCGTGACGATTGTGGTGGAGAACAAGCCTGGCGCCAGCGGCAATATCGGCACCAGCATGATTGCCCGTGCCAAGCCCAACGGATACACCATCGGTCTGGGCAACTTTGGTCCAATGTCCGTGAACAAAGCCCTGTACGGCAGCAACCTGCCCTTTGATCCCGAACAGGATCTGCAGCCCGTCGCCCTGATTGAGCGTGGCGCCATGGCTTTGGGTGTAAACAGCAACTCGCCCTACCAGTCGTTGGCCGACCTGGTGAACGACGGCAAGAAGAACCCACAAAAACTGGACTATGCCTCGACCGGAGCGGGCGGCGCCTCGCACCTGCTGACCGAGCAGTTCAAAGCCACGTCGGGTTTTGACGCGGTACACGTTCCTTACCGCGGTGGCGCACCGGCATCCAACGATCTGCTGGCCGGCAATATCTCCTTCTACCTGGAATTGGCCAGCCTGTTCTTGCCGCACATGCAAATCGACAATCCACGTTTGCGCATTCTGGGTGTGACCTCTGAAGAGCGTGTCAAGGCCATGCCTGATGTTCCCACCTTCAAAGAGCAAGGCGTGGATCTGGTCGCCTCCAACTGGTTTGGCGTGATTGCTCCCGCAGGCATTCCAGCCGATGTGCTGGAAAAACTGAATAAAGCCGTCAACGATGCACTGCAAGACCCCGAGTACCGCAAGATTGTGGAATCCCAGGGCGCAGAAGTGGTGGGCGGCACGCCTGCAGAGTTCTCTGCTTTCATCAAGGAAGAAGCAAAGCGCTGGACGGCACTGATCAAGGCACAAAACATCTCGATTCAGTAATTGCGACCCTGCGCTATGACTGCCCATCCCTCTCCTCTCGCTGTGCAGGACCAGTCCATTCAGGCCTGGTCCTGGCTGGCGGACCCGCTTACCTGTATCAGCACCCACCCCGAGGGCCCCTTGGCGGGCCTGAGCTTCGGCGTCAAGGACGTGCTGGATGTGCAAGGCATGCCCACGCGTTACGGGGCCCATTTCCCCGACGCGCTGCCCGCGCAGCATGATGCGGCCTGTGTGGCCGTGCTGCGCCGGGCCGGTGCCATTCCAGTCGGCAAGACCGTGACGGCAGAGTTTGCCTATGCGGCGCCCGGCCCGACCCGTAACCCGCTGAATCTGGAGCACACTCCCGGTGGCTCCTCCAGTGGGTCTGCGGCTGCCGTGGCCGCGGGCATGGTCGATTTCGCTTTGGGAACCCAAACGGGCGGCTCCATGATGCGCCCTGCTGCCTTTACCGGCATTGTCGGCTTCAAACCTAGTTTTGGTGCCATTCATCGCAGCGGTCTTTTCCTGCTATGCGACAGTCTGGACACCATCGGCTACTTCAGCCGCGACTTGTCCGTATTGCGCCGTGTGGCGACGGTTCTGCAAGGTTTGCCCGATGTTAAGGTGCCCACCTGTCCCCGCATCGGCGTGCTGGATGGCAAAGATCTGGGCCCAATTACCCCCGCTGCCCTTGCTGCTCTGGAGCAAGGTTGCCTGCACCTGGAACAACAAGGTGCCCAACTGGAGCGTCTGCCCGCGGACCCGCAACTGAAAGAGCTGCTGATCCTGCAAGGCCAGATCATGGCTTACGAAATGGCCCGCAGCCTGCTGCCCGTCTGGCAAGCCAGCCCCAATGCCTTGCGACCCATTACCGTGCAAGCGATCAAGCAAGGCCTGGAATTGCCCCCGGCGGACTACCACGCCTGGCAGGCACGCCGTCGCCAGCTCCAGACAGAATGGCAGGACCGATATGCTCATTTCGATGCCTTGCTAACTCCGGCGGCCCCTGGCCCCGCGCCCTATGGGCTGGACAGCACAGGCTCCTCGATTCTGAACCGCCCGTGGTCCTTGTTAGGCTGGCCGACCTTAAGCCTGCCCGCGCCCGCTCAGGACTCCCCGCTGCCCCTGGGACTGCAACTGATCGGACAAGCCCATCAGGACGCGGCCTTGCTGGATCTGGCCGTACTGCTCAGCCCTGAACAGGCCCGCTGAAAAACGCCCTGCCAGGCGGTGTCCCTCCGAAACCGCCCCCGGCAGGGTCAACACGATAAACAGCAACCAGAATCATTAACAAATACTTTAAATAAAAACTATTTAGAGGTATTTTGAGTTTTCTCAATTCACGCCTGAATACAAACACCCCAGACCACCACGCTACCTACTAAGATGGGCAGATGTCCCCGGTGCGCTGCGTCGGTACTTTTGCATGGTGCGACTTGCCAGCTCCCGGCCCACCCATCATTCGGAAAAGGCCATGCGTCGCCCTCTATTTCTGCTGCTCTCCACCTTCTTTCTGATCTGGGCTGTACAAGCCTTGTGGCTCTCTCCCTCGCCCCCAGGCGACACGCTGTGGGTAATCCGGCAGGAAGGCATGCTGCTCACCGGCATTCTGGCGCTGGGCACCATGACGGCCATTATGGTCCTGGCCTTACGCCCCCGTCGCCTGGAACCGTGGCTCGGTGGCATGGACAAAGCCTACAAGCTACACAAGTACCTGGGCATCCTGGCGATTTTGCTCAGCCTGGCGCATTGGCTAAGCAAACAATCCAAAGACCTGATAGCCGCCGCCATCGGCACCAGCGGCAAATTGGCCAAAGTGCCCGTCCCCGAATGGGTCAGCCTCTTCAAGCCCTATGCCAAGACGCTGGGGGAATGGACGTTCTACGCGCTGATTGTGATGTTGATCATTACCCTGGCGCACCGCACGATTTCCTATAAAAAATGGTACAGCCTGCATCGGCTAATGCCGGTTGCCTATCTGATTCTGGTCTTTCATGGCGTAGTCTTGACCCCACCTGCCTACTGGAGCGGGATAGGTGGCTGGCTGCTGGCCGTCAGCCTGGTGATCGGAACAGTAGCCGCCAGCATTCAGCTGTTACGCAATCTCAGTTCGGCTTACCCGTACACCGGTACCGTCATTTCCTGTACCCCGCAAGGCGATGTCCTAGAAGTGCAATGCCGCATGGATCAATCCTGGCCGGGTCATCAGGCGGGCCAGTTTGCCTTCCTGCGTTTGAAAGGCGAAACCGAGTCTCATCCCTTCACCCTGTCCGACGCGGATCAGGATGACCAGATTGTGCGTTTTCACATCAAGCAACTGGGCGACTGGACGCGCCGCCTGCCAGAGCGCCTGCATATCGGACAGAACATCGAGCTGGATGGCCCGTATGGCCGTTTCACTCAACCGGGCCGCGACGACAAGGGGGTTTATATCTGGGTCGGCGCAGGAGTGGGAGCGACCCCCTTTCTGTCCTGGTTAAGCCAGGAGCATGAGGAGGGCCATGCTCCTTACGCCTATCTGCAATATGCCTGTCAGCACAGTTCCGACCCACTCGCCCAGGCCTTGAGCAACGCCGCCAAAGAGCACCCGGATGTCAAGCTGGATATTTATGCCGATGGCCGCCGCTGGAGTCCCCAAGAGGTGGTGCAGCACTATCAGGCGGGCAGACCATTACATATCTGGTTCTGTGGCCCTGCCGGGATGGGCAAGCAGCTGCAGCGGGAGCTCAAGCGTGCCTTGCCCGCTAAGTCCTGGACCTTGCATAAGGAACACTTTCAGTTCCGCTAGAACCGGGCTGGCCACCAGCAAGCTCGTCACACCGGGTTCCGCCTTTCACGGGGGCCCGGCCTGGATTTACAATACGGCATGGACAAATTACGACTGGACAAATGGCTCTGGGCGGCGCGCTTTTACAAAACGCGCAGCCTGGCCAGTGAAGAGATCACTAAAGGACGGGTTTTGCTCAATCAGCAAAGCACCAAGCCGGCCCGCGAGGTATCGGTAGGGGATCTGATCACCCTGCGCAAGGAAACGCCAGCCATGGAAGTTCACGTTCAAGCCTTGAGTGGGGTACGTGGCCCCGCTCCCGTGGCGCGCACTCTCTATCAAGAAACCGAGCAAAGCAGTGCACGACGCGCGCAGGCCGCGGAACAGCGCCGTCTGGCGCCTGAGCCTGCCATGGATTTTGACGCGGGACGCCCGACTAAAAAAGATCGTCGTCAGATGCAGCTACTGCGCGGTAAATAAGCCACTCACTGCTCATACATCCCGAGAGTTCACCGGCCCTGCCAGGCCTTGCCTGGCAGGGCCTTTTGCATGCACAAGGGCCAAGAGCGCCTAGCGGCGTACATCACCACTCTCCTGCATCTTTTTCCCGCCGCATGCGCCGCTCTTCGCCCCTGAACCCGCCCTTTTGATATATCAGAAATGGCTTTTATATATCAATAAAATCAAGGGTTTACACCATTGCCCACCTATTCTCCAAAACGCTATAAACCTAAAACAATTACATGCAAACGCATTTAAAAAATGTGAGGAGAACGGAGAATGAGAATCACGGCAGTACGCGCAATTCCCTTGAACGTACCTTTTCAGTTCCATAGCGCGGGCATCAAAAAACCCAGCAATCTGGCCATCTGTCATGTGGAAATCGAAACGGATGAAGGCATTACCGGTTATGGCCTGAGTGCCATTACCGAAGAGCACCCCGTGGCCAGCACCATCAACGACATCCTGGCCAGTGATTTGGTCGGACAAGACCCCTTGAACACGGAGCGTCTGTGGGATCGCATGTACTGGAACGTATGCCCTCGCGGCCAGACCGGCTATGCCATGCATGCGATCTCTGCATTGGACATTGCCTTGTGGGATATCAAGGGCAAGGCCCTGGGTTTGCCTGTCTGGAAACTGCTGGGTGGCGCCCGTGAGAAAGTGCCCGCTTATGCCACGTTTGGCTTTGCCTTCCTGAACGAGGAGGAACTGGTCAAGGTCGCCCAGGACTGCGTCAACCAAGGCTTCAAAGGCTTGAAGATGGTCGTGGGCCATCACGGCCTGCAACGCCGAGATGAACCACGCCCCTTAGCCGAGCTGATTCGTCAGGACATGCGCCGCATGAGCCTGGTACGAGAATCCATTCCTGCCGAGATGCCCTTGTATATCGATGGCAACTGTAGTCTGGACTATGTGCACGCCAAGACCATTGCGCGCCACGCCCGTGACCTGGATGTAGGTTTCTTTGAAGAACCCATCACACAAAATGACACCGGGCGTATGCGTGAACTGCGCCAGAGCACGGGCATCACTGTGGCGGCCGGCCAGAACGAAGGCCAGGCCTATCGGTTCCGCGATCTGCTGATGCAGCAGGCGGTGGACATTGTGCAGCCTAACGTACTGATATCCGGCGGTTTTACCCAGTCCCGCAAGATCTTTGCCCTGGCTGAAAGCTTTAATGCTTCGGTAGCCAATGGCGGGGCATTCCCCTCCCACAACGGTCACTTGCACTGCGGCTTGCTCAATGGCGGTGATGTGGAATGGCATCTGGCCGCCAGCGCCATGATGGCCGAGATCTACACCGGCCTGCCCCAGCCCGAACAAGGCTGGCTACACATGCCAGACGCCCCCGGGCTGGGTCTGAGTCCCCGGCAAGATCAGATCGACAAGCTGCGCAGCAACCCTGGCAGCCTGGGCTCCGGCAAAGGCTGAAACCACCGACTACCGAGGAGGTAAAAAAACATGAAACCCTGGTCCCGTGTTGTACTTGCCCTCAGTTTTATCGTCGCTGCCGCACCCCAAAGCTGGGCAGCTCCCCCCGCCTGGGCCGAGCGCCCGGTGCGCTTGATCGTCCCTTCTGCCGCAGGTGGTTCGGGCGACACCCTGGCTCGCCCTCTGGCCGAAGCACTGGGTAATGAAATCGGTCAAACCGTTGTCGTAGAAAATAAAGGTGGTGTCGGTGGTGTGCTGGGTGCCAGCATGGTCGCCAACTCCAGCCCCGCAGACAATCAGCTCTTGTTTGGTGCCGTGCATCACATGATTGCGCCTGCCGTGTTGAAGAACTTCCCCTACGACACCCGCAAAGACTTGAAAGCGGTCACCTTGATTGCTGCCATGCCCAACGTGCTGGTGGTCAATGCCAACTCGCCCTACAAGAGCGTGGATGACCTCTTGGCTGCGGCCAAGCAAGGCGCAGGCGTGAACTATGGCACGAGCGGCGTGGCCACGATGCTGCATTTGATGGCGGGCAAGCTGGAGAAACGCTCTGGCACCACCATGACTGCCGTGCATTACAAAGGCAGCGGCCCGGCCGTCATGGCGCTGATCAGTGGCGATCAGGTGGACTTCATGTTCGAGACCATGCCTTCGGCTGTCGCACAGATCCGCAATGGCCGCTTGCGCGCTCTGGCCGTCTCCAGCCCGGAGCGCGCGGCTGCCCTGCCTGATGTGCCGACGCTCAAAGAACTGGGTATGGATGAGATCACCGCCCAGACCTGGTATGGCATCTTCATGCAGGGTGACGTGCCTGATGCCACGGTACAAGCCGTCGCGGACAGCATTCATCGAGCCTTGGACACTGAGAAGATCAAGGAGATCTGGCAAGGCAACGGGGCCACCCTGCTTACCAATAGCCCTGCCGAGTTCACACAATATGTGGATCAGGAACTGAACTATTGGGCCGATGCTGTCAGTGATCTGGGCCTGAGCGACTTTTAAATCGCTGGCCTCAGGCCAGAAAGGAGCTGCCTGGTGCAGCTCCTTTTCTTTGTCCTGGACTGCTTCGCGGTATGCTGTGTGCCTGACGATTGCAGACCATGACCATGACCCGTCCTTTTCATCCCTTTGAGGCGCTTGCCACTCAACTCCTGCCCCATAGCAGCACCAGCCATAACGATGGCTCTCACGACCAGTCACACCTGCAGCGTGTCTGGAAGAATGTCTGTGCGATTCAGGAAAAAGAAGGTGGGGATCTGCGGATTTTGCTGGCAGCAACGGTGCTGCACGACTGCGTTGCGGTAGAAAAGAACTCGCCGCTGCGTTCGCGCGCTTCCACCCTGTCAGCGGAACAGGCACAACACATTCTGGCCAAGATAGGCTGGTCCGGGCAGGACTGCGAGGCCGTGGGCAAGGTTATCCAAAGCCACAGCTTTTCAGCCAACATTAGGCCGGTCAGCCTGGAGGCCCGCATTTTGCAGGACGCCGACCGGCTGGATGCCATTGGTGCCTTAGGGATAGCTCGCTGCTTCTATACCGCCGGGCGCATGGGCTCGGGCCTGTATGATCCCTGCGACCCGCAGGCACAACACCGCCCCCTGGATGACAAGCGCTACGCGCTGGACCACTTTGCGGCCAAGCTGTTGAAACTGGCTGAAGGCTTTCAGACTAAACGAGGACAGGAAATCGCCCGCGAAAGACACGAGCGGATGGAGCAGTTTGTGCAGGATCTGCTGAGGGAGCTGTAAGGCAGCGCGTTTGCCGCGACGTTCTTACAGTTCCGTATATTTCTTGTTCGTCCCGCGCACCTTGTCGGCGGGATACTTCTGCGCATTTTTCGCCAGTTTGCAGGTGACCGCGTCGTTCATGTCCACGCCCAACACGAACGCCAGACGGCTCAAATAGATCTGCACATCCGCCAGTTCGTCACGCACGGCTTCGGCAGTTTTCGGGTCCCTAGCCACCTCGTGCGATTGCGCCTCTGTCAGCCATTGGAAAATTTCGATCAGTTCGCCCACTTCATTGGTCAAGGCCATGGCCAGGTTTTTAGGGCTGTGAAACTGGTCCCACTCACGCTCGCGCGCAAACTGGGCGACGGCCTCATTCAGACCGGATAAATTCATCAAAGGACGGTTTGAGTCTGTCATTGCGTACTTCACTTAAAAAAATTCAATCCGACCACAGACTCACACAAAGGTGGCCGCCAAGGCAAGTCTGCTCATCGTCGGGCTGCGCTATTCAGACTCATCATCAGACGATCCAGCGCATTGGCAAACTCGCGCCGGTCAGCCTGGCTGAAGGGCGCCGGACCGCCTATGTCCACGCCGGTGCTGCGCAGCTCTTCCATCATGTCGCGCATGGCCAGACGCTCGCCTATGCTATTGACATCCAAACGCTCACCTCTGGGGGTCAGGACCAGAGCCCGACGTTCCAGAACCTGCGCCGCTAACGGGATATCGGCGGTAATCACCAGATCTCCCACACTGGCGTGCTGAACAATATAGTCATCCGCCACATCAAAGCCACGCGCCACCTGCACGGCCCGCAGCCAGGGTGAAGGGGGAGTGCGCAGCATCTGGTTGGCCACCAGGATCACATGGCGACTCCAGCGCTGCCCGGCGCGATACAAAATTTCTTTGATGACGACCGGACAAGCGTCTGCATCTACCCAGATCTGCATAAATTACAGGTCCAAGGCTTGGGCCAGTAGGCGATCAATGACCTCATTGGTCGAGACACCTTGCTCGGTAGCGCGAGCGCGCACGGCATCAATAACAGGCTGCGTCAGCTTAATGGGAAAGGACACCAGGCCAGCAGCCTGATCCAGACGACGTTGTTCGCGCCGATCGGCCACGGCGGAATCAGCTGCAAAGCGTTGTGGCGTGCCCGCCTTTTTTACATTTCCCAGCAATTTGACGGCGCTGAGTTTTTCCATATCGGTGCGTTTCATGGGATTTCTTTATAAGAATGGGCTGAATTGCTCGAAACAAGCGAGCAAGGCGTGGGCAAGGCCCCACGAGCCGGCATGGCTGGCATACTGCGCAGCTTGTGGATAAATGTCCAGACTTTTTATGTATATGTCTGGCAAATACCAGCATGAAGCCACTCCAGAGCCAGGCCTATTGAACAAGAGCCTACTGACATCGCCGTCGCGAAAAGACGGGATTGCGCTTGCCAAAACAGTTCAAGCCCTGCCCAGCATGCACAGGCGCAGCAGGCGCAAAAAAACCCGCCGAAGCGGGTTTTTCTGGCCTGATCGTATCAGTCCTGACGTGCAGTCACTTCTACCAGATGGTAGCCGAACTGGGTCTTGACGGGGCCTTGCACAACGCCCACGGGGGCGCTGAACACAACCTGATCGAACTCGGGCACCATTTGGCCACGACCAAAAGTTCCCAGCTCACCGCCCATGCGGGCCGATGGGCAGCTGGAATTGTCCTTGGCCACCTGAGCGAAGTCAGAACCACCTTCGATAGCGGCTTTCAGTTCATTCGCTTTCTCTTCGGTGCTGACCAGAATGTGGCGTGCGGAGGCTTGTGCCATGGTGTACTCCTTTTTTAGAAAATCGTTTGAGCTTAACCCAGAACCATGCCGGAAGCGAAGTCTCCGGCATGGCTTTATACGGGCTGTTTCAATTTCAGACTCAGGCAGCCTGCTTGCGCTTGTAGGCCGCAATACCGTGACCCAACGCGACAATCAGCAAGGCACCAGCCACTTCCGCAGCCAGCTTGATGGTGGTGCTAGGCTCGCCGAAGTACTCGATGTATTTAACGTCCGTCACCAGCATGCCGCCGGCAATCCAGCCCAGCAACGCGGCGCCCAGCGTTACCACAATGGGGAAACGGTCGATCAGCTTCAGAACCAGTGTGCTGCCCCAGATAATGATGGGCACGCTCACCACCAGACCAAAGACCACCAGACCAATCTGATGATCCGGGTCCGCCGTCTGAGCGGCACCCGCAATCGCGATCACGTTATCCAGACTCATCACAAAGTCCGCGATAATAATGGTCTTGATGGCCTTCCACAAGGTTGCCCCCCCTTCCACATTGCCGTGACCATCTTCCTCGGGGATCAGCAGCTTGACGCCAATCCAGACCAGCAACAAGGCACCCACCACTTTCAGGAATGGAACGGACAGCAAGGTCAGAGCAAACGCGATCAGGACAACGCGCAGACCAATCGCCCCTGCCGTTCCCCACAAAATACCTTTTACGCGCTGCTGTGCAGGCAAGTTGCGACATGCCAGGGCAATCACCACAGCATTATCGCCCCCCAGCAATATATCGATCAGGATGATCTGAAATACCGCCGCCCAACTCATTGTCTGCAAAAATTCAATCATTTATAAGACCGCCTTTTCATATTGTTTAATTGAAACCCGACGACCATCTTGCATGACTGTACAACGAGAAAATGACCGCTGTTGTACAAAACAAAAATGGCCTGATCCATTAAGGACACAGGCCATCTTTTTTGAGGATGCACCTTGCCCATGAATGGCAAGGTCTCGCTTGCAACCCTAAGGCTGCCCGGGCACCGGGAATCGGTGAAAAACACAAATTGCCGTGATGACGATGCGCCGGAAAGTAAGCTACTCCCCCTGATAGTTCGCAAGTATAGCGATCTTGTGGCAAACAACAAAGCGTTTCGCCGAACATGGCGGTTTTTCAGTACACGTTCGAAGACCGCGTTGCATGCCAACCTCAAAATCGACCGCCCCGCATTTACAGACACTTCAACGCGTTCAGGTCTCCCGTGTACGGAAAGCGCAGCTCTTCGTAAGCAAAGGGCTGAAAATGCACGGTCAGACCGTCTGCATTGGGCAGGATCACCGCGTAGCTGGCCGGTTCAAAAGTGGACGTTGCCGCTCCCTCGCGCTCCAGATCCAGTTCATGCTGATGGTTGGTGCCACTGACCGTTACAAAGTGCAGACCGTTCCACACGCCGCTGGCACAGCGATGCACATGACCGGAAAACAAATGTACGGGTGCTGGGTGCGCCTTCAACGCAGGCAGTAGCTCCAGGGCATTGCTCAAACGCAGCCAATCCATGGAGGGATACTGCAAGGCGGGCAAAGGATGGTGCGAGAACAGCATCACCGGCCCGTTATGCGAGGCCAGTTCCTGCTGCAACCACTGCAAACGCCGCGCGCACAGATAACCGTTGGTGTAGCTGTCCTCCAAGGTATCCAGATAAATCAGACGCCAATCGCCCCTGGTTTCGGCATATTGCACAAACCCGGGCAAATCGGTCCTGGCGTCTGGAAATACCCGCTGAAACGCACTGCGGCTATCGTGATTGCCCATCAACAAGCGCACGGGCGGAATCAAGTCTAGCAAGCCTTCACGCAGGCGCTCGTACGCGCGTGGGTGACCGGCATGGGTCAGATCGCCCGTCAGCACGCACAGATCCGCATCGGCATGATGGCGATTAATGTGCTGCACACAGTGACGCAAGCGATCCAGAGGGTCCGAACCAAACAACAGGCCATCGGGCGGGGTAATGTGCAAATCCGAAAACTGGATAATCTTCATCAGAATTCCTTAACGAATGCCGGCGCGCAAAAAAGCCTGCATGAACTGCTTTTGAAACAGCAGAAAGCCCAGCAATAGCGGCAGGATCGTCATGATGGTAGCGGCGCTGATCAGGGAAATGCTGACACCACTTTCAGGCGCGCCAAACAGGGACAAGCCCACAGTCAAAGGCCGTGTGTGATCCGAGCTGCTGATCACCAATGGCCATAAAAAATTGTTCCAGTGCGTTGACACCGACACCAGGGCATAAGCCAGGTAAACAGGCTTGACCAAGGGTACATACACACGCCACAACACCCCCAGACGGCTACAGCCCTCCAGACGCGCCGCCTCTTCCAGCTCACGCGGCACCTGCTTGAAGGCCTGACGCAGCAGGAATACCCCAAACGCACTGGCCATATAAGGCACACCCATGCCCCATACCGTATCGGTCCAGCCCAGCCAGGCCACCATGCGGTAATTTTCCACAATCAGCACTTCGGGCAAAATGAACAATTGCAACAGCAGCAGCATGAACAGAAACTGGCTGCCAAAGAAACGAAAGCGGGCAAAGGCGTAGGCAGCCAGCGTACACAGAACAAACTGACCGATCAGAATCGTCAGCACCAACGCGGTCGTATTGAAGATGTAGCGCAGCCAGGGCGCACGATCCCAGGCCGCGGCAAAGTTATCAAAGGTCCAACCTGCGCTCCAGTCAAAACGCAAGGCCGCTGACGGGTCACGAAAAGCAGCCCAGCACGCGTAGAGCAAAGGCGCGATCCACAGCAGGGCCAAAACGTGCGCTCCTACCGTATCCAGTGAGGGCAAACGCAGCGGGCGGCTGGGGGCAGTCAAAACAGTGTCCATGTTCATCACTGGTAGTGCACGCGTCGTTCGGCGTAGCGGAATTGAAAAATAGCGACGGCGCCCAGCCCCAACAAGAGCACCACCGTCAGTACGGCAGCCGCGGGCGTATCCATGTAAGCAAAAGCCGTTTCCCAGATCCAGTACAACATCAGCTTGGAAGCGTTATTGGGGCCGCCCTTGGTCAGGATAAAGAGGTGGTCAACCAGTTTGACCGAGTTGATCAATGCATTGATCAGAATGAATAAGGTGGTGGGAGCCAGCAAGGGCAGCAGTACACGGCGCCCATATTGCCAGCGGCTTGCGCCTTCCAGACGGGCAGCATCACGCAGTTCGGGCGGGATGGTTTGCAAGGCGGCCAGATAAAAAATCATGAAAAATCCGGCCTCTTTCCAGATGGTCACCACCATGACTGCGCCCAGGGCAGTTTGAGGCTGACCTAACCAATTGGTGGCCCCGGCGCCAAACAGCTTGGCAATCTGATCCAGCAAACCCAGATCCGGCGTGTAAAAAAACAGCCAGAGGTTCGCGGCGGCGATCATGGGCAACATGGTGGGCGTGAAGTAAGCGCAGCGCACCCAGGCACGCATGCTCATGGCCCGGTTGGCCCACAAGGCCATCAGCAAGGCCAGTGCCATGGACACCGGAATCACAATGGCGGCGTACCAAAGATTATTCTTCAGAACCAGCCAGAAAGTCGGGTCAGCCAGCATGGCATCGTAGTTGTCCATGCCCACAAACTGGGCCGGACGACGAGCCGTGCCTTTACTTAACAGGCTGGACCAAAACGTGTGCAGCGCCGGGATAAAGGCAAACACGCTTAGCAGCACAAACAGCGGCGTCAGCAAGAGGTAGGCAAATACCCACTCTTTACGCAGCACACGCAATGGTTCAGCCATTCCTGCACCTGCTTAGTTGAAAGGACGCAGCAAGCGATCCGCGGCGGCCTGGGCCTCATCCAGGGCGGCTTGAGGCGTCTTGGCATTGGTCAGCACGGCCTGCACGGCGTTGGACAACAATTCACGCACACGCGCTGTTTCGTACGTGGCAAACTCGGGCGAGGCCACGGCCAGTTGATCACGCGCTACCACGGCCTGTGGAAAGGTCTTGGCGTAGTCAAGCAGCGCCTGTGTTTCGTAGGCAGCAGGGCTGACACCCACATAGCCCGTGGCCATGGACCACTTGGCGGCACGCTCGGGGGCCGTCATCCAGCGCACGAAATCCAATGCGGCTTTTTTCTGCTCGTCATTAGCGCCCTTGAACAGGTAGAAGTTGCCACCGCCGGTAGGAGAAGCCGCTTTTTCCTTGGCGGGCAGCATGGCCACGCCAAAGTCGAACTTCGCTTCGTTCTTGACGGCCGTCAGGTTGCCCGTGGTGTGCCACATCATGGCGGTCTTGCCCTGCACGAAGGCCTGGCGCAAGGTACCCCATTCAATCGTGCCCGCGGGGCTGACCTTGTGCTTGTAGGCCAGATCGTGGAAGAACTGCAGCGCTTGCACCGACTTGGGATCATTGAAGTAGACCTGCGTACCTTCTTCATTCATCAACTGACGGCCGTTTTGCAAGGCCATGGCCTGGAACATCCAGTAGGGATAGCCCGTCGATGGAATCATCAAGCCGTGATGCTTGTCATTAGTCAGTTTCTGGGCAGTTTGCACCAGCTCGTCCCACGTCTTGGGAGCTTGATCGGGGTTCAGACCCGCTTCGCGGAACATATCCTTGTTGTAGAACATGACGATGGTCGAACGCTGAAAGGGAATGCCCCAGACCTTGCCCTCCAAGGTGCCGTTAGCCATCAACGCAGGGTAAAAGCTCTTGAGCCAGTCCTGGCTGGGGGCATCCTGAGCCACATCGCTAAAAGCCTCGACCAGGCCCTGCTCCACCAGATCATGCGTATCCAGTGCGCCCAGCACAGAAAGCTGCACCGGCTCGCCCGCACGCAGGGCCGACAAGGCACGCACCCGCGTTTCATCGTAGTTGCCGGAATAGACGGCCTTCACGGTCACTTCCGGGTTCTGGGCCTGATAGTCCTTGATCATTCCATCGACCACCTCGGTCAGCGGACCACCCACGGCAATCGGGTAATACATGGTCAATTCCACCGCGCTGTGGGCACTGGTGCCCAGGCCCATCAATAAAGCGCTGGAAGTGGCAAGCAGACAATTCTTCAACATGAGTAGACTCGCAGTACGTTTAGGGAACAACAGCAAAAGAAGCAGCGGTCAGCGCATCGGCAGACGGTGTCGGCAGGCGAGCGCCGCTGTCGTGATTAAAGTAAAAAGCGTCAGCGGGATGCCAGCTCAGACCACAACGTGTACCCGCCTCGAAACGGTGGCTGTGCGGGGCACGCACGATCAAGGTATGCCCATCATCAAGTCGCACGTACACATAAGCATCTGCCCCCTGAAATTCCTGATGCACCACGGTGGCCGCCACAAACTGCTCGCCCGCCTCGTGCAGGTTCAGGTTTTCGGGGCGCACGCCCACCAGTACACGATGCGGCTGGTCGTACTGCCGACGTGAAGGCCACAGTCCCAGGGGCACTTGGTCACTGTGAATCATCATCATGGGCGGGCTGCCGATGAAACTGGCGGTAAAGACACTCATAGGCTGGCCATACAGGTCCTGGGCACGGCCCTGCTGTTCAATACGCCCGGCATTGAGCAACACCACGTGATCCGCCATCCCCATCGCCTCGGTCTGGTCGTGAGTGACATAGACCACTGTCAGTCCGAGACGCTGTTGCAGGGAGCGAATTTCGTGGCGCACGGTGTGACGCAGCTTGGCGTCCAGATTCGACAAGGGCTCGTCCATCAAGCAAATGCGATGCCCTGAGACAATGCTGCGCGCCAGGGCCACCCGCTGTCGCTGCCCTCCCGAGAGCTGGCCGGGTCTGCGCTCTTGCAGCCCTTCCAGATTGGTCAGGGCCAAGGCCTCGCGCAGACGCTCTTGTTGCTGCCGGCGGTCCGCACGGCGCACCTGCAAGCCGAACAAGATGTTGTCGGCCACATTTAAATGGGGAAACAGGGCGTAGGACTGGAACACCATGCTCAAGCCGCGCTTGGCGGGTTCCATATGGGTGGCATCGTGCCCATTAATCAGCAAACGGCCCTGATCGGGCGCTTCCAGCCCGGCAATAATGCGCAGCAAGGTCGATTTGCCACAGCCCGATGGGCCCAGCAAGGCCGTGAATTTTCCTTCCTGAATGGTCAGATCCATCTGCTTGAGCACAGCCTGCTCGCCCCAGGATTTGACTATGCCCTGCAACTCGATCGCGCTGCGGCTCATACCTGCACCTCATCCGCAATCACAAGCTGAACACGCGCAGGAATCTGATCGCGGTAAGGTTCGGGAATGGGCTGATCGCTGACCAGAATATCCACATCGTCCAAGGAGCCGCTGCGCACCGGGGCGCGCCGACCGAACTTGGTATGGTCCAGCACCAGAATCCGCACCCGGCAATTGCCCCGCAGCGCCTTGTGGCAGTCGGACTCGGCCATATCAAAGTCCAGCAAGGCACCATCCGAATCAAAGCCCCCAACCCCGGACACCCCGAAGTCTGCCTTGAAGCTGTTGAACAGCCGTTCGGCACCGGGGCCCAGAATTTCAGGATTGGGTTGTCGCAGCTCGCCCCCCGTCAGCACCACGCGATGGCTCATATTGTGCGACAGGGCCAAGGCGGCACTGATGTTGTTGGTCACCACCGTAAGATCTCGGTGATCTGCCAACGCCAAGGCAACTTGTTCGGGAGTGGTGCCAAAACCCAGCAGCAGGCTGGCACCGGCAGGGATCAGCTTGGCAACGGCTCGACCAATACGGGCCTTGGCTTGCAAGTGGGTAATGCGGCGCGTTTGAAAAGGCGCATTGCGCTCGACCACGTTCAGCTCGGCGCCGCCATGACGACGACGCACCAGATCGGCCTCATACAGGTGGTTCAGGTCGCGCCGTATCGTCTGGGGCGTCACCCCGAAATACGCGGCCAGGCCATCAACGGACACCGCCCCCTGGGCGGCGAGCAAATCCACAATAATGCTTTGCCTGACGGATAGGTTCATAACACGGCATACAGGTTTCGTTTGAATACCTGGCAGTGTAGGAACGCGACATGACGACTCAGTGACGCTCAGATGAAAGTTTTATGACGCCGACATGTTCATATGAACATGTCGGCGCTCAATCCAGACAGCATTCGCGCCGGCCGCCTGGTGTCAGTGACGGACTGGCCTTACTCAAAACCTCGCAACAGAGCCCCCATCAGCAACTCAGGCCCATGCGCGTGCTCTGCAGCGCCTGTTTCAGATGCCTGGTGTTGCCACTCATTCAGAAAACGGGAAAGCATCTGCCCAGTCTGCGCCTGGCTGAGTTGCTCGGTCTCCGATGCATCGTCCTGTTCATAAATGAGCTTGCCTCGCTTGATGGTCTGAACCACGCGCAAGCTGGCCAATTGCTCGGGATCGACCGCTGTCGGATCTTGCGACAGGACAACAAAGTCCGCCAGTTTGCCCGGCTCAATCGACCCTTTTTCCTTCTCCTCAAAATGCTGGAAAGCCGGCCAGATCGTCATTGCCTTCAGGGCCGTCATGACATCTACCCTCTGATCCGGCCCCAAAATATCGCCCGATCGGGTGCGACGCGTGACGGTCGCCGACAACACCCGCATGGAATCCGGGAAGGCCACGGGCGCATCGTGGTGGGTTGAAAACATCAAGCCATGCTCACGCACCCAGCCAGTGGGAGAAATATTGTCGGCATTGACCGGCCCCACCGTACGGTCACGGTGCCAGTCTCCCCAATAAAAGGTGTGCATGGGGAACAAGGACGGAAAGACATCCAGGTCTGCTATGGACACTATCTGGTCCCGGCGCAGAAACTGCCCGTGAATCAAGACGGCCCGCCGATCCCGGGGACCATACTTTTCACGTGCTGTTTTAATCGCAGCCAACAGCAGATCCGAGGCGGCCTCCCCATTCGCGTGAGTCAGCAGCTGTATATCGTTCTTGAAGGCCCAGTCCACCGAATCAAACACCTGGTCGGGCGTGACCGCTGCGTACCCCCGGTAATCGGCGCGGTAACCTGCTGGTGGCTTGTAATAGGGGCGGTCGCGATAGGCCGTAAACCCCTGAGGGGAGCCATCAATCGTGAGCTTGGCACCGGCCACCCGAAAACCATCGGTGTAGCGCCGCGATACATGACGCGCGATAAAGTCCCGGTCCTGGAGCACATCGACGTAGGCAGCGACATCAATATCGATCTTGCCCGCCGACGCCGCGGCCTGCATCAAAGGCACCGTATCGGACGTGGCCCGCCCTTCCTGTCCGGTCGTGTAGCCGTAACGCTTTAACAGATCGGTCCCGGCCACAAACAGGGCCTGAACCTGCTCGGGTGTGAGTTTGCCCATCTGGCTGGCCACGCTTGAAAAAAAGGCCATCTCTTCGAGCACCCCATTGGGTTGGGTGCTACCCTCTTCCCGCCGAATGACACCGCCTGCCGGATCCGGGGTCTGGGCGGAAATGCCCGCCATCTCCAGCGCCTTGCTGTTGAGCACGCCAATGTGGCTGGACTGATGAATGATGATGATCGGCACGGACTCGGACACTGCATCCAATTCCTGTCGCGTGGGGTGGCGCTGCTCTGCCAGTTGGGCGTCGTCATACCCAAAGCCCAGGATCAAGCCCACCTGCCTGGTTTTACCTTGCTCATCCAGCCATTGCCGGAGCGTCTCCTGCAAACTGGCGATGTCTTTGACCGCCCCATCCGGGGGCGATAGCAGATTGGCGGACATGGCCTGCACACCAATCATGAAGGCGTGGCTGTGCGCATCCACAAACCCCGGCAGCAAAGCCTTGCCCTGCAGGTCGATCACAGAGGTGTTTGGACCTTTATAGGCTTGCATCGCCTGCAAGGTACCCACATCCAGAATCCGCCCCTCCTTGACCGCGACCGCTTCGGCAGCAGTCTGGCTGTCACTCATCGTCAAGACCGGCCCGCCCATCCAGATCTGATCGGCCGTTTCCGCTGTCCAGGCCGAGCCAGCCATCACCAGACTGCCCGCCAGCACAGACACTTTCAGAATGTTTTTGAACCACATATGCTCCCCTTTCTGCTCAGAAAAAAGTGGCCAACTCGTTTACTGTGCCACAAGGAGACCGGCTCTGTCCTGCTGTCTGTATCGGTTTGCTGGCCATGCTGCCGCTCATTCGTGCCAAGCCCCAGACTGAGCCCGAATGAACGGGACCACGCTATGCGGCTACACGGTTACGCGACCCGGCTTTTTGAGCGTACAAAATAAATCACGATCAAGGTCAGCAAGAACGGCACACCAAACAAAAGGGTGTAATGGAAGATATTGATGAACCAGGTGGTAATCAGAATCGCCACAATACCGATCAGACCCAGCAAGGTGCCGATGGGATAGGCCGGCATCCGGAAACGCAGCTGCACCCCTTCCTGCGCCACGCGGCGGCGGAAAAACAAATGGGTCAGGAAAATCATGCCCCAGGTAAACAGGGCACCGAACATGGACAAGGCAATCATCACCGGGAACGCCGTTTCCGGATTGTAGGCATACACCACGGCCGCCACACCCACCCCGCTGGCCGACAAAGCCAGGGCATTTAACGGCACTCCATTGCGTGCCACCTTACCCAGTACCAGTGGCGCATCCCCCGCACGCGACAGGCTGAACATCATGCGTGTAGAAATGTAGAGCATGCTGTTCATGGCCGACAAAGCAGCAATAATCACGATGAAATTCAAAATGCTGTCTGCATAAGGAATGCCCACCGACTGCATCACCGTAATGAAGGGGCTGCTTGTGCCATCTGCAATCAGCACCTGCCAGGGCACCAGCATCACAATCAGGGACAGAGACAAGAGGTAGAAAATGATCAAGCGCCAGATGGTTGCCTTGAACGCCTGGCGCACCGCCTGCTCAGGGTTTTCTGCCTCGCCCGCCGCAACCGCAATCATCTCGATACTCAGATAACTGAAGATGGAAATAATCACGCCCACCCAGACTCCATACCAGCCATTGGGCATGAAGCCACCCTGGCCCAACAGGTTTTCCTGCACCTGTGCGGGCTGGTAATAACCCGTCAACATGCCAATGGCCAAGACGATAAAAGCAATAATGGCAAATACCTTGATCAGGGCAAACCAATACTCCACCGAGCCGAATGCTTTAACGCTATAGGCATTGACCGCAATCAGCACGGCCGAGAAAAAGACGATCCAGATCCACGGTGACACCTCCGGAAACCAGAACTTCATGTAGTCGGCCACCGCCGTCACCTCAGTGCCGACAGCCAGCACAATGCAGGCCCAATAGCTGTAGCGCACCAGAAAACCGGCCAGCGGATGAATATAAAACTCGGCATACGCGCCAAAGGAGCCCGAGGTAGGATGCTCTACCGTCATCTCTGCCAGGCACCCCATCAGCACCAGGGCAATAAAACCACCAATGACGTAGCTCAGCACCACCCCGGGTCCCGCAAAGCCAATAGCAAACTTGCTGCCCAGGAACAGGCCGGTACCAATGGCCCCCCCGATCGCAATCATGCTCATCTGACGGGCATTCAGCCTCTTGTGCAGTCCGGCCTCGCGCGATTGAATCTGTTCAAATCGGCTCATGTCTCCTCCTTATGATTGTTTTTTTAATGAGTGCGATCAAGTCACCTTGGAGCGGGTTTTGTAGGCCGGCTTGTCCCATTCCCTGTCCGTCAGCACCGCCTTGAGATGCTGGACGGCCTGCCAGATATCCACAAAAGACAGATACAAAGGGGTAATGCCAAATCGCATCACTTCAGGTTCGCGATAGTCGCCAATCACACCCCGTGCAATCAGGGCCTGAACAACGGCGTAACCTTGCTCATGCGCAAAACTGACATGACTGCCGCGGAAATGATGATCGCGGGGCGTGATCAGGCGCAAGCCAAACTCGGCACATTCCTGCTCGACCAGACGGATGAACAGGTCAGTCAAGGCCAGGGATTTACGACGCACGGCCTGCAAATCGGTTTGCAAGAAAACGTCCACGCCACAGGCAACCAGGCTCAGGGACACAATAGGCTGGGTACCGCACAAGAAACGCTCGATTCCGCTGGCCGCCTCATAAGAGGGGCTCATGGCAAAAGGATGCTTGTGCCCCCACCAACCCGACAAAGGCTGACTGATCTTGTCAAGCAGCTCGGGATTCACCCACAACAGGGCCGGTGCGCCAGGACCGGCGTTCAGATACTTGTAGGTGCAGCCAATGGCAAAATCAGAGCCGCTGGCTTTGAGCTCGATGGGCAAGGCGCCCGCCGAGTGGCACAAGTCCCAGATCACCAGCGCATGGTGCTCATGTGCCAGACGGTTAGTGGCCTGCATATCGTGCAGATAGCCGGTACGATAATTCACATGGGACAAGACCACCACGGCAGTTTCGTCATTGATGGCGGTTTTCAGGTCGGCCGGCTCATCAATCAGTTCCAGCCTATAGTCTTTACCAAAAAAGGCGTTAAACCCTTCAATGATGTACAGATCCGTTGGAAAAGAGTCGCGCTCGGCCAGGATGACTTTCTTTTGCGGATGACGCTCTTTTTGCAAATTGACAGCCGCAGCCAGAACCTTGAACAGATTGGCCGAGGTACTGTCACTCACGATGGTTTCGCCCTGACCAGCACCGATCAGCGAAGACATCTGATCGCCCAGGCGCACAGGCAAGGTCCACCAGCCTGCCTTGTTCCAGCTGTTGATCAAGTCGGTACGCCATTCCTGGGCAATCACTTGCTGCGCACGCTCCATCGCGTGTCGGGGCATGGCGCCCAAGGAATTTCCATCCAGATAAATCGTGTTGGGTGGCAGATCAAACCTGGCTTTGAAGCCAGCCAGTTCGTCGGCCTGATCCCACTGCTCGCATTGCTGCAAGGTAATCATGTTCATGCTCCTCGATTCTGCTTTTTACGTCATTTAGTCTAGCATCGAGGCTCTGGCAAATTATTCCAAAGTGACGAACATTGTGATTAAATTTGGAAGAAAAATCGTTTTTTAAAAACTCTTTTCGAAGATAATTCTAAAACATGAGACTAGACGAGACAGACCTTAAAATCCTGCGTCTTTTGCAGGATAACGGCAGACTCAGCAACCAAGAACTGGCTGATCTGGTGGCCCTTTCCCCTTCCTCCTGCCACCGACGCGTGAAAATCCTGGAGCAGGAAGGACTCATTGAAAACTACAGCGCCAACTTGAGCGCCAGCAAACTGGGTTTTGCCATTGAAGCCTTTGTAGAAGTGAATATCGCCCAGCTCAATGAAAGCGAACACCAGTACCTGAGCAAAGCACTGGCCACCATGGATGAAGTCCTGCATGCCTACATCGTGACGGGTCAGGCCAACTACATGCTGCACATCCGCACGCGCAATTTCGAGACTTTCTCCAACTTTGTCGTTCACAAGCTCAATACCCTGCGCGGTGTCACCAAAATCCATTCACAGATTGTGCTGTCCTGCATCAAAGCCAAGGGGCAACGCTTGCCGGTGTAACCGCCTTCGCGGCACGGGCTGGCATAAGGCCAACGCTTGCACTCAGAGGTAATTGAGCGTGAAGCGGCGTTTGAAATGCTCGCTGCGCCACCAGCCCTTGCCACTTTGTACCGGTTTGTCATCGACATCGAACAAGTCGATACGCTGCACGATCACTGCCTGGTTTTCCTTGATCCACAACTGCTTGGCCATCTCCGCTGAGGCATCGGCCATGCTGATCTCTTCTTGCGCATGCTTGATGGGCACATTCAGCACAGAGGTCAGCATCTCCACCATGGTGCGGGTTTCCAGATCCTGTTGCCCAAGACGTTCGCCAATCGAGCGCAGCACGTAGTTTTCTGCAAAATAAAGCGGCACGGCAGACTTGTAGCGCACCGCTTGCAGCTTATACACCGGCTCGTCGGACGCAAAGAATTCGGCAATCTCCGCCGGAGGGGCGACCAATTCCCACCGGGCAACCTTGGTACTGGTGTCCTTGCCCAGCTGGACCAGATCATTGAGGGAGTTCAGCTCCCAGGAACCTGTATTCTTGCGCTCCAGCACAAAGGAGCCACGGCTGGGAAAGCGCTCGATCAGGCCATTACGGGTCAGGATTGCCAGACCCTGCCGTACCGTAATGCGGCTGACACCAAACATTTCCCCCAGCTCGGCTTCCGTGGGCAAACGGTCGCCCGGCTTTAAACGACCGTCCTGGATATAGCGGGTCAGCTTGTCAGCAAGCTGTTCGTAGAGCGGTTTTGTACTCACTGCGTAATTTCATCCCCATTGATGGCCATGTGCGGCTGGCCCCACCCACCTGCGGTATTCACCCTGCTGTGTTCAGCCGTCTCTCCTGGCTTTCCCTGCCTGCAAAGCACCTTGTTACTCGCGCTCCAAGAGCCCTTTAATCAGAAACATCTCGGCTTCGTGGACGCAACAGATCTGCTCCCAGGCGGCATCGCTTTGCGTGGCCAGGCGCCAGGTGAGCAAGCTCACTACACATTTATCCGCCCCCAGCTTGAGCACCTCGCCGGGAATGACACGCGACATATTGCGAAACTGCATCGCCTCTTTGCTGGCCCCCACGTCGTAATCCACCTGCAAACGCGCTGCATCCACATTCAGACGCACATAGGTTTCCTGACCGCTAAAGACCGAGGTTCCCTTGAACAAGCCCGGTTCCACTTCGCTACGATTCGCACTGCCCCAAGCCCACTGACCTTGCAGGAGGCCATCGGACATGATTTCAAAAGCGACCTGTGCCGGGCGCTCCACCAAGATGCTGCTGGAATGACAATGTGGGTCTTTCACTGACTGGCTCCTGTTCCGTCGTTATTGTTATGACAATAAAAACATTGTCATATCAAAACCCCACTCCCACTAGACGGGAAAACACGTATTAGCCACGGTCAAAAGGACACGCAGACTCCGGCCCCTCCCAACGCAAACAGACGATAGTGTCCCTGGTAGTCCAGTATGGCGACCAGTGTCTTCTTCTGCACAAAACGCCCTTTTTCCCCTATGAAGCCACGCTAGGAACGCTAGCGTTGACCTCCTTCACACACCACTGCCGCCCTTAAATTGGTCAGACCAATTATTGATAGAAAAAGACATTGAGTTTTAAATTATTAGGGTAAACACTGACGTTCAATCAAATTACCCTTTGGATACAATGCGTTCTACTCTTGACCACATCTTTAATGGTCAGACCAATTTGGCGACCTACTGGTACGCTTCCTCTACAAGCGCCCCCCCCCTTTGCTCCTGCGGAGATAGAAGAACATGCAACAAGCGTGGCTGCAGCAATACGATCCCACCGGCAATATCTGGCTGTCGGCCCTGATCGCCCTTATTCCCATCATCTTTTTTTTCCTGGCCCTGACCAAGTTGCGCATGAAGGGCTATCAGGCAGGCACCATTACCGTGCTGCTGGCACTGGGCGTAGCCCTGTTTTTCTATCGCATGCCCGTCTCCACCGCCTTCGCTTCGGTGGTCTATGGCTTTTTTTACGGACTGTGGCCCATCGCGTGGATCATTGTGGCAGCCGTATTCCTGTACAAGATTTCGGTAAAAACCGGACAGTTCGACATTATTCGTGCCTCTATCCTGTCCATCACCCCTGACCAGCGCCTGCAGCTGATTCTGGTCGGTTTTTGCTTCGGGGCGTTTCTGGAAGGCGCGGCCGGCTTCGGCGCTCCCGTCGCCATTACCGCAGCCCTGTTGGCCGGTCTGGGTTTCCGCCCCTTGTACGCTGCTGGTCTTTGTCTGATTGCCAATACGGCTCCCGTAGCCTTTGGCGCCATGGGCATTCCCATCATTGTGGCTGGCCAGGTCTCGGGCATTGATCCCTTCCATATTGGACAAATGGCCGGTCGCCAACTGCCCTTTATGACCATCATTGTGCTGTTCTGGCTGATGGCCATCATGGACGGCTGGCGCGGCATCAAAGAAACCTGGCCTGCCGTGCTGGTCGGCGGCGGCTCCTTTGCCTTGGTGCAGTTCCTGACGGCCAACTACATTGGCCCCGAACTGCCCGACATTACCTCGGCCCTGGTTTCCCTGGTAGCCCTGACCTTGTTCCTGAAGGTATGGCAGCCCAAGCGCATCTTCCGCTTTGACGAGCAAGAAGCTACACCGGTCCAGAGCGATGTGGCCCAACAAGCTACTCTGCCGCTGACCACCGGTCGCATCATCAAAGCCTGGTCGCCCTTCATCATCCTGACCGTCATGGTCACGATCTGGAGCGTGCAGCCTTTTAAAGTACTGTTTGCCGCCAACGGTCCGCTGGCCTCGACCATTGTGAACATTCCTGTGCCTTTCCTGCACAATCTGGTCGAAAAAGCCCCTCCCGTCGTCGCCTCGGCTACTCCTTATGGCGCGGTCTATGCCTTTAACTGGCTCTCGGCTACCGGCACAGCCATTTTGATTGCCGCCTTGCTGACCATTCTTTTTCTGCGCATGAAGCCCGCCAAAGCAGTGGAAACACTGGGTGAAACCTTCAAGGAACTGGCCGTTCCCATTTACTCGATCGGCATGGTGCTGGCCTTTGCTTTTATCGCCAACTATTCCGGCTTGTCGGCTACTTTGGCCCTGGCCCTGGCCCACACCGGCAAAGCCTTCACCTTCTTCTCCCCTTTCCTGGGCTGGATTGGCGTGTTTCTGACCGGTTCCGATACCTCGGCCAACGCCCTGTTTGGTGCTTTGCAAGCCACCACGGCCCAGCAACTGGGTTTGCCTGAAGTGCTGATGGTTGCGGCCAATACCACGGGTGGCGTGACCGGCAAGATGATTTCTCCCCAGTCCATTGCCATTGCCTGCGCCGCCGTCGGCCTGGCTGGCAAGGAGTCCGACCTGTTCCGCTTCACCGTCAAACACAGCCTGATCTTCGCCGTTCTGATTGGCCTGCTGACCACCCTGCAAGCCTATGTGTTACCTTGGATGATCCCCTAAGGGCCCGCCCTCATCCTTCATCTGCAAGGCCGTAGACTCGTGCCTTGCAGATTTATCTTTTCGGTACCTCAAGAACTATGCGCCTCTCTGATCACGTTGCCCAACAATTGCTGGCGCTCATTCAGTCCAGCGATTTCAAAGCGGGGCAACGTTTGCCCGCCGAACGCACGTTGGCAGCCCAATTGAACGTATCTCGCGCCTCCTTGCGCGAGGCCATTCAGCAACTGACCAGCCAAGGCATTTTGCGCAGTCAGGTCGGATCAGGTACTTACCTGACCTCTCAAACGCCGCAGTGGACCCAGCGTTCGGTGGACCCGCTGGCCGCCTTGATGCTGTCCGATCCGCAATACCGATACGACGTACTGGAAGCCCGTATCGCACTGGAGAGCAGCACGACCTGGCACGCTGCCTTGCGCGCCTCGCCCGAGGACAAGAGCAAGATCCTGCAATGTTTTGAGCAGATGATCCGCTACCAGCAAAGCGGCGATACCGATCTGTCGGCCCGGGCCGATGCCCAATTCCATCTGGCCGTCGCCGAAGCCTCGCACAATCTGGTTCTGGTTCAGGTCATGCGCGGACTGTTCGATCTGGTGCTGAGCAGCGTGACACAAAACCGCGACATCATCATGTTCGTCCATGACAGTCCCGAAACCCTCACCCACCTGACCGCCCAGCACGAAGCCCTGGTCAAGGCCATTATCGATGGCGACGCGGCCCATGCGCGCCATGTCGTGAACGAACATCTAGGCTACGTACGCAACACGCTTCTTCAGGCGGACGAAAACCTCGCCCGCCGCGAACGTGCCGCGCGCTTGCAGACCTCTCCCTCCGTCTTACCCGACCCCATCTTGCCATGATTATTTCCTCCTCGACCGACTACCGGCGTGCCGCCCAAAAACGGCTGCCTCCCTTTTTGTTCCACTACATCGATGGCGGCGCCTATGCCGAGCACACCCTGCGCCGCAATGTGGACGATCTGGCGGAGGTCGCCCTACGCCAGCGCGTCCTCAAAGACATGAGCCAGCTGGACACCAGCATTGATCTGTTTGGCGAAAAATTGTCCATGCCGGTGGCTCTGTCTCCGGTCGGACTGACGGGTATGTACGCACGCCGGGGAGAAGTTCAGGCTGCCCGGGCCGCCGATGCACGCGGTATTCCCTTTACCATGTCCAGCGTATCCGTGTGCCCGATCGAAGAAGTGGCGCCTCGTCTTAGCCGACCCATGTGGTTTCAGCTCTACGTGCTGAAAGACCGTGGCTTCATGCGCAATGCACTGGAACGCGCCCAGGCTGCCGGTTGCAGCACCTTGGTCTTTACCGTGGATATGCCCGTACCCGGCGCGCGCTACCGTGACGCACACTCGGGCATGAGCGGCCCCAACGCCGCCCTGCGCCGCTACGCTCAGGCCGTCATGCATCCGCGCTGGGCCTGGGATGTAGGTTTGCTGGGTCGTCCGCACGATTTGGGCAATATCTCGCGTTACCTGGGCAAACCCACGGGCCTGGAAGACTATATGGGTTACTTGGGCGCCAACTTTGACCCATCCATCTCCTGGAAGGACCTGGAGTGGATCCGTGAATTCTGGAAAGGCCCCATGCTGATCAAAGGCATCCTGGACCCGGATGATGCCCGCGACGCCGTGCGCTTTGGAGCGGATGGAATCATCGTCTCGAACCACGGTGGCCGCCAGCTTGACGGCGTCCTGTCCTCGGCCCGCGCCCTGCCGGCCATTGCCGATGCTGTCAAAGGCCAGATCAAGATTCTGGCGGACTCCGGTATCCGCAGTGGTCTGGACGTAGTGCGCATGATTGCCCTGGGTGCCGATGCCGCCATGCTGGGACGCGCCTACATTTATGCACTGGCCGCCGCCGGACAATCCGGCGTCGACCACCTGCTGGGCCTGATTGAAAAAGAAATCCGCGTCGCCATGACGCTGACCAGCGTCAGCAGCATCTCTCAGATCACCTCCGAGCTGCTTGTCCGGGAGCCTTGAGAATGACCGCTTCCTCCATCCGCACGGATCTGCTGCAGCAACTGCGCTCTATTGTCGGCCAGGCACACGTCCTGACCGACGATCGCAGCACGCGCCGCTATCGCAAGGGCCACCGCACAGGTGAAGGCAAGGTACTGGCCGTGGTTCGGCCCGGAACGCTGCTGGAGCAGTGGCGCAGCCTGCAAGCAGCCGTCGCCGCGGACTGCATCGTGATCATGCAGGCGGCCAACACGGGCCTGACCGGGGGCTCCACCCCCGACGGCGACGACTACGACCGCGACATCGTGCTGATGAACACCATGCGCCTGCAAGGTATACAGGTCATTAACGATGGCGAACAGGTTGTGTGCCTGCCCGGTGCCACGCTGGATCGTCTGGAACAGACACTGGCCCCCCTGGGGCGCGAGCCCCATTCGGTCATTGGTTCCTCCTGTATTGGCGCCTCTGTGCTGGGCGGGGTCTGCAACAACTCCGGCGGTGCCTTGGTACGCCGTGGACCCGCCTACACGGAATTGACCCTGTACGCCCAAGTGCGGGACGATGGCAGTCTGCAACTGGTCAATCACCTGGGTATCCATCTGGGCGACACGCCCGAAGAAATCCTGAGCCGCCTGGAACAGGGCAACTACCGTGCTGCCGACATCCTCAACGATCCGCAACGCAAGGCCAGCGATCCCCGTTACGCCGACGACGTACGCGACGTGGATGCCCAAACTCCTGCCCGTTTCAATGCTGACCCCTCCCGCCTGTACGAAGCCTCGGGCTCAGCGGGCAAGCTGTGCATTTTTGCCGTGCGTCTGGATACCTTTCCCAAAGAAGCCAGTACGGTGTTCTACATTGGCACCAATGAGCCGGATGAGCTGACGGCTGTCCGCCGACACCTGCTGACCCAGTTGCCACGCCTGCCCATTGCGGGCGAATACATCCATCGCACCGCTTACGATATTGGTGAGCAGTACGGTAAAGATACGTTCCTGCTCATCGACCGCTTTGGGACTGCCAAAGTGCCCTCCGCCTTTGCGATGAAAAGTCGTATCGACGGCTTTTTTGAACGCTTTGGCTGGCGCGGCGTCACCGATCGTGTGATTCAGGCCGTCATGAATCGTCTGCCCAGTCACCTGCCCGCACGGATGCGGCAATGGCGTGACCGTTTCGAGCATCATCTGCTGCTACGCGTCTCCAACGACACCGCCCAGGCCACCCGCGATTATCTACAGCAACAATTTGGCGACAGCACGCAGGGCGCGTATTTTGAATGTGATGCCGAAGAAGGCCGCAAAGCCTTTTTGCACCGCTTTGCGATCGCCGGTGCCGCCATCCGCTACCGCGAATCCCATCCCAACAGCGTGGAGGACATTGTGGCGCTGGATATTGCCTTGCGCCGCAACGACCGGGAATGGGTAGAGCAACTGCCCGACGATATGGAGAAAGATATCGTCCACAAACTCTATTACGGTCATTTCCTGTGCCACGTGTTCCATCAGGACTACATCATCAAAAAAGGCGTGGCGCCTCTGGAGATGGAACACCGTATGTGGAAACTACTGGATGAGCGTCAGGCTGAATACCCAGCCGAGCACAATGTGGGCCACCTGTACGTCGCCAAACCTGCACTGGCGGGTTTCTACCGCGAACTGGACCCTACCAACACGTTCAACCCCGGTATCGGTCATACGTCGCGCCGTAAATGGTGGAGTGCATGCTGCGCCGGCAAACACGACTAAATGCCCGCTTCTGGAAGGCCTCACTCCCACGGGACGTGGCGCTATAGTCAGCACACGCGTTCGTGCTGCTTATAACGTGGTTATCTGAAGGAGTGTGCCGGGGCTTGATGGCGGGGGTCGCGCCGTCGAGCTCCGTCAGGTAGCCAGATGGCAAAGCAGGTGGATATCCTCGGGGTCCAGCGCAAACAAACGTGGGTCCGGCTCGGGTGCGATCACAAAGCCCTGCGCCCTATAAAAGTCCACGGTATTGACTGAAGGCGTGGCCGAGACATAGACCGCCTTCGCCCCCCACAGGATCGCCTGTTTCTTGGCCTGATCCAACAAGCAGGCCCCCATGCCTTGCCCACGCAGCGCCTGGCTGACATGCAGGAAGAAAAGCTGACGCCAATCGCCTTGCGGGCCCAGAGGCAAACGGTCCAAACCCACCGCGGCCACCAGACGGTCATCCTTGAAGCCCCCCATAACCCAGGCACCGCGATGAAAGGCCTCCTCGTGTTCCGGATGGTATTTCTCGGGATCACCTTCTGGCCAGCCACGCAGATCTATCGCCACCTCTTGTTTGTGCAGCACGCCTTCGCGCCATTCATACAAGGCCTCAATTTGCTCGCTGCGATCAATGGACCACACCCAATGCAATTCGGTTTCACTCAAGGGGCGCAGCGTCAGGCCAGCAAGCACATAGGACATGATGATCGGTTTGAAAAATACGGTTTTACAACAGTGAAGGTTAAGCCCAGGCTTGAATCATAGCGTTCCTCCCTCCTCTTGCGAGACGAAACGCCATGCTCGGGTTCACACGCAAATCTCCTAGGGGGTCACATAGATTTGCGCATGCAGATCCTGAATCTTCAGGCCACGCTTGAGCGCCATGCCAATGGTAGCGTCGACCAGCGTCGGGGAGCCCGCCACATAGACCTTCCAACCCCGCAAATCCGCTTGTTCACTGCCTGCAATATCGGTCACCAGGCCCCGACTACAGTGTGCGACCGGTATCCCCGAGACGACCGGTGTGAAAAGCAGCGTGGGATAGTCGCGCGCCAAGGCTCGGAACTCCTCAAGCCCGTACAAATCCCGCCCTTCACGGACACCAAAATACACATGAATCGCCTGGCTCATGCCACTGGCCAGCGCTGTCTCCACAATCGATTTAATGGGAGCCAGACCTGCTCCCCCTGCGATACATAGCATGGGCCCACCATGCCCCTCACGCAAATACGACGTTCCCTTGGGCAATTCCAGCGTCACCCGCTCGCCAGGCTCAAGCACGGTATGCACATACGCAGAGGCCACCCCGCCGGGGACACGACGGATATGAAACTCCAGCTCCGCCTCCCCCGGTCGATTAGCCATGCAGTAACTACGCGCTGGCGCCTGCCCGAACTTGATATCAGCATATTGACCGGCAAAAAACATCAGGGGCTGCTCGTCGGCCAGTCGAATGCGAACACGCCGTATATCGTGGGTCAACGCCTCCAGCGTGACGACTGTGCCCTCGACCTGACGCAGGGGGACCCGTCCCCGGACGTCATCGGTCCCTATCCAGTCCAGCGTGACATCGCTGCGTGGGATGGCCCGGCAAGCCAGAATCAAGCCGCGCGCGCTTTGAGCTTCCGTCAGGGCAAAACGGGAGTAATCCAGCAGGTCCACCTGTCCCTGCACCAAACGGGTCTTGCAGCCACCGCAGCGGCCCTGACGACAGCCGTAGGGATAGACGATCCCGTTCTCCAACGCTGCCTGCAGAATGTTTTGCCCTTCCTGAGCGTCAAACTGCGTGCCGGTCTGGCGGATGATAATGGTTTTGCTGCTCATTGCTGCCCTTTCAAGTATGGCCGCACAGGCCCTGCATAGCGGTCAACTCCAGCCCCTTTCTTGGCACCACAGAAAGGTCTGACTGTCTCATCGTTGTATGTGACATGACACTTTCCCGGAAGTTTGCACGCAAACCCGGCAATATGTCTGTTTTTTCAAGAGATTATTTCACGCCCAGGCTTACTTGGGGCGACGAAACAAGGCCCGCCAACCGACACGCCAGGCCACAGCGGCACAGTGAAGGCTCCAGCATTTCGCCTTATCTGTGCAGCCACGGCTTGGAATGTCACCCTGCCCCTTGCCCTACAGCCCCCCTAGGCTGCGTTTATCCAGTCAAGGGCTAGCCCAGAAGCTCAGTCGGGGTTCTTGGGCCCGTGGCGCTTGGGCAAAATGACAGGGGTATCATCTTTTGGTTTGAACCAGTTGGGGCTAGGGTCAGGCTTTGGCTTGGGAGAGCCGTCAAACTGCGTCGCCTTCTGATCACCCGTTTTGCTTGGCGTCCTGTCCTGACTCTGCTTATTTACTTCTTTCAAATCTTCCTGCACCCGCCTCGCAATATCCGCTTGAGATTCACGGCTGGGTTCTGGGGCCTCGGGTTGCGTTGGCAATGCCCGGCGATCTTGGCGTGATATATTCATATAAGCCTCCAATAATCAGGTTTTGCAGGCAAATTCAGGCAAGCAGCGTATCTATGACAAATTTGCATCACCCCCGCCCAGCCAGACCAGCAAACCGGACGCCGCTCGCCTCCTTTGTCGTGTGTCAACGCTTTGCCTGGGAGTGGCCCTCATCGGCCCGAGCCAGAAAGACCCGTACCAACTCAGGGGAATGCACTTCCAGCCAATGGGCCATGGCACGTTCCTGCTCCAGAATCTGTTGGCAAACGGCGGCCGTCTCGACGTCCCCCAAATAGTCAGCCGCTTCCTTGATCTGGCTGTAGGCGGCAATTTCAAGACTCTCAAAGGCAAAACTGAACATGCTGCCCTTGACCACCTCGTCAGACGCAAACATCCCCGAAAACCCCTGAAAGGTTGCCATGACCTTGCCGCCCAGATCCTTGAGCAGGGATGTGTCACCACCGCGCCGCTCAATGCACTGACGCACCAAGCTCTGCTGAGTCCGGGTTTCTTCAATATGCTGCTGAATGCGCTGATGCAGTTCGGGATAATGCTCGACACGCGAGAGCATGCTGTTCAACATTGTTTCAGCTTGTTCTTCCATCGCATGCGCGTCCCGCAGCCAGTCCATTAAATGTTTGCTTGCGCGTGAGTGAGTGCTGTCCATGAGATCCTCCAGTCGGTTTACCCTGTCGCAACGGCGACAAGCGATGGATACCCAGCACAAAGCGTTCCCAAACCGCGAAATTGTTGTCCCTGCCCTCAGAACAAGACTGACCGCAGGGCGACTTTTAACCCGTTCGGCCCGCCCGAGGCGGGTGTGAAGCAAGCTTGCCGCGACCCCAGTTAAGCTCTATCAGAACACGGCCAGCAACGATGCCCCCAGCCCCGCCAGAAGCACGACCAGGGCGGGCGGCACACGCCCTACTGTCAGCAAACCAAACAAGAGCAAAGCCAGCCCAAAATCCGCCCGAGTATGAATGGCACTGGTCCACACCGGGTCATACAGAGCCACGCCCAAAATGCCCACTACACCCGCATTCACCCCGGCCATCGCCGTGCGAATCCCCGCCCTGTGTCGCAAACCCTGCCAAAAAGGCAAGACCCCGATCAGAATCAGCAAGGCCGGAACAAAAATAACCCCCAACAAGACCAGCCCGCCCAGCCACCCGTGCAAGGGGCCTTGAGCCATCGCGCCGATATAAGCCGCAAAGGTAAACAATGGCCCTGGAACTGCTTGGGCAGCGCCATACCCCACCATCAAATCGGCATTACTGACGAGCCCACTGGGTACGACCGCAGCCTGCAGCAAAGGCAACACCACGTGTCCACCACCAAACACCAAAGCCCCGGAACGGTACACCCCTTCCAGTAGTTGCGCCGTGGACGAAGCACTGACTGCTGCCCACACCGGTAAAACCATCAACAGACCCGCAAAGAGCACCAACGCCGCCGTCCCGACCGTACGTGACACTGGATACGAATGGGCCTGCATAGCACCGGCCTGCACAGAATCCAGCCTCCACCAGGCCAACAAGCCCGTGACCGCAATCGCCAGCACCTGCCCGAACGCAGAAGGCAGCAAGAGACTGAGCAAAGCGGCCAGAATCGCCAACCCCGCCCTGCCCCGATCAGGACATAAGGAACGGGCCATACCCAGCACCGCCTGAGCCACAATGGCCACCGCTACAATTTTGAGCCCATGAACCCACGGGGACTGCGCGATCCCCTGCTGCCCGGCCAAACCCAAGGCGAACAGAATCAAGGCAATCGCGGACGGCAAGGTAAACCCCGTCCAGGCAGCCAGCAAACCCATCCAGCCAGCCCGCCCCAAGCCAATCGCCATCCCCACCTGACTGCTGGCCGGACCCGGCAGAAACTGACACAAGGCCACCAGATCAGAGTAGCTGCGATCGTCCAGCCAGCGCCGGCGCTCGACGAACTCCGCACGGAAATACCCAAGATGGGCAATAGGGCCGCCGAACGAAGTCAGGCCTAATTTCAGGAAGGCCCAGAACACCTCCAGAGCGGAGCCATTCCCAGACTCCAATGACGCCTGTCGCGGCGGAATCCAACGGTTCATTGCAGCTTTATTCTCCTGTCACGACCGGCCATGCGCTGTGTCCAAATAAGAGGACGGGCTAAAGAGACACACGAGAATTGCCAGTCTTAAGCAGTAAACCCTGTGACGCTAAAGACCACTAGTGTACGAGTTCCTGGTTCATTGAGATGAGAAGGCCAGCATAAGAAATAACCGAAACCGTATCAGCCCAACCCACTGCTCTTTTTTTAAAGATTATTACTTTTTCACAGAGCCGGCCTGGAAGGGGGAGATCGCTGAGGGGAGGCTAATTCAAGGGTCAGGGAAACTAACTGCCGGGAGGGTGGGAGGGGATGGGTGTTTGTTTAGGCGGGGGATTTTGAGTTGGCGTTCGAAGGTGTCTGTCTAGGGAAATGGGGTGAAGCTGAGCGTAGGTTGAGATAGGTAAAAGTAATTGTTAATCAGTTGGTTAGCGTAGTTTAGCGAAAACAAGTAGAACTGGGGAGTGTACCTGTACTGTACCGAAATAGGGCGCGGCGGTACAGTGCCAGTTTGTGAAGTAGATCTGCCAAGTCGTGCGATGCAGATCAAGTCGGAACTACTACAGATCAAAATAACGTTCTTTGAACATCTAGGCCACGATGTGGTGTTTTGGGCAGTGCTTATCAGTGTCTTCTTGTTAGAAATTGCTGACAAATATCTGACACGATAGAAATCAAATCTGCTTTTTGTGCCTCATGCAGGAAATCCCGTAATGATCATGGCTACTCTAGCCGTGACTCTAGCCCTGACTCTAGCCCTGACTCTAGCCTCGCAATGGCCAGTCGTTATACAGCGACATTTTGTCGTGCGTGGTTCCTCGGCGTCCGCGCGGATTTGCGCCCCCCATTTAAATCAGGTTGCCATGCCGCGGCAGTTCCAGCGGCATGGCATCGAATGCTGCAGCCGGCGGCAGAGCTAACAGCGCCCACTGACCTACTGCGAGTTCTCGCTCCTGCCAGATCGTGGAGCCTTTGCCTTGGGGTGTCGTTTCCATGATCAGGCCATTTCCGTTTGGCCTCAACCGTTGGCCTTGGCCTATACCGATATTGTGTGGGAAAATTGGCAACATTTGGCAATATATCCCTATCATCGACAAAGGCGAGACGATGGCTGAAGCGGAAGGTGAAATTCTGACTCTGGACGAGGTGGCTGCCTATTTGAAGGCTGGCAAGCGCACCGTCTACCGCCT
Organism: Alcaligenes ammonioxydans; assembly: GCF_019343455.1. Classification (NCBI taxonomy): domain Bacteria; kingdom Pseudomonadati; phylum Pseudomonadota; class Betaproteobacteria; order Burkholderiales; family Alcaligenaceae; genus Alcaligenes; species Alcaligenes ammonioxydans. The sequence goes on along the minus strand of NZ_CP049362.1, from coordinate 482,750 downwards.
TGCGGCCGAAGGAAGGCTTCCGGCATTTAAGTTGGGCGGTACGTGGCGCTTCCGTCGCAGTGATCTAGATGAATGGATCGCCGCTAATCTGACCAACAAGAGTTCGGGGATGGGCAACTGATGGAGCTGATCGACAACATCAACCGCCTGCTTGGCGACGATCTCAAGCAAACCATTAAACCTGGAGCGCGCCTGAAGATCGCCGCCTCGTGCTTTTCAATGTACGCTTTCGAGGCGTTGAAAGCAGAGTTGGAAAAGATCGACGAGCTGCACTTCATCTTTACCTCTCCCACTTTCGTGGCCAACCAAGTCGCCGACAAGATTCGCAAGGAGCGCAAAGAGTTCCACATCCCCAGGCTCGACCGGGAGCGCAGCCTCTACGGCAGCGAGTTTGAAATCCAGCTGCGCAACAAGCTTACCCAGCGGGCGGTGGCCAAGGAGTGTGCGGACTGGGTACGGCGCAAGGCGACGTTCAAAAGTAATTGCACCAAAGCACCCATGCAGCAGTTCGCGTGCGTGCAGGCGGGTGACGCTAGTACCGCCTATATGCCGTTGCACGGTTTCACTGCTGTCGATTTGGGCTATCAGCAAGGCGATGCAGTGTCCAATCTTGTCAATAAGATGGATGATGCCCCGTTTGCTAACACCTATCTGAGTCTGTTCGACCAAATTTGGAACGATCCCGAGAAGCTGGAAGACGTGACTGCGCAGCTGTGTGAGCACATCGCCTCGGTTTACCAGGAAAACTCACCCGAGAGCATCTACTTCCTGATGCTCTACAACATCTTCAACGAGTTCCTCGATGACATCGACGAAGACGTGTTGCCCAACGATCGTACAGGCTACCAGGACACGTTGATCTGGAACAAGCTCTTCAATTACCAGAAGGACGCGGCCACCGGCATTATCAATAAGCTGGAAACCTACAGCGGCTGCATTCTCGCGGATAGCGTTGGCCTGGGTAAAACCTTCACCGCGCTCGCGGTCGTCAAGTACTACGAGCTGCGCAACCGCTCGGTGCTGGTGCTGTGTCCCAAAAAATTGGCCGACAACTGGCTCAACTACAACCGCAATCTCAAGACCAACATCTTCGCCCGCGACCGGTTTAACTACGATGTGCTGTGCCATACAGATCTGTCCCGTACCAGTGGCGAATCCTTTGGCACGCCACTGAACCGCGTCAATTGGGGCAACTACGACCTGGTCGTCATCGACGAGTCGCACAACTTTCGCAACAACGATGCCTATAAAGACAAGGAAACACGCTACCAGAAGCTGATGCGCAAGGTGATCCAGGAAGGGGTCAAGACCAAGGTGCTGATGCTCTCGGCCACGCCGGTCAATAACCGCTTCACTGACCTGCGTAACCAGTTGGCCCTGGCATACGAAGGCGACTCGGAAAACCTCAGTAAAAAGCTGCGCACCAGAAAGTCGGTGGAAGAGGTCTTTCGCAATGCCCAGGCAGCCTTCAACGTCTGGTCAAAGCTGCCCCCAGAGGAACGCACTGCACGTGCGATTCTGGATTCGCTGGACTTCGATTTCTTCGAACTGCTCGATAGCGTGACCATCGCCCGCTCGCGCAAGCACATTCAGACCTTCTACGACACCAAGGACATCGGTCAATTTCCTGAACGCCGCAAGCCGCTGTCTTTCCACTCCCCTTTAACCGAGCGGTCAGATGTGCTGGGTTTCAACGAAATCTTCGAGCAACTCTCCCAGCTCAAATTGGCGGTGTATGCACCTATCAGCTACATCCTGCCCAGTCGATTGAAGAAGTACGAGGACATCTACGACACCAAGGTCGGCGGTAAAGGTACGCTGCGCCAAGCCGATCGCGAAAAGAGCCTGCAGGCCTTGATGACGGTCAACCTCCTCAAGCGCCTCGAAAGCTCGGTGCAATCGTTCCGGCTCACACTGCAATCGCTGCGCACCAACAACGAAGCTACCCTCGCCAAAATCGCGGCGTTTAATCAGTCTGGTGGCGCAGCCACTGTGGGCGACCTCACCGAAGTCCTGGAGGGGCTGGATGCCGAGGACGACGATCTGCCAATGGCTGGAGACGAGGGTAGCGAGATCGGCAGCAAGATCAAGATCAGTCTCGCCGACATGGATTTGCCGTCCTGGGAACATGAACTCAAGGTGGACTTGCAGCTTATCGACGCCTTGCTGACCTCGATGGACAAGATCACTCCGCAGGACGATGCTAAGTTGCAGCACCTCAAGGCACATTTGCTTGGCAAGATCGAAAACCCGATCAATCCTGGTAACAAGAAGGTCCTGATCTTCACCGCCTTTGCCGACACCGCCGATTACCTGTACGCCAATCTTGCACCCGAGCTGTTGGCCACGCACACCATCCATACCGCCAAGGTCACCGGCAAGGGCGCGCCGCAGTCCACCATAAAAAGCGGCACTCAGAAGCGCAGCTATGATTTCCAGGAGCTGTTGACCCTGTTCTCGCCGCGCTCAAAAGAGAAGGCCGTGGTGCTGCCGGATGAGCCCCATGAAATTGACCTGCTGATCGGCACCGATTGCATCTCTGAAGGCCAGAACCTGCAGGATTGCGATTACCTCATCAACTACGACATCCACTGGAACCCGGTGCGCATCATCCAGCGCTTTGGCCGGGTGGATCGTATCGGTTCGCTCAACAGTAGCATCCAACTGGTCAACTATTGGCCCGACATCTCGCTCGATGAGTACATCAACCTCAAAGAGCGTGTTGAGAGCCGGATGATGATCGCCGACGTTACCGCCACGGGCGACGACAACGTATTGTCTGCGCAGGCTAACGACGTGTCGTACCGTAAGGAGCAACTGCGCCGCCTGCAGGAAGAGGTCATCGAGCTGGAAGACTTGAAAACCGGCGTCTCTATCACCGACCTGGGGCTGAACGACTTCCGCATGGACTTGCTCAACTACGTTAAGGCCCACGGCGAACTGAACAACGTACCCAATGGCATGCACGCTGTGGTTCCTGCTAGGCCCGAGATGGGGCTGGAACCAGGGGCGATCTTTACGCTGCGTAACCGCAATTCGGGCGTGAGTCTCAATCAGCATAACCGCCTGCATCCGTACTACCTTATCTATATTAGCCGCGCAGGCGAGGTCATTCACGACCACACTGAGGTCAAGCGTCTGCTTGACCTGGTGCGCAGCTGCTGCAAGGGGCAGGACACACCCATTGTCGAAGCCTGCCAGCACTTCAACCAGGAAACGCTCGACGGTCGCCAGATGCAGACTTACTCCGACCTTCTGGGCCAATCCATTCGATCAATGATCGAAGTGAAGGAAGAAAAGGATCTGGACAGCCTGTTCACCGGTGGCAAGACCACGGCGCTGACCGACACTATCAGTGGCCTGGATGATTTCGAGCTCATTAGCTTTATCGTGATTCAGGAGGCTGAGTGAGTCAGGAAGTCACCACACAACAGCCCGCGTTGATTGCCTACCCGAAACAGGCAGCCGTTGGGCGCGTTCTGCCCAAGAGCAAGATCTACGAGCACGGCGGGGTCAATACCCGGCTGAAAGAGCTGTTCGTCCAGCAGGTGGAACAGATCGTCTGGGCCTTCAAACTGGCCCCGGAAACGCTCCACCTGCCCGAGCGGCCCGGCGTGCCAGAGATTCAGGTTTTCAGTCTCCAACTCAAGACACCCGAACTGCAGCGGGATGTATTACGCAGCATCGACGGAGCCATACCTTTCCCCATCGTGTTTGAACTGGCCTTCGAGGGAAAAACGCAGGTGATTGCTGCCTACAAACGCCCGAACGAGGCTGACGCCAGTCGCTGGGTACTGTCGGACTACTTTGCGACGGAGTGGTTCCCTGCTGGTTGTGAGCGTGCCGAGATGCCAATCGCTCTGCATATGGGTGGCCTGTACGAACAATTGCTGCATCGGCTGATCCCGTTGCAAGCGAGGCCACAGGAAACGCTGGCAGAGCTGGTCGCACGCATCGAGCAGGTGCGGGCCAAACAGCGTGAAGTGGACAGAGTTACGGCCCGGCTGGCTAGGGAAAAGCAATTCAACCGCAAGGTGGAGATTAATGCTCAATTGCGGCAGTTGAAGAACGACCATGCAGCATTGGTCCGATGAAAGATGAGGAGCCTGAAGGCATGCCGAACACTAGCGAACAGACAAGCTCAGAAGAGCTGTACCCCAACATCGTCAAGGTCAGAAATGACGATAAGCCGCTGTACTTTGCTGAATCTGAGAGTAAGAAATTTAAACTCCGGGAAGGCAGTGAAGCATCTTGGATTAGTTCGGAAGGGTTCAGCGAGAAGGAGCTGAGGGAACACATCGAGCCGTGGCTGACATCACTCTTTCAGTCTGAGCACCTGTCTCTGTTGGCTGGCTCAGGTCTTACCCATGCGGTGCATTATTTGGCTGCCGGGAAAAAAGCAGCCGGCATGGAAAGGCTCCCACTCACCACTTGCCAAGACAAGATCAACGCAGCGGCCGAAGTGTCAGCAAACCAGGCTGGGAGGAAGACGGGGAACGTTGAGGATCAATTGCGGGTGGCAAATGAGCTGTTACGTGGTCTGGAGATTCTTCAAGATGACGAGGCAGCCACTTTACGCGGGGAACTCGAAGCGGGAATGCAGACGTTCGCCGAGTCCATTCTGAAAAGCGAAGCCGGGATTGCAACTGCCCCAGACACTCAACGTGAACAAGCCTTCAATACTTTGGTCACGTTCCTGATGAGCTTCGCTAGCCGGATTGGAACACGCGACCGTCTGAGTATCTTTACGACTAACTATGACCGGCTGATCGAGGCTGGAGCAGAACTGGCTGGCGTGCATCTGCTGGATCGCTTTCTCGGCAACCTAATGCCCATCTTTCGATCCTCACGGCTTGATCTGGACATGCATTACAACCCGCCTGGTATCCGTGGCGAACCTCGGTATCTGGAAGGCGTGGCTCGCTTCACCAAGCTGCATGGTTCTGTGGACTGGGTGCAGACCGGCAAGGATATTCGTCGCATCGGCCTATCTTTTGGGGCTGAGACGGTTGATCCGTATTTGAAGGCTCCCGGCCTGGGTGAAGTAACGGCCCACAAGTTGATGATCTATCCCAACGCCGCCAAGGACAGGGAAACCGCCGACTACCCCTATGTGGAATTGTTCCGTGACTTGGCTTCGGCGGTATGCCGCCCAAACAGTACGCTCGTTACCTACGGTTATAGCTTTGGTGATGAGCATATCAATCGGGTGATCCGCGACATGCTCACTATTCCATCCACGCATTTGGTTGTGATTTCGTTCGATGATCCGCTTAAACGCATCATGGAAACCTATAAACAGATCGGCAGGCCATCACAAATTAGTATGCTGATTGGCCCCGCCCTGGCTGACTTGGCGACCCTTACGGAGAACTACCTGCCCAAGGCTGCGATTGACAAGGCTACATTCCGCATGAGCGAACTGCTCAAGCAACGATTCGCCACCCAGAAAAGCACTCCCAAGGCCAAAGACCAAGCCGACGAAGACGGGAGCGACCAGCTATGAGCCTGTCTCCACTGGCGCATGCTGACGCTCTGCGCATAGGTACGATAGATTTCGTCTCGCCCGATGAAATCAAAGTCTTGTTGGACATAGAAGCGCCGGGCAGTGTTTCCCTCAATACCGGCACACCGCGCCCGTTCCCACGCATCAATGGCTATGTACTTGCGCCTGGTGAGCAAGGTTACCTGGTTGCGCAAGTGGAATGGATCACGGTCGAGCGTTCCCAGTACCCCAAGCGTAAGGGAATGCAGGACTTTGGCTTGGTGGACCTGCCGTACCCACTGCGTAAGATGAGCCTGAATCCGCTGGGTATCTTGTCTTACACAGGCGGAGACGATCAAAAGGATCGTTACGAGTTCAAGCGCGGTGTACAAGCTTATCCCTCGGTGGGTGACCCGGTACTCCTGCCCACACAAGATCAGCTGCGTGCAATTGTCGAGTCGGGGGAGAATCGCCGCGTCAAGATTGGTGTCAGCCCTCTGGCTGCCAATGCAGAGGTGAAGATCGACCCTGATCGTCTCTTCGGTCGCCATTTGGCTGTCCTGGGCAACACGGGTAGCGGTAAGTCGTGCTCTGTTGCGGGGCTGATTCGTTGGTCGATGGATGCGGCCAGGAAAGCACGTAATAACGCTGATCCAAATGCCCGATTCATCGTGCTCGACCCCAATGGCGAATACGCGAATACCTTCAAAGGCATGGGAAGGGTACGGGTATTTGCGGTCGATCCACCTGAAGACTCTGAAGACGTTGAGAAACTTCAGATTCCACTCTGGTTTTGGAATAGTGCTGAGTGGAGTGCTTTCACGCAAGCAAGTGCCAAGACACAAAGGCCGACTTTGGTGCAGGCGCTTCGATCAGTGAGGGATGGTTCGATTGATGCCGCCTCTACACTAAGCAGTGATACACGACGTTATTTACGAACACTGGTAGGTGCTGTTCAAGTCGAGCGGAATGCAGGAAATCCTTGGAGAGGAGCGGGGCCAGCCAAGGGGTTCCGTGATCGCCTACAGCGATGGAGTGAAGGGCTTCTTGCGGATGCTTCTTTTACCCAGCCTGAAAGCGCTGCACTGGCACAGCTTGTCCAGCATGTTGCTCAGCTCCTCGATGCCCACCAAGGGGATTGGCCCTCGGTGTTCAGCAGGCAGGAGGTTGATACCCTGTTGCAGGAACTGAGTCAGGCTCATTCAGCGTTCGGTGGGGGAAAAGCCGATGCTCTACCTATTGATGCAGATGTACCGCGTCCGTTTACCGGTGATCAACTGTTACGCAGTGTCGAAGCCAATGCCGAATTGATGGGTGTCTCCGAGTATGTAGAGACGATGTTGATGCGGATTAGAACAATCCTTTCAGACAGTCGTATGCGGAACATCATTAGTGGCACTAATGACCTGAAGCTTTATGAATGGTTGACCGACTATGTAGGAGGCAGTGAAGCTTCGAACGGCTCGGTGACAGTCATTGACCTTTCGCTGGTTCCAGCCGAAGTTGTCCATATCATCACTGCGGTCATTGCCCGCATGACACTCGAATCGTTGCAACGTTATCGCAAGCTCAATGCCGGTAAGACGTTACCCACTGTACTGGTCATGGAAGAGGCGCATACCTTTATCCGTCGCTACTCGGATGACGCTGAAAATCAGAACTCCGCAGCCATATGCTGCCAGGTTTTCGAGAAGATCGCCCGTGAAGGACGCAAATTTGGGCTAGGTCTTGTGCTTTCGTCGCAGCGTCCCAGTGAGCTGTCTCCGACGGTGCTTTCGCAGTGCAACAGCTATCTGCTTCACCGTATCAGTAACGACCGTGATCAGGAGCTGGTTCACAAACTTGTGCCCGACAACTTGCGTGGCCTGCTGCGCGACTTGCCATCGTTACCCTCTCGCAACGCCATTCTTTTGGGATGGGCATCTGAACTTCCCGTGCTGGTGCAGATGAATAGCTTGCCCAAGGAGCAACGGCCTAAATCGGATGATCCCGACTTCTGGGCTGTTTGGTCTGGTGAGGGGCTGGAGGAAGATAAGCATGGCCAAAAAATTGAGCGCAGTGTGGATTGGCAGAGTATCGTGGCTGATTGGCAACAAACCGGTGCTGCTGAAGCCAATGAGACTCCGTTGGATCAAGACGAAGATACTGACACCGCCGCTGGCGATGACGATGATGATATTCCGTTCTAAGGCTTACCACTCTCTTGAGTGTCAACAAAACCCAGTAGCTCGTTGAAGCTACTGGGTTTTTTCTTTTTGGCAGGTAAATTGCCCACATCTCTCAAGTCTTAGTAAGGCGTACTGTATTTGCAGTGTAAACAACATATGTTTAGTGTTCTGTCTTATCGAAAGGACAACCTCTTAAACATATGCAAGCAAGGTCTTATCGTGTCGTAATGGTGGTTAAAGCAGATGGGGAGCGCTTCCCCCTGCTGACACGTGATGGCATGCCCTTGTGGGCTACCACGCTGTATAGCCTGACGGAGCTGCGCGCAAAGAATAGAGCAACCAAAACGCTTGAGGCGCATCTGCGGGCTCTGGCGCTCTTCTATGTATTCCTTGATCAGCACGGGATTGATCTTGATTACAGAATTTCTGAAGGCGAGACGCTTCACATGCATGAGGTGGATGAGCTGATTCAAAATTGCAGGCTGCAAATGCGCGAGGCCTATCAAAACAACGCTGCTGCAGATTCTTTGTCTCCGGGGTTTCGAATAGGCAATTTGGAACGGTTTAGAAAAAGCCCCGATATGCGTCGGCAGAAAAGCGTTGTTCCACATTTGGCGGCTACGCGCATACAGGCAATCTGTAACTATTTTGAGTGGCTGATGCTCGACAGGATAGACCGAATTAGGGCTAATCCAAATTTACGTCAGATGCTAGAAACATCCTTTCAGCGTACCTTAAATGCGCTGAGAGCACGGAGTCCCAGAATTGATCTGCGTGGGAAGGTCCTAGAGCGAGAAGGGCTTAGCCTTGAGGCACAGAGGCGATTATTGGAAGTTATTGATCCTTGGTTTCCGGGAAATCCTTGGCGCAACTGGGGTGCAAAAGTACGCAATCAACTAATCATCGAGTGGTTGTATCGCCTGGGGGTGCGCAGAGGAGAGTTGCTGGGAATTCGCATTGGTGATATAGATTTTCGAAAGGGGCAGGTCACGATTCACAGGAGGGCCGATGACAAACAGGACCCCAGGAAAAATCAGCCAAATGTAAAAACAAAGGCTCGGGTGCTGAGCGTTGATCAAGATTTATTGAAAAAAACGCAGGAATATATCATGAACTTTAGGCGCAGATTGGAGGGCGCTCGAAGGCATGATTTCTTATTTGTCACAGTGGATACCGGAAAGCCAATTTCCATCCCCGCGTTCGACAAAATTTTCAAGGTGCTTAGAAGCAGCGGAAATGATCTGCCTGTACTGCTATTTGCTCATCTTCTTCGTCACACATGGAATGACAATTTTTCACGGCAAATGGATAAAAATGAAGTGCCCGAGGACAAAGAGAGAAAATATCGATCCTACCTCATGGGATGGTCTGAAACCTCTGGAACAGCCGCTACGTATACGAGACGGCATACGAGAAAGGTAGCAGAAAAAATATCCCTGTCGATGCAGGCTCGTGTAATCGGTGGAGGCCGTGATGCATAGTACAGCCATATCTCACGTTAACAATGTGGATTCTGGCCTTCTTCCCGAGATTGCGTATTCGCGTTCCGGTGTTGCGTTTAATCCGCGAGAGGGAGTGTGGAAATTCAGGGATGCCGTGAATGATGTTCGTCTGAACTTCGACGATCTTCCAATATCTGATTTACTAAAGACGAGCTTAAAGAAAACGTTGCTTTGGTATATGCAAGACCGAGCCTCATCATCAGCAATGTCGCATTTAGGTGGGTTTCGTAAATTTTGTATATTTGTTAGAGAAAATACAAGCTCGATACTGGAGTCGATTGATGAGAATGCATTGATTAGCTATCGAGCAAGCTTGCCTGTAAGCAAGAAATGGCAGTTTGGGGTGCTGTCGACATTGCTTAGGAAATGGGTGGGCTTGAACCTTCCTGGTGTGACGGAGGTTGCCGCTAAACTGCTGTCCGATTTAAGGAATCCAGGAATGCAGAAGGGGAAATCTATCCTTAATTCTGATCCTATCCATGGCCCTTTGAATGACATAGAGTTTCAGATGGTGTCCTCTGCCATGAAGAAGACATACGAAGATAAAACCCTACAGCTATCCGACTATGCCCTGCTTCTGCTGGTAATGGGGTTAGGGCAAAGGCCTGTCCAGTATGCCTCTCTCAAGGTTTGCGATGTTTGTCGTATTGAGACCGAGCATGGACTAATAAGCTACCTGCTGAGAATGCCTCGTGCAAAACAGAGATTGCAATTGGCGAGGTCGCAGTTCACAAATAAGCTGCTCAATCCCGAGTTGGGAGGGTATGTGTGGGCTCATGCTGAGGAGGTGAGGAAAAAATATTCTATTTTTATCAGTGATGTAGAAGAGTGTCCTCTCTTTCCCGATCCATTGCATGCACGGCATAATTATTTGCCTGGTTTTGAGCTTCATCAGACATCACAGGAACTAGGTGCACACCTCACGAAAATAGCAAATCGTCTGCGGGTGATTTCGCCACGTACCGGAAAATTCATAAATCTAACGACGTACCGTTTCCGTCGCACAACAGGGACGCGAGCTGCGCAGGAGGGCTATGGCGAGTTAGCGATTGCCGCACTGTTGGATCACACAGATACACAGAATGTTGGTGTGTATATTGAAGCGCTGCCCGATATCGTTAAGCGCATTGACAAAGCAATAGCGTTGTATATCGCGCCTCTGGCACAAGCGTTTGCTGGGAAACTTGTGGATCGAGAACAGGACGCTGAGCGTGGCGGTGACCCCAGCAGCAGAATTACGAGTCCGGTTATCGACGCCAAACCCATGGGGAGCTGCGGTAGCTACGGATTCTGCAAGGCGTTGGCTCCCCTGGCTTGTTACACCTGCGGCGACTTTCAACCTTGGCGGGAGGGGCCTCACGAAGCCGTCTTAGACTATTTGTTGGCCGAACGAGAGCGTTTGGGCAAGTCAGCAGATATGCGTATAGCTGCAGTTGAGGATCAAACCATTTATGCGGTGGCTGAGGTGATCCTATTGTGTCGTAAGCAGTTGCAGGGTGATAGAAATGGCTGAGATTATCGTTTTTCAACCTCGCCCTGAATTGGATGCCGCTCAGAATATGCGAGGATTTATAACTTCCTGTCGAGACCTGTTGACGGTGTTTGGCACGGATTTGGATTTTGATGCTTTGGTTTGGGACGTGACGGAGTATCTGGAAATTAAGGGACGCGGAAAGAAAAGGCATCGATTGATATTCTCGACATTGGAAACTATGGAACAGTCAGATCCTCAACCTTTTAGTGAGCCATTTCTGTCTTTTTCTAAGTCGTATATCCGCTATATGCACGGAGTCAGGCCGACAAAAAATATTGCCTTCCGTTTGGCAGCTTTGCGTGCTTTGCATTCTGCATTGAACGAGTCTAGCAGTTGCAATCCTGTGCACCTTAAGCCGATACATTTTAATCGTGCAGGTCAAATGATTAGCGAGAGATACAAGATGACCACGGCATACAGAATTGCCGGTCAACTGGAAATGGCCGCAGATTTCCTGTCAGAAAATACACTAACCTCAGTCAGGTTTTCCTGGAGGAACAGTCTTCCTCGGCCTGGTGATGCTGTTAGGATTGGTAAAGAGTTTGAAGTCAAGAGGCTGCAGAAAATACCGTCGCAGGAGGCGTTGGATGCATTACCGAAAATTTTTCGGATGGCGTTGAGCCCTCCAGATGTGCTGTTTTCGTCCGTGGCTGCAATCCTATGTGCAGCTCCAGATCGCGTTAATGAAGTGTTGTCTTTAGCGCATGATTGTGAGGTGTGGGAGAAGGGAACGGGTGACGATGATCTTGTGTATGGCTTGAGGTGGAGTGGCAGCAAGGGAACTGGGGAGATAACTAAGTGGCTAATTCCCTCTATGGCTTCCGTAGTGCAAGAGGCGATTGAGAAAATTCGCCGTGTTACATCAGAAGCACGAACCATTGCGATATGGTACGAAGAGAATCCTCACGGCTTATATTTGCCAGACGAGATGGAATATTTACGAAACAAAGATTTATCCATGCTCGAAGTGGCCGATATAATCGGGTTGTCCGGTGCTGAGAGTTCGTCGCGTCAATGGTGCAAAAATAATAAAGTGTCCCTTATCAGTATGGGTACAGGATATGTAGCGCGGTTTTCTGATGTTGAGAGGGCGATATTGAGATATCTGCCGGCTTCATTTCCTTATGTAGATCATGGGCATTCCTTGAGGTTTAGTGACGCGCTATTCGTTGTTCAGCGTAATGGAATGCACATGCAGCGGGGGACGTATCGTTGCATGATTGAACCTGTCACGATAGATCAAATTAATTCAGGATTTGGCTCAAGAGTTAGGCATGGCTTTCCGTCAATTTTTACTCGACTGGGATTTGCTGCGCTGGATGGCTCCCCTCTAAAGGTTACCAGTCATCAGTTTAGGCATTATTTGAATACATTAGCCCAAAGCGGCGGCATGAGTCAGCTCGATATTGCAAAGTGGTCGGGCCGAATTGATATCCGACAAAACGAGGTGTATGACCACATGTCGGCTCAAGATATGTTGGCTCAGATACGTGAGGCGGCTGGAAACGAGAAAAATATAAGTGGGTCGCTAGCTAAAATCTCCCCTAACATGCCTGTTTCACGAGAAGACTTTGTGAAGTTAAGGTTTCCCACCGCACATACGACTGATCTCGGCTTTTGCGTACATGATTTCACGATGAGTCCCTGTTCGCTGCATCGAGATTGCATTCATTGCGAAGATTTAGTCTGTATTAAGGGCGATGAGAGTCAGGGCATGCGTGTACGAAAAATGCTGGATGAGTCTCGTGCCCTTCTTAAGATAGCTCAAGAAGGGGAGAGCGAGGGCTATGCAGGTAGCAATCGCTGGATAGAGCATCAAAAATCCACAGTTGAGCGTCTTTCGATGCTATGCGCTTTGGTGGAAAACCCAAAAATCAGACAGGGGGCAGTATTGCCACTTTCCCTGATGCAGAAGAAAGTGCTAATTGAAAAGGAAGGTACGTCTGTTTCTCGGATCTCCTTTTCTCCTAAATCGCGCTAGCTAATTGATAGGGAAAACGTCTGACGAGCGATTGATATGGCAGAAAAGAAGCGAGCTAAAAACCTTTCGGAATCGGATATCGACAGGATCGTAGATATTCTTGATGGTTGGAGTGGCACTCCCCTAACTTGGAGCTTTTTAATTGACGAAATCGAGCGGAAACTATTTCGGCGCTACACTAGGCAGGCATTAAATCGCTACCATAGGATTAAATTGGCATATGCAGTAAGCAAAGAACGTCACCTGCCTCAGGCATATGAAAATGAGTTGTTGCATCCCGAACTCAGGGTGGCGCTTGAGCAAATAGAAAAATTAACTGCACAGAACCGGAGATTGGAAGAGGAAAACCAGCAGCTTTTGGAACAGTTCGCACGCTGGGCATATAACGCATATCAGGCTGGGATAAGCGAGGCGCAGTTAAATCGAGATCTGCCCCCGGTTAACCGAGGTCAAACAACGCGATAAATCGGAGTATTTTTCAGTAGCTTTGCGTCGATTGCGGGGGCAGGTATGACCATTGATGTAGCGGCACTGAGGCTACGTGAGAATGGCGAAAAGCACCCAATGATCCTCGATATATTGCAGAAATGCCGTACGAATTCGCGTTCAACCGAGACTTGGGGGGATCGCTTTGAGTGTCTGATGTGAGCCCTTTTGACGCTTAATCCTCAGTATTTGTCGATTTTGAGGCGCTATCGACCGTTGATTACTTGACGGGAGAGCTTAGGGATGCCGCAGGTTGCTTACAGGCCTATAATACTGTATAAATATACAGTATTATAGGCCTGTGTTTGTGAGCTGCAACGCATCTATAGATCAGACCCTGGCAATTTGACGTCTGGACGTCAAATTGCTATGCTTAAGCGCTATGGAGGAAGGTATGTTGCGTAATGCCCCTGGGAGTGTACGAGATTCGATCGTGGAGTTTCTGTCCACAACGACGAGCGCATCAATTCACGACATTCAGGAAGCCGTCGAGTCTCGGATTGGTAATGTCTCAGCATCCTCGGTGCGCTCCTACCTTAATCTCAATGTGCCTGGGGTTTTCGAGCGCGTGGGTAGAGGGACCTACCGGCTGACTGGTCAAGTGAGCCAGCCTACGGCCGACGTGTCCGACATTCCGATTTTTCGGCATGGACTTGCAACGCTGTACCACGCAGACTGTTTTGACTGGCTTAGGGAGCAACCCTCGCAGTCGGTACATGAACCGCCCCGGGTTCCGTGGAGGCTGGTTGGTTTAAGTTAGACCTTGAGGGCGACCTTTTTAGTCAGTTGCCGATAATAATTTTCTTCGGCTTCTGCCGGTGGAATATACCCGATTGGCTCCAGCAGTCGGTGATGATTGAACCATGACACCCATTCCAGAGTAGCCAGTTCGACCGATGCCTTGGTTTTCCAAGGGCCTCGACGGTGGATCACTTCGGCCTTGTATAAGCCGTTAATAGTCTCTGCCAAGGCGTTGTCGTAGCTGTCTCCACGACTACCCACCGAGGGCTCGATACCGACCTCAGCGAGTCGCTCTGTGTACCGGATAGAGACGTATTGGGAACCCCGGTCACTGTGATGCACCAGACCATCGGTCTGCGCCGGTTGACGGTCGTACAACGCCTGCTCCAACGCATCGAGCACGAAGTCGGTATGCATGGAACTGCTGACACGCCAGCCCACGATACGGCGGGCAAACACGTCAATCACGAAGGCCACGTACAACCAGCCTTGCCAGGTCGATACGTACGTGAAGTCCGATACCCACAGCTGATTAGGACGGTCGGCTTTGAACTGCCGATTCACGTGGTCCAGTGGGCATGGTGCCGACGTGTCGGCTACGGTGGTGCGAACCGACTTGCCGCGCCTGGCTCCCTGGATGCCCATACGTTGCATCAACCGCGCCACCGTGCAGCGTGCCACGGCGTGCTCTTCACGGTGCAACTGACGCCAGACCTTATCGGCCCCGTAGACCCTCATGTTCCTCTCCCAAACCCGCTGAATCTCAGGCATCAGAACCGCATCTCGCTTGGCGCGTGCACACAGTAGCTGCGGATTCCTTTTTTGTGCGGCATAACGTCGGTAGCCTGACGGGGCAATCTGCAAGACCTTGCAAAGTGGCTCGACCCCGTAAGTTTCCCGATGCTCGTCAATAAACCGTCGGATTACTTCAATCGGCGGTCGAGCTCCGCCTGGGCAAAAAAAGCGCTGGTAGGTTCAATTGGTGGTTGCAACAGCCTCTCTTAGTTTATCGGCCGGGGACCTGAAGCCCAAGGTCTTTCTAGGCCTCTCATTGAGCAATGCTGCGATTCTGTTCAGTTCGGCTTGCGAGTATTGATCGAGCTGCGTGCCGTGCGGCAAGTACTGACGGACAAGTCGGTTCGTGTTTTCGTTGGTACCCCGTTGCCAAGGACTTCGCGGATCGCAAAAGTAGACCTTTACGTCCGTGGCAATGGTGAAGTCCTTGTGGTTTGCCAATTCCATGCCCCGATCCCAGGTA
The DNA here is from genome assembly GCF_019343455.1 of Alcaligenes ammonioxydans. Taxonomy (NCBI): domain Bacteria; kingdom Pseudomonadati; phylum Pseudomonadota; class Betaproteobacteria; order Burkholderiales; family Alcaligenaceae; genus Alcaligenes; species Alcaligenes ammonioxydans. The sequence goes on along the minus strand of NZ_CP049362.1, from coordinate 467,595 downwards.
AGCGACTTGCGCAGGTGCTGCGGAAGCCGTTTCACTTCGCGCTTCAGGCCCGCCACAACGCTCACCGTATCTTTTCCCTTCACCTTGACGAGAATCGTAAATCGCGAACGCCGTTCGACCAAGGTGGCAATATGGGTATTATTGGCGCCGCTGACCAGATCTCCCTCCCAATGGCCCGGTATTGCTCGATCAGCCGCCTCAGGTGGTCGCTCGTGAATCGAGACCGCGTCAGAAATCTTACTGCGAGCGCCCTTTGTGCTGGAAAAACGCGAATGACGCATCTTCCGCTGAGTCCGCAAATGGTATTGCAGCTCCTTCTTCAGGACGCCACGGGCTTGCACAAACAAGCTGCGATAGATCGTCTCGTGAGACACGCGCATCGCCTTGTCATCAGAATATCGGATTTTAAGCCAGCCACTCACCTGCTGCGGAGACCAGTCCCGGTAAAGTTTGCGCTCGACCTCGTAACGCAATCGCCGGTTCTGTTCCAGTAAACAGCGCTTGGGGCGTAGAGCGGATTGTAAGGCTCTCTCATCGGCGTCGAGCGCTCGATACCGGCCTGTTCCGCCGTTACGCTCAATCTCACGAGAAATCGTCGAAGGCGCGCGATTTAATTGTCGGGCAATGGCTCGAATCGAAAGTCCCGCGCAGACACCACGGGAGATCTCTTCGCGTTCTCTCAAAGTCAATGCCCGCGGCGACCGCTTCCGGGCTACCGGGGTATACCCTCCGCATAGCCGAATCACGCCATAGATCGACCCTGCCGCTTTGCCTAAAGCCTTACCGATGCCAAGAAACGATTCTCCTGCCCGCCACCGTCGCCAAACCTCAGCCTTGCCTTCCGGTGTAAGCCCCGGCCGTCCCATTTGTGCCATTGGTGAACCCTCCATCATTCCATATTAATAGGAAGGTGTTGCAATGACCCCTTGAACCCACCCTCGCCAGTTTCAAGATTTCATTGGCTCGGCGCAACTCCTTGACCTCGCGCTCCAGTTCTTTGACACGCTCGCGCTCGGCGCTAGGCACCCCGTCGCGCACGCCGGAATCGATCTCATGCTTGCGCACCCATTCGTTCAGCGTTTGCGCCACACAGCCAATCTTAGGCGCAATCGATTCGATGGTCACCCACAGCGATGGATACTCGCCCCGGTGCTCCAGAACCATACGTACGGCACGCTCGCGCACCTCAGGGGAAAATTTGTTTTGCTTCTTCATAGCTCCATTTTCTCAGATGTTGGAGCCTCTACAAAACCCGGGGCGGTTCAGATGGCGGGCGAATGTTTCCAGGGTAGCGCTTTTGGTACTGGAAACCAAATTGAGCGAATTGCGTCTTTCTTAGAAAGGCACCGCCTTGTCATGATTCCATCCAATAACTGGCAGAATCCTATAAAACGACAACGGGATAGGGGCAGAGTCGGTAAGCAATTTGATGAGGAGCGCGCCGCAAAGTTGCCTTCGGAAGCGGCGTTAGAAGCGCTTCCGAAAGTCTTCCGGCTTGCAGATGAAACTCCCTACGTGCTGGTGTCATCTATTGCTGCAATCCTGTGCGCTGCTCCTGACCGAATTAATGAGGTCCTCCTTTTGTCCGTTGACTGTGAGGTACGGCAAAAGCAATCGGATGGATCGGAGGCCTATGGTCTTCGGTGGTGGCCTGCCAAGGGCGCTGACCCAATGGTGAAATGGATCGTTCCGTCCATGGTCGATGTGGTGGTAGACGCGATTGCGAAGATACGCAAACGCACAGATCACGCTCGTAATGTAGCGCGATGGTACGAAGAAAATCCGAATCAAGTTTATTTATCGACCGAGTTTGAATACTTGAGAGGGCAAGAGTACCTTAAGAACATTGAAGTCGGACGGGTTCTCTTCGGAAAGGACGTGGACCGGAGCATCATAAATTTGTGGTACCGGAACAAAAACATAAAGACAGCCACTATTGGCGGGGTACGGTGCTATCGCTTCGTTGATATTGAGCGCAATGTACTATCCATGCTCCCATTGCACGCTCCTTGGCTAAACAAGGATCTCGGTCTGAAGTATAGCGACGCACTCTTCACTGTATGTAGAAATGACCTAGCGGCGGATAAGGCTACTTGGCCTGGGGTTGTTGCGACAGTAAGCATCAACCAGGTGAACAACAGGCTGGGCCCGAAAACAGGCAGTCACCATGAAACCATCTTTAGTCGTTACGGATTTACAGAGCCTGACGGTAGCCCGATCAAGGTTACGACACACCAGTTCCGGCACTATCTAAATACACTGGCACAAGCGGGGGGGTTGAGCCAGCTCGATGTTGCCAAATGGTCCGGACGGAAGGACATTCGCGAAAATGCGACGTATGACCATGTGTCCGCTGATGAGCTAGTATTAAAGATTCGTGGTGCATTAGGGGATGACAGCCAGATGTTTGGCCCGTTGGCCAATCTTCCCAAGCGCATCGTAATTCACCGAGATGAATTCGCCCGCCTTAAAGTTCCGACTGCTCATACTACCGAATTCGGTGTGTGTATCCATGATTACACCATGGCTCCCTGCCAGCTACATGCTGACTGCCTCAATTGTTCTGAGCAGGTCTGCGTAAAAGGCGATGAGGTTCGGTCAGCCAGGATTCGGGATGAGCTGGTGACTGCTAGAGAGAATCTAGAGGCAGCCAAGCAGGCTCATGCTGACGGTTACTTTGGAGCTAGTCGGTGGGTAGACCATCACGAGCTGACGGTAAAAAGGCTGGCTCAATTGTGTGCCCTTCTTGATGACCCCAGTATTCCTCATGGTGCGGTCATCCAACTGTCAAACCTTCCTGTCCCGTCAAGAATCGAGCAAGCCAAAGTAGCTCGGGCCGCTTTAACGCACCGGCCGGAGCCCTCTCCTAGTGCGATTATATCGACTGAAACCATGCGCAACCTGATGCTCGCGATGGAGAAAAATGATGGCTAGAAATAGGCCGAAAGTTCGAGCACGTAACTTGGAAGACCAGGATATAGAAGCCATAGTTAGCATTCTCGACGGCTGGGAGGGGAAGCTTACTTGGGAATTACTCATTGAGATTGTCGAGCAACGACTTAACGCCCGATACACAAGACAAGCCCTAAATCAGCGGGTTCGCATAAAGCAGGCCTTCCAATTAACGAAGAGCCGCGTTGCAGGGCTTCCAAATGCTCGGTCAAAAAGCTCCCTTGGCTTGGGAGCTACAGAAGCACAGGCGCTTTTAGAACGTCTTGAGCGTATTGAGGCCGAAAATGCCCGGCTTAAGGTCGAGAACGAAAGACTGCTGGAGCAGTTTGTTGTGTGGGCTTACAACGCTAGCAACCGGGGCCTGGATGCCCAGTTGCTGAGCCAACCGCCGCCAAGAGTTCACCGAGATCAAACTAAACTCGGAGTTGTCCGAAAGGCTGCCAAGTTGTAGTTGACCTTACTGCGAGATTACGAGTTATTAATAAGCTTGTATGGGGCGATGCGGGCGTCGGTCTATGGCCCTGCACAGTACCAGCTCAATACCGTCTAATCTGTACCTGCGCAACCGATACCATCTCACAGCGAAGAGAGGCTCCGGCAGGCAAACTTCTGCTGAAGGAGTTAGCTTTTCGGTATCCCCGCTATGGGCAAGCCATGGCAGCACGGCACCACCGAAAGTTTCAATGGCAAACTGCGTGACGAGTGCTTCAGTCTGGAATGGTTTCGCAACCGGATCGAGGCCAGAATCGTCATCGCGGATTGGCGGCGCCATTACAACGAGGTACGACCGCATTCCAGCTTGGGCTACCTGACGCCGTTGCAAATGGCCCAAAGCTTGAGGAACTGTTTATCAATCCATGCCATTTCCCAAATGGCGGTGGTATGAAAAAACGGAGCAGGTCACTTTATCGGGATGAGAGGCTAGACTTCAAAGGTTTTGTCCTCAAAATTTCAAGAGCCAGTCGTTTGACTGGCTATTTTGTTTGTTGCCCTTGCCCATATCTTTCACTCCGTCGTAGCCGAAGCTGCCGTGGAAAGAATCGGTGTGGCGACGCCACAGCCCGAACTTCGGCGCCCAGGGTCGGCGGCGGCATTACAAGCCGAGCTCACAAGCCGATTTAGTGCGGACGGCTCAAAAGTATGTCGACGAAAGCAGCGATGGACGGATGCTTCAGCATGCCATTCCGAAACACGATGTAGATCTCCTTCCGGGGCGGATCGCCCTCAAAGGGAACCGTTGAAAACAAGACAAGTCGGGACTCGTTCTCGACGGACGCTTTCATCACGACTGATATCCCCAGTCCTGCCTGCACAGCACTTTTTACAGCGGCGGTACTGCCCAGTTGCAAGGAAACACTCAGCGTATTTGCCCGTGTACCGAGATACTGCCGAAGGACCCGTCCGGTGCCCGAGCCCGCCTCGCCTCCGATCAAGACTTGGTTTTCAAGCTGGTTCGGCCCAACACTCCGCATGCCCGCCCACGGATGCCCCAGCGGTACGATAAGTACCAGCTCTTCTCGTCGCCACAGCTTGGCAGCGAATCCCGGGCGCTCGTCCCATCTTTCGACGACAGCGATGTCCAGGTCGTAATTCTCTATGGTCCGCGCTATCGCCTCGTTTCTATCGATGACCACCTTGACTGAAAATGGCGTTCGCTCTTCAAACTCTTTTATATATGGCTGAAGCAAGTATATGCCCGTGTTAGAACTCGCACCAATCGTGATTTCATCTTTCTTTTCAAATAGAGTTCCGGCTTTACACGCCAGGTTGACGAGCTGTTGCGCATACGGCAAAAAAGTTTCACCCTCGGCTGTCAAGCTGCAACCGGCATTGCTTCGCACGATCACTTCCATCTTAAGCGACTCTTCAAGCTTCTTGATATGCTGCGTCACCGTCGACTGCGAAATGTCGAGTTGTTTTGCGGCGTCGCGGAAGCCCCCGGCTGCGACTACGGCCAGAAAACTCTCAACGTGATCGAGATTAATCACTCAGTCATCTCCCCGCTCCAACATGGTTGACCGCTCCGCGTGGAATGCGCCCTTGCAACGCTTCGAGGATACTGAGGGCGGCTTCACGCTCGATTTCCATCCGTACCGATTTGACCGCCGAACCCAGGTGAGGCGTAAAGAATGTGGGTAAAGCAGGATCAAGCAATTCGTCAGGAATAGAATGCGGCCTGTCGGGACGCGCCCATTCCTCCATCTCGAAGACGTCTGCGGCGTAACCGCCCAGATGCCCCGTCCGAAGCGCATGCACCACGGCCCGCTCATCTACGATGGAGCCGCGACAGGCATTGACGAGGTACGCACCGGGCTTCATGCGGTCTAATGCCCGAGCATTTATGGTGTGGTGGGTATCTGACGACATCGGCAGCATGGGAATGATGAAATCGCTTGTCGCCAATAGCTGGTCCAGCGATGTTCTGCTCGCATTCCATGCCCTTTCCGACTCTTGCGGCAAAGGCTGCGGATCCGTGTACTGAATTTGCATATCGAAGGCGGCCAGCCGCTTTGCGACCGCCCGCCCGACCGCTCCCGTCCCAATGATGCCGGCGGTTTTACCCGTCAAACCTGTGCCATAAAACCGCGGGGTCCAACCATTGAACTGGCGTGATCGAATGTAATTATCACCTTGCAGCATATTCCGTGTGATGCTCAGCAACAGGCCAATCGTTAGTTCAGCTGTGGGACTCGTAAGCAAATCAGGAACAATCGTAAACCAAATCCCATGGCGGGTACATGCCTCGACATCAAAGTTGTCATATCCTTTAAGCGCGGCGCCGATGACCTTCAGATTGGGGCACGCGGATAGAAAATCCGCATCTATGCTATCCGGCATAAACACCATCATCCCGTCCGCATCATTGGTGCGCAACAGTACCTCTTCCCGCGACATGGTTGAATCGGACTGATTGGAAATTACTTCAGCGGCGGTCTCAAGGAGGGCCAGCGTGTCAGGGTGGATTCGATGCGTTGTTACGATTCTTGGTTTCATGGGACCTCTGAGGAACGAACTACGCGACATGCCGCTGCAACGGCTCGTCTCTGTCGCTGTGTACGGCACGCTGCTGATAAATGGATCGTATCTTTTGCATCATGCCTTGATTATTCGGTTGGTTAGCCATATTCAAACTGATTCGCCCATCCCGCAATCCCACGACTCGATCAGACACTTCAAGTGCCAGGTCTACCTGGTGCAGGCTGCACAGGACCGCGACATTAAGATCTGTAGCCGCGGCTTTCAGCGTTTGCAGAACCGAGCGCGCCGTCAGCGGATCGAGGCTGGAGACGGGTTCGTCCGCAATAATAATCTTGGGCTTCTGCGCCAAGGCTCGCGCTATCGCAATACGCTGTTGCTGACCGCCTGACAGCAGTTGCGTAGGCGTGTTTGCATAATCGAGCATGCCGACCCGGTCCAGACATTCGAACGCGAGCACTTTGTCAGCCCGGCTGAAGCTTTTCAATGTGACGCGCCAAATGGGCATCTCTGCCAGACGCGCACCCAATACATTCTCGAGTGCTGAGAACCTTTTCACCAGGTGCAGTTGTTGGAACACGAACCCGATCTGGCCACGTACTGCCCGCAGACGCGCCGGAGACAGTTCATGTATGGATTCTCCGAGCGCCACGATAGAACCGGAGTCAATCGGCTCAAGGCCAGTGAGACATCGGAAAAGCGTCGACTTCCCTGCCCCGCTTGTGCCGAGCAAGGCAACCATTGAGCCGTGACGTACTTCGAAGTCAATCGATTCCAGGACAACTTTATTGCCGTATGACTTACCGACATTCTTTAACTGCAACGCTACATCTTTCATTGCGAACCGCCCTTCCAGTAATACGTGAAGCAATCAGTTATTCGCAGGGAGAGTTTCGAATCCCTCGCGTTTTGTGTCCAATATCAAGTACCTGAGCCGGTCACTGATGAAATCGATTGCCGACACCATCAGCAATACAACCGCCAGTACCGTAATCATCTTGTTGAATTCCAACAAGTCCACAGTATCTTTCAGGGTCTGCCCAATTCCACCTGCGCCTACGATGCCCAGTACTGTGGACGTTCTGACACTGAATTCCCAAATGTATAGAACGCTCGCGATCAGGTGCGGCATAACATCCGGGATCAGACCGTAGCGGATAATCTTTGCCCTGCTGGCACCGGTCAAGGCGAGCGCATCCAATGGCCCTTGGTCAACGGGCTCGATGGCTTCAGCAAACATTTTGCCGATTGCCCCTACCATGTGGAAAGTAATGGCCAGTACGCCGGAGAACGGACCGAAGCCCACTGCTGCTACAAATACAAGTGCATAGACAAATGTCTCCGTGCCGCGGCTGGCGTTCAAGATGGCGCGGGATACCCGATAGGTCCACTTGTTCGGACAGGTATTACGCGCAGCCATGAGTGCCAGCGGAAATGCCATGATTGTGGCGAATATCGTGCCAATCGTCGCCATGGCGAGCGTCTCGCCAGCCCCTTTTAGAATGACGTCCAGGTCGCTCAGGTCGGGTGGAAACATCTGCACGACGAATGACCATAGTCTCGGTAAACCGGCGCCTAGCTTCTGGAATTCTATCTGACACACGTACCAGGCCACTGCCAGCAAACTGAGTACTACGACCGACGTTGCAAAATGCTGCTTTCTCCTGGCTACGTCCCTCTTGACATTAGCCAGCATGACTTCTTCGATTCGCTGATTCATTGGTTCATCCTCTGTGGTATCGCGATGCGCGCCCGTATGTTCGTGCAGCGGAGACAAGGAGCTGGCGTGCGTCAGTCCACCTTGTCGTCCGCTGCCCTCATCCAAGAACGGACCCCTCGTGCTTTATAGTTTTCCCAGGATGCGGCCGGCGTCTTCGATTACCTTGTAATCGCTGTGCTTTGCCTTCACGAAGCCGTTATAGCCCGAGCCCATCAGCGACTGTGCTTTCTCTTCGGACAAGGACGTCAGTATTTCCGTGATGCGCGCTTTCAGAGCAGGATCAAAATCCTTCGGCACGGATATCGCGTCGTTCGGCAGCTTGCTGGATTCCCACACGATCTTGGACTTCGAAGGATCGATTTGACCCGCTTCGATCATCCCGTTCCGGCCCCGATCCATATCGGATCCGAGGTCGATCAGTCCGTGCTGAATCTGTGATTCGTTCTGGCCAAACGTGGCACCTTCACGATATTCAAAATAGCTCGCAGGGTCGATGCCGATGCTCTTGAAGTACGCCATCGGGATGAGCCAGCCAGAAGTGTTGCCCTGATCACTGAGTGACAGCTTCAAACCCTTCGCGTCCTCGGGCCATTTTTTGATCGGCAGATCGGCGCGACCGACAATGAGGGCTTTGTAGAACGGCTCCCCGCGGTACTTGGCCGTTGCAAGCACTTCGGTGCCGGCCTTTTTATTCGACAAGACATAGCCCCAGGGTCCGAGCCAGCCCACATCGACATGGCCATTTGTCATTGCCACAGATATTGCCGCCCAGCTTTCCGGGGAGACGATTTCATAGGTCGCGCCGAGCTGGTCGGCGAGATACTTGAATATCGGCTCAAACTCTTTGATGGTCTGGCTAGGCGTTGGACGCACCGGCGCAATTGCAAAACGCAGGTGAAGTTTACCATTGACAACCTCAGCTGCCTGCGCGGGTGTGCACACTATGATTGTGGCGATAAAGGCAAGAATGGCGCGCGTTAACGCCTTCTTGAATTTCGAAAACAGAGTAAAAACTTGCATTATGAGCTCAGTGAGTTAAAGACTTCAGTAGTACTTTTGAGTCAAAGCTCGTTGACTTTCAAAGATGCGATCACCGTACATCGACAACGGATACGGGACAGTCAAAGGGAGTTCCACCATGCGCGGGAATACGGTGGATCGGCCAGAGACCATGAGGCTTTCATAATCCCCATAGTTGCCACAGCCCAGAAGTGGCCAGGCATCAGCCGCGGCATAGCCGATGAGCAGAAAACGCCGCCTGATCGTTGAGTGGTTTGGGCCTGAACCATGAAGGGTCCGGACGTGATGCAACGTGACAGTTCCTACGGGTCCCGTCAGTAACTCCCCTTCTGTCGGGTCGAGCGCTTCGTCCCAGTTGGAGCGAGAGATCGCGTGGCAAAACTCGCCCGTCTCGACGTTCCGGTGGTCGTACACTTTTCCTTTGTGGGAGCCTGGCAAGCATGCCATCGCGCCATTTTTCTCACTTGTCTCGTCGAGGAAAATTCCGAGAGTAAGAAAATCATCGTTTGTGTGGGGATAGAATGCCCAGTCCTGATGCCACTGGACTGGCGCGCCTGATGGCGGCTTGAAGTTGATTTTGCTATTGTGCAAACGGATGTTTTCGCCCAGGAAATGCCGAAGCAAATCGACGATTTTTTCCGACCTGACCAAAGAATCTATTGCATCGAAATAAAGGTGAGGATTCTCGACGCGACGCAGTAGCTTCGTCGTCTCGCCATTCTTCTTTTCGAACTGGTAAGTCTCATTGTCCGAAGCTACGCCAATAGCTCCCAATTCAATTTGCTTGACGTCTTCAAGAATCTTCGCTACTTCCTCCGCGGAGAAAAAGCTTTCAATCTTCGTATATCCCTTGTCGAGATATTCGCGTTGCTGCTCTGCAAACATGGTGATGCTCCGAGGTCTTCCAACGAATAATCGGGAGGGCAAACTGCGGCTCCTTCCGGCATGCTGATTCGATCATGTAATCAATAAGTAACTTTGATCTACAGATCGATCATGAAAGGATGGTAGATCGTCGGTATGACATAGGCATGACAGCGGGACGCGGAATGCAACACAGAAGGATGGTCGCAGCGCCTGGCAAGCGCCGCCCGTGTCGCTTTCTGCCTACGTCACAATAGGCCTTTGCACGATAATATCTGCTGTTCACCCCCGCAAATGGCAGTGAACAACCCGCTGCCACCAAACTGGAGAGAGCCGCTATGCAACTCACCGTCGAGACGAACGTACGAGCCCCGATTGAACGGGTGTGGGAGGCGTACACCACACCCGACGAGATAATTCGCTGGAATGCGGCCTCAGATGACTGGCACACCACCAGGGCCATTGTGGAGGAGTGCATGCGGTGCCATCAGTGGCGGTCGCTCAGAGGACGGCGCCGAGTATGTGACAGAGGCCATCCTTTACTTGGAGGATTCCAATCCGCATGACAATCGAGCCGTTCGAGTGACTATTGAAGGACAGAGAGTAGGGTATCTGTCGCGACAGAATGCGCGCCTTTATCGAAAGCAATTAAAACAATTGGGCCATGCGCAGATCGTCTGTAAGTGTGATGCAATGATAGTCGGCGGGTGGCACCGTTCACCTGCGGATGCGGGGCACTTCGGTGTCAAGCTTGATCTGCCAGTTGTATAGTTCCTGCCTGTCCATTCAAGCCTATACGCTTCACGGGTTCGTGGAGGACTGTAAACAACCTCGTTGGTCGGTCGGCATTTGTTTACATAAACTTTTTCTCAGTGCTCTCCCTATTGAGAAAAGCCCCATTGTTGCTGGGGAAATTTAGAAGTTTACAAACTTAGGTATACATAACCGTTCTAGTAGGGCAGTTTTTGAGTACTGCTGAATCTTCAAATAATTTAGGAAATTGCCCATGGAGAAATTGAAAATGCACTCCCCTAACTTGACCGAAGACAACATCGCCCGCATTCGCGAGATGTTCCCAGGCTGCGTGACGGAAGCTGAGAGCGAAGATGGCAGCGTGAAGCTTGCGGTGGATTTTGATCAGCTTCGGCAGGAGCTGTCCGACGTTATCGTGGAAGGCCCGCAGGAGCGGTATCACCTCAACTGGCCGGGCAAGCGCGAGGCGCTGCTGACGGCCAATGCACCGATTGCCAAGACCCTACGCCCTTGCCGGGAAGAAAGCATTGATTTCGACACTACCCAGAACCTATTTATCGAAGGCGACAACCTGGATGCGTTGAAGCTGTTGCAGGAGACATATCTGGGAAAGGTCAAGATGATTTACATTGACCCGCCATACAACACGGGCAAAGACTTTATTTATAAAGACAGTTTTGCATCGGAGCAGATTACGTACGAAGAGTCCTCTGGCGAGCGCAGTGAAGAAGGTGCACGCCTAGTCGCCAATCCAGAAGGAAATGGCCGTTTTCATTCCAATTGGCTGACGATGATCGCGCCTCGCATCCGTCTTGCCAAAAATATGCTTGCACAGGATGGGGCTATCTTTGTTTCCTGCGATGAAGGTGAGCATCCCCGGTTACGTTTGCTGATGGATGAGGCTTTTGGTCAGTCGAACTTCGTCGCCGATATGGTCTGGGCTGCTGGACGAAAGAATGATTCAAGGCTTGTATCGGTATCGCACGAATACATCGTGTGTTATGCCCGCGATGTCGAGTACCTTCGTACGAAACAGGCCACATGGCGGCAGCGCAAGAAGGGACTCGACGAAATCTACGCGCAATATGAACGACTGAAGCGCCAGAACGGCAAGGACTACAAGGCAATGACCGAAGGCATGAAGGAGTGGTATCGGTCATTATCTGATAGTCATCCGTCCAAGGCGCACAAGCACTACGCGCATGTTGATGCGCGCGGCGTCTACTTCCCGGACAACATTTCATGGCCCGGAGGTGGCGGGCCGAAGTACGAAGTGCTTCATCCAGTAACCAAGAAGCCCGTCAAGATTCCTTCCAGAGGCTGGATGACCAGCGATCCCAAGCGTATGCAGGAATGGATCGACGATGACCGTGTGCATTTTGGTGATGATGAAAACGCTGTCCCCTGCATCAAGTCCTACCTGAAAGACAAGGAGCAGCAAACGCCTTACAGCGTGTTCTATCAAGATGGGCGTGCTGCATCCAAGCGCCTGCGCGCGCTGATGGATGGCGATCTGTTCGACTTCCCTAAAGACGAGCTTGTGCTTCAGGAAATCGTCGAAATGCTAACCGAGGGCGACGACATCGTGATCGATTTCTTCGCAGGCTCTTCAACGACGGCGCATTCGGTCATGCTGCAAAACGCTACCGACGGTGGCAACCGTCGTTTCGTGATGGTCCAGCTTGACGAAAAGGCAAATGAAGACTCAGCCGCATATAAGGCGGGCTTCAAGTCCATTCCGGAAGTTAGTCGTGAGCGCATTCGCCGGGCGGGCAAGAGCGTCATTAGTGGAGCTTGTCACGAAGGCTGGAACAAGGACATCGGCTTTCGCGTCCTAAAAATCGACACCTCCAACATGGCTGATGTCTACTATGCGCCCGATGCGCTAGACAAGGCCAACCTCGACCTGTTCGTAGACAACATCAAGCCCGACCGCACCGCAGAAGATCTACTCTTCCAAGTGATGTTGGACTGGGGCGTTGATCTTGCCCTGCCTATCGAAAAGAAAACCATCCAGGACAAAGAAGTGTTCTTTGTCGATGAGAACGCTCTGGCCGCCTGCTTCGACGCCCACGGTGGCATTGATGAAGACTTTGTCAAAGAACTGGCCAAGCATCAGCCGCTGCGCGTGGTGTTCCGCGATGCCGGGTTCAAGGACAGTGCGGTCAAGATCAATGTGGAACAGATCTTCAAGCTGCTCTCGCCGGGTACCGAAGTGAAGAGTATTTGAGAGCGAACATGGATTCATTGGAACTTGGAGCCGTACTGGAACGCCTGATTGCTACTTGGGAGAACGAGGTGGTGGAGTTCAAGCAGGCGGGCAACGATTACGACACGGACAAGATCGGCGAGTATTTCTCTGCTTTGAGTAATGAAGCCAATCTGCGGGGTGCGGAGCGCGGCTGGCTGGTTTTCGGCGTCAATGATAAGACTCGTACGGTGGTGGGAACGAATTACCGTCCCGAGCCGGAGCGTCTGCAAGGTCTGAAGAATCAAATTGCCCAGAACACTGAGCCCAGCATCACCTTCCGCAATATTCATGTGTTGAGTGATGAAAAGGGTCGTGTAGTGCTGTTTGAGATTCCGGCAGCGCCGCGCGGCATTCCCATTGCCTGGAAGGGGCATTACTACGCCCGGGCTGGTGAAAGCCGTGCTCCTCTCGGTCTCGACAAGCTGGATGAGATTCGCCAGCAGACCCTGGCCATGGACTGGACGGCGCAAATTGTCCCTGGTGCCACGTTGGATGATCTGGATGAGAAGGCTGTACGCAAAGCCCGGGAATCCTTCGCTCAGAAGTATGCCAATCGCATCACGCTTGAAGAAGTCATGGGCTGGCCACTGGCATCGTTTCTTGACCGCGCTCGCTTGACCCAGGATGGACAAGTCACCCGTACCACTTTGCTACTGCTGGGCAAGGCGGAATCGGCCTGGTGGCTTTCACCGCATCCGGCGCAATTGACCTGGAGTCTGGAAGGCCCTGAGCGTGCTTATGAGCACTTTGGCTTGCCCTTCCTGCTCAACACGACTCAACTGTATCAGCGTATTCGCAATATCCAGCTGCGCATCTTGCCGCAAGATGAGCTATTGCCGGTGGAAGTGCCGAAGTACGACCAGAAGATCGTTCTTGAAGCCTTGCATAATTGCATCGCCCATCAGGACTACAGCCGCAATGGGCGTGTGGTGGTCACGGAGCAGCTGGATCGGCTGACCTTTGCCAATGAAGGGGGGTTCTTTGACGGCCAGCCGACCGAGTATATCGAAGGCACCAAGATTCCTCGCCGCTACCGCAATCCGTTTCTGGCCCAGGCGATGGCTGAACTGAACATGATCGACACCATGGGTTATGGCATCCGCGATATGTACATCGGGCAGGCTCGGCGCTATTTCCCAATGCCGGATTACGATCTGAGCGAGCCGGGGGCGGTGAAAATGACCTTGTACGGTGGTGTGGTCGATATTGCTTACAGCCGCCTGCTGATTCAGAACACCAACCTCCCATTGACGGATGTGCTGGCATTGGATCGAGTGCAAAAGAAATTGCCCATCCCGGATGAGGCAGCCACTCGTTTGCGCAAAGCCGGGTTGATCGAGGGGCGCAGGCCCAACTACTTTGTTTCTGCCGTCATTGCTTCAGCGACAGCCAATAAGGCCGACTATATCCGTACCCGCGCCCAGGATGACGAGTTCTACGCCAAGTTGGTGATGGATTATCTGAAGCAGTTTGGGCAGGCAACCCGTGCCGAGATCAACACTCTGTTGCTGGACAAGCTGAGCGAGGCCCTGGAGGCAGAGCAGAAAGAGAAGAAAATAGGCAACCTTTTGACCAAATTACGGCGTGCTGGGCGGATCAAAAATACGGGTAGCCGTGGACAACCGTTGTGGAAACTTGCAGAATGAATGCAGTAAGGCTGTCTGGATTGACCCTATATAAATCAATGATTTACGTCTTTCTGCTGCCCGGATTTGCAGAAAGAATGCAGAAAGAAAGGCGCGTACTGCGATGAAACTGAAATTCAAGACTCAAGCTTACCAGACCGCTGCTGTGCAGGCCGTGGTGGACTGTTTCAAGGGTCAGCTACCGGCGTCCAGCGAGGCCATCAGTTACCGCATCGACCCTGGTAAGGCCAAGGCGAAGACGGATAGTCTGTTTTCCGACGCGGGCTTCAAGAATGCCGACCTGGTGCTGTCAGATACGGCTTTGCTCGACAATATCCAGCAGGTGCAGCGAGCCCAGAACCTGCCTGTTTCCGATGCGCTGGCCAAGACCAAGATCGCCCGCGTGAATCTGGACGTGGAGATGGAAACCGGCACGGGCAAGACCTACTGCTACATCAAGACCATTTTTGAGCTGAACCAGCAGTATGGCTGGAGTAAGTTCATCATTGTGGTGCCCAGCATCGCTATCCGCGAGGGCGTAGCCAAATCGTTGGAGATCACTGCAGAGCACTTTCTGCAGAGCTACCAGAAGAAGGCGCGCTTCTTCATCTACAACTCCAAACAGTTGCATCACCTGGAGAGCTTTTCGTCGGACGCTGGCATCAACGTGATGGTAATCAACGTGCAGGCGTTCAATGCCACCGGCAAGGACAATCGGCGCATTTATGAAGAACTGGACGACTTCCAATCACGCAGGCCGATTGATGTCATCAGTGCTAACCGTCCGATCCTGATCCTGGACGAGCCGCAGAAGATGGAAGGCGGCAAGACCCTGGATTCGTTGGTGAACTTTAAGCCGCTGATGGTGCTGCGTTACTCGGCCACCCACAAGACCACACACAACAAGATTCACCGGCTAGACGCATTGGATGCCTACAACCAGAAGCTGGTGAAGAAAATCGCGGTGCGGGGCATTGCGGTGAAGGGGTTGGCTGGAACAGCGGGTTATCTGTACCTGCAGTCCATCGAAATTTCGAGCAAGAAGCCACCCGAGGCGCGTGTTGAGTTCGAGCAGAGGCTGGCAGGCGGCAATATCAAGCGCGTCGTTCGCAAGCTGGGCAAAGGCGACAATCTGTTTGAGCTTTCGAATGAGCTGGATCAATACCGCAATGGCTTTATCGTGTCAGACATCAATGCCAATACCGACACACTGAGCTTTACCAACGGTGTGGAGCTGACGGTGGGCGATGCGACTGGCGATGTGACTGAGGCCGCGCTACGCCGTATTCAGATTCGCGAAGCGATCAAGGCGCACTTCGACAAGGAGCAGGTGCTGTTCCAGCAGGGCATCAAAGTGCTGACCTTGTTTTTTATCGACGAAGTGGTTAAATACCGGGACTATTCCGCTGACGACGAGAAGGGCGAATATGCCCGCATGTTTGAGGAAGAATACGAGCTGTACCTCAACGAGATGCTTGATCTCGATGAAACGCCCTATATTAAATACCTGAGAGGTATTAACGTGGGTAAGACCCACAGCGGCTACTTTTCTATCGACAAGAAGAGTAAGCGGCTGGCTGACCCCACGGTGGCGAAGCGCGGCGAAAACGCCGGACAGTCCGATGATGTGGATGCCTATGATCTGATCTTGAAGGATAAGGAGCGGCTGCTGTCGCTGAACGAGCCGGTGCGTTTTATATTCTCGCATTCGGCCTTGCGTGAAGGCTGGGACAACCCGAACGTGTTCGTCATCTGCACGCTCAAGCACAGTGACAACACCATTTCACGGCGTCAGGAGGTGGGGCGGGGTTTGCGGCTGTCGGTCAATCAGAATGGTGATCGAATGGATCATCCGGCCACAGTGCATGATGTCAACGTGTTGACGGTGGTGGCCAGCGAGAGCTACAAGGACTTTGTGGCGGCGCTGCAGAAGGACATCAGCGAGTCGCTGTCGGCGCGGCCCAGGGTAGCGGATAAAGCCTACTTCACTGGCAAGACGCTGTACACGGCAGAAGGGCTGGTCACAGTGTCGGACGATCAGGCGACGGATATCGAGTTTTATCTGATCCAGAACGGCTATGTGGACAGAAAACGCAGCATCACCGGGAAATATCATCAGGCGAAGAAGGAGGGCGCACTGGCGGAACTGCCGGAGGAATTGTTGCCACACGCCGAACAAGTGTTCCAACTTATCGACAGCGTGTTTAGCGAAAATCAGCTGCCGGACATTGGCGATGACCGCAAGCCGAAGAAAAACCCGCTCAATGACAATTTCGAGAAGCAGGAGTTCAAGGAGCTTTGGGCCAGAATCAACCGCAAGGCGGCCTACAGCGTCGACTTTGATTCGGACGAGCTGGTGCAGAAGGCCGTCAAGGAATTGGACGCCAGCCTGCGCGTCACGCCACTGCAATACACTATCCAGGCGGGCGAACAGACTGACGATGTGACTGCTGATGTGCTCAAACGTGGAGATGGTTTTAAGATTTCCGAAACAGCCATTGAATACAACAAGCAGTCCATCCATTCAGCGGTCAAGTACGATCTGATCGGCAAGCTGGCCGAAGGTACTCAATTGACCCGCCGCACGGTGGCGGAGATCCTCAAGGGCGTCAATGTCGCGGTCTTTGCGCAGTTCAAAACTAACCCGGAAAGTTTTATTTCTGAGGCCACGCGACTGATCAATGAGCAGAAGGCAACCGTCATTATCGAGCACCTGACCTACGATGCGGTCGAGGACAAGTTCGACCTTGATATCTTCACCGCCGGGCAGGCCAAACAGGATTTCAGTAAGGCCGGTGACAAGCTGCAGAGGCACATCTACGACTATGTGGTGACGGACTCAAACGTAGAACGGGCGTTCGTGACAGAGCTAGATTCGGCCATAGAAGTCGTGGTATACGCCAAGTTGCCACGCGGTTTCCTGATACCGACACCGGTTGGCGACTACAACCCCGACTGGGCCATCAGCTTCAAGGAAGGCGCGGTGAAGCATATCTATTTTGTGGCGGAAACCAAAGGATCGATGTCGTCAATGGACTTACGCGAAATCGAGAAAACCAAGATTCAATGCGCACGCAAATTCTTCGAGCAGATGAACCGCCGCTTTGCCCCGGAAAACGTCCAGTACGACGTAGTGGACAGTTTTGGGAAGCTGATGGAAGTGGTGAGGTGACAAGCTCAGACTCTGCGGGTCGGAGGGGTGGCTTGCGCTCAGAGTAAGGCGGTAGACCGTTGCCGAAGCTGAGCTGAGCGTACCTGTCTTCAGTAGCCTGGGTCGCAGTAAGCTCCCAGTCTGGAGTACTTTGAATGTCTTTGACGGATAACGAGACTCTGGGCCTTGCTCAAGATGTGTTGAAGACACTTTCTTCTTACCCCGCGCCCTTGATCCAAAGTATCCCTGTTCGCGCGCAACAATTGACTCC
Organism: Alcaligenes ammonioxydans; assembly: GCF_019343455.1. Lineage (NCBI taxonomy): Bacteria > Pseudomonadati > Pseudomonadota > Betaproteobacteria > Burkholderiales > Alcaligenaceae > Alcaligenes > Alcaligenes ammonioxydans. The sequence goes on along the minus strand of NZ_CP049362.1, from coordinate 450,012 downwards.
ATCACTTCTTGGGTGATCTCCCAAAAAATGTCGGTCACCTTTCGCGCATCTGTCGCAACGACATAAAGCTCTGCGTTTACAAGCCGCCTCACCGTCTCTGTGAATGTCCGATTTACAGAATCAAGCTCGGCAGATGTCGCATCGTCACGTTCTGACGTATCGTTCTTGCTGCTGAGATATTCCAAGTCGCGCACAATGTCAGTATTTGTGGCGCTATTCAACACCATTACTCCTGGCCAGTTACTTACCAAATTACTATCTATCTGGTACATGGATCCAATGTACCAAATGCGCCGAAAGCGGCTCAAAGTACCAAATGTAGGTTCACACATACCATGTACCAAATATTTGGTATGTTGCCGCAGCAAAAAGTGAGCTTTTGAAAGCTTTGGCGTTAATGTTCCACATATTTGGTACATGGGAAAAGATATCTGAAGGGAGAGCGCGTCGAAATAGCACTTTTGTGGCCAACTTTTTTGGTGTTAGGGCCTTGGAGTCGAGCACACGCATAGCGCCGTCTGATGCCACTCAGACGCAGACCACTCTGAACAAAATGCCATGCAAACCGCGTTCAACCTGACAGTTAAGCGACATCATGGCCGTAAACAGGCTTTAAATTAGCCCCTGTTGTGACGGAGTGTCGGGTTGAGCGCGGTTTTCGTGTCAGTCAGATTGAGAAAATAAAACATATAGGTTTATTGCAGGCGCGAAACTGACGGGTTAAGAGCGCTTTGGCCGTCCTGCCTTAGAGGCTGCCCGCTTCGAAACCGCGCTAAACTGTCTATCTGCCAGAGATGGGAAGGAGCCGGGATGGATCTGCTTTCTTTATTTGCAGTGCTGTGTTTCACGTTGTTTTTTGTGTTCTTGTGCATTGCGGGCATGCACGCAAACAGGAAACGGTCAGCGTACGAGGAGTCGCAAAAATTGCCCAAGCTACTCATCGAACAGGGCTACCGCTCCATACGAAGAAAGTGAAGGTGTTCGTTGCGCCATCTCTTTTTCTTGGCGCTCCTTCCCGAGTCCATGTCAAATGACAGAATTCAAAGTATCAGTCGGTTGGGGCTAAAAGGAGGATCACAATGGAATCGATCAAAAGCGTCCGAGCCGTCACTTTGTTGGCAGAAGAAGTGTTTGAAGACGAAGCAGTCGCGTTGGCCTGGATGTCTTCGTCCAACCAGGCTTTGGGTGGCAATAGTCCGGTTATGCATTGCAAGACCGCCGTTGGTGTGCAGCAAGTGCGTCGGATCCTTAATGCTCTTGAATATGGTGGCGCGGCCTAATGAACGCTGAAAACCCGCATATTTGCTTGCTATAACATGAACAGCAGTTCTAAACACTCCTATCCTTGAATACCGGACATTCTGGCCGGAATGTCCGGTATTGTATCTATGGCGGTATTTAAATACCGGTTTTCATACCGATCTAGACGCTAAGAATTTTTTTCATTTTCTGAAGATGAACTGATCCGACACAGTGTCCGTTGTCGTCGGGTGGTGGTTGGCCTGGGATGAAATTTAGAAGATCGGCCTTCGACTGTTCTGTTAATTGGGAGCGTAACCGTTGATCAAGCAGGTTATATAGCTTCCCTGCCTTATCGGGGGCTCGGGCCGAATAGTCTTCGAGGTAGTCTTGCAGCCATTTGGCAGGCATCCTCAATAACTCCTCAACTGTTTTCCCGATTAGTCGTTCGCCGGCAGCTTGGGAGGCGACATTATGCTCCCACCAGACTTTTACCCAGACGAAATAGCTCGCCTCATCGTAATCCACAAGCGCTTCATCCACTAGCCGCTTGAGAACAGGTTTGAATTGGGTTTCTACGTCCCATCCCAACTCTGCTGCGACGCTGGCTAACTTGATTTCGTAGGCGCCGATAACGTTTGAGTACGGTGAGGTTAAAAAATAAATGAGAAGATACTTATCTTCCACTGTGCAGCCATGAAGTCTGTTGTAGCTCCATAGGCACTTGTCACAGATCGTCCTTTGCCGTCCCTGAAGTGCTCCTTTGGCTGTTGTGGTGATACGGTTTTTCTTGGCCTCACTCATTATGCTCACCACCACTTGAATTGTCGATAATCTGAGCTATATCGGCAGCACGAAAGTATATTCGTCTACCTACTTTCACGCGGGCTGAGTTCCATGTTTGAGCAAACTCATTATTTCCGTTGAGGGCGATTCGAAGCCCATCTTTGCTTCTTTTTAGAAGCTGCGCCAATTCACATAGCGAAAGTAAAGGGCCGTATTTTTGAGTGAGGGCTTTTTCCATGCTCACAGAAGTACTCCTATTAAACTGTGAAAAACATCTTCTTTGCACGGTTATCTTCGTACTTCGGAGCAGGGTGAGCGCCTGATGGATTGGCCCAAATCGGGACGTTTAAGAGATTTTCCCCCACTCTGATTGGAAGTTTTCTGTGGCGAGCTGTGGATAACTTATGTTGGTCAAGTGTAGGGATAGAGTTATAGATAAGGTTATGGTTATAGTTACCTCAACCGTATCGGTATGGTATCGATAGAGTATAGAAATACAGTAATTTATTGATTTTAAATGGATTTAATCTTTTTCTGCTGAAGCGATATACCGTATTTGTATGGTACCTAAGGGAGTAATGGAGGAGAGCTGTTCAGGGATTCTTATAGATGGAAAATCCACTCGTCCCGATGGATGTTCTTATGACTCGAAAAGCCGGTCGAGCACGTCGTCAGACATAGAAAAAATTTCGCATGCGAAATTTTCTGCAAGATAAGGGGTGCGCGAAGCCCCTGTATCGGCAATAGCCCTGAGGGGACTTTGATCATTACGATTGTTTCTAAACTAGAGTTCGTGGAAGATTAAACATGACAGCAACCCATGTGTTTTCCGATTGGGTCGAGCAAGAAGAAGGCGACCGACTGATTCAGGCCGCGCTGGAAGACGTGGACGCAGGTAGCATCATTGACCATGAGACAGTGCAAGCGTGGGCAGAGAGCCTGAGCGCCCCTCAACCGTTGCGGCTACCGAATTGTTCGCGTTAAGCCGACTCCCTTTGTGTGCAGGAAACAGCCGAAAAGATTTCGCATGCGAAATCTTTTCGGCTTAACGAAGGTGCAGAAGAGGGGTTATTTGCTCAGATTGTCCAATTTCCCGACCAGATCCTCTGCACGCAAATGCGTATACCGCTTCAGCATTTGCATGCTCTTATGCCCGCTGATTGCAGCGACTTCTTGATCTGACAGCCCGGCCTCGACGAACCGGCTAACCGCTTCGTGCCGCAGGTCGTGAAATCGAAAATCCGTCAGGCCAGCCGCTTTCTTGGCGTCAGCCCAGGCCTTGTCAAACAAGTAAGGCCGCCGCACACCATCCCGACCGGGCTCACCAAAGAATACCAAGTCAGTCTCAGGTGGGCGAATCGGATTTTCCATCGCAGCCTTAAATGCAGCCGTGGCAACCTTTGTCAGCGGAACGGTCCTTGGCGATGAATTTTTCGTGATATCCAGACGGACAACCCGCTTCTCTAGATCAACCTGGTGGAGCCGTAGGCCGCCGATCTCCGAAAGTCGCATGCCTGTTTCTAACGCGATCCGTACGATCCAACTGAACATTGGGTTTGAGTACGCATCCACAGCTGCTAACAGGCGCTTGTTCTCTGCTGGCGTCAGCCGACGATTCCGGCCGGCACCAGGAGCAGGGCGGCGAATTTGAGCAACAGGGTTAAAAGGCAGCCCGATCCCCCATTCTTTGATCGCCACGGTGAATAAGTGGCTCAACAGCGCCAGCTCCAGTCGGACGGTATTGTTGCTGCGAGGAACCAGCTTGCCGTTTTCGTCAGGGTCACCAGCCAGCCGCATGTCACGGTATTCGGCAACAACGTCAGCACTCAGTGCTGCCAGCGAATACTTCCCAAGATGCTTCAGCAGCGGTTGCGCCTTCTTATGCTCAGAGATGCGGGTGGATTCTCGTTTGGTGGGTGTGACTTCTTGCAGGTAACGCTTAAGCGCCGCTGCAACGGTCATCCGTTCACCTGGAGCGCGTTGTATATAGACTCCCCGTACCATTTCATCTTCAGTACGCCGCGCCCAGTCCTCTGCATCACGCTTTGTTCTAAATGTCTTGGACGCAGTAGGCCAGCCTGTCTTGCGAATGACAGCTTTCCAGGTGCCAGAAGGGGTCTTAACGATAGTTGCCATGCGAGTCAAAGTTCCGAAAAGTACACTCGGCGCTTCACCACTGTACCGAAACTGTACCTGAGTCGCAAACCTTGGAAATCCCTCAGCTTTGGGGCAGAACTGAAACCACTCTAAGGAGTTGTATTTATTAGTGTTTTTAGAGTGGTGCCCGGGGCCGGAATCGAACCGGCACGCCTTGCGGCGGGGGATTTTGAGTCCCCTGCGTCTACCAATTTCACCACCCGGGCTAGGTATGGCAACCTGGGAATCCAGGCTTGGAAGGAAAGATTGTTATTATACGCAGATTTTTGAATATTTTGGCAAGTATCCAGGCAATTTTTTTTGTTTCAGCGCCAGCTCGGCCGATCTTCTGTCCAACTCCCCTTTTATTACATCTTTTCCGCCCGCTTTGTCACAGTTGCTTAAGTTATGACAAGCCCTTTTCACAAGGCCTGAGTTCTGCCCGGCCTGGTCTGATTCACCTTCCTAGGCCTGCAAAAAAACAGGCCAGGTGCATTGCCCTGGCCTGCTCCGTCTTCTGCTCGGCGTGAAGGGGCTAGTCCGCAGCGGCCACCTGTCCGTTACGTATCCACTCACGCCAGATCGCGACCAGTAAGGCCATCAAAACCGGGCCGATGAATAAACCCACAATACCCATAGTTTGAACCCCGCCCACCAGTCCAAAAAAGGTGGGCAGAAAAGGCAGTTTTACCGGGCCGCCGACCAGGCGAGGTCTTAGCGTTTTATCCACAATGAACAGTTCGATTGCGCCCCACAGAAACAGGCTGACGCCCGCAACCAGGTGGCCTGAACCGACCAGATAAAGCGAGACCAGGGTGAAGGACAAGGGTGCGCCACCGGGAATCAGCGCCATGAAGCCGGTGATAACGCCCAGTAATACGGGTGACGGCACACCCGCAATCCAATAGGCAATCCCCAGGACGACGCCCTCTCCCAAGGCAATCAGGCCCATGCCAGTGACCGTGGAGTTCACGGTTGCGGGCACGACGCGGGAGAAACGCTGCCAGCGACCCGGCAGGATGCGTTCGCCCACGATGTCCAGCTGAGCCAGTAAGCGGTCGCCATCTTTGAAAATAAAAAACAGCGTGATCAGCATGAACAATACGGTCAGCAACAAGTGGAACACGTTGCCGGTGGCGGAAAGCACCATGCGGTAGATATTGCCCAGATGCTGGCCGCTGACCATTTCCACCAGTTCACCCAGTGCATGGGGTTCGCCTAGATAGAGCTGCCAATACGCGGTCAGACGTTCGCCCACCAGTGGCATGGCCTTGATCCACTCGGGCGTGGGTGTGCCGTAGCGGTTGGCGGCCAGCGCCCAGGTGATAAAGCTGCTGGCTTCCTGAATGGCAAAGGACAAGGCCAGGGATAAGGGCACAACCAGCACGACGATGACGACCAGCAAGGCCAGGGTGGCGGCTAATGCGTTACGTCCATTGCACCGGACGACCAGGCGTTTATATAAAGGCCAACCGGCCAGGCCAATGATAAGTGCGGCCAGAACAGGGACCAGAAATCCCTTCAAAAAATAGACGCCTGCGGCCAGCAAGAGCAGCAATAGCCAGCGAGCGATGAGAAATGCGGGTAAGACGGGTTGCATAAACGGTGGAGACCCTCTTGTCTATTGGTCTGGGCATGGGTCGGTGCCCGAAAGTATTTTTTGACGATAGCATGATCGCAGGCCAAGGAATACCCGTTTCTTACAACAAGCTGATCACGGTTCTTCAGCTTATGACAGGGTTGGGGCCGCAGGCACGATCCGCACAGGTCAAGACTCATCAGAACGGGGGTTGTCGCAGTATGAAAGGGGAAGGCTACCTGACTTGAGCGAGGCGGCTCTTTGCCCTTCGTGTGTTCTGCTTCGCACCACGTTTTGCCAAGTCTACTCCTGCTGCTGTGAAACCGCTTAAACGCTTCTTTCACCAAGCAGGGTCTGGTATACCGATAGGCGGATAGGAGGCTTGGGGCCAGCTTGGGAAGGTGGACTCGCCCCGCTATCCAGGCAGACGTAAAAACGCCCTAAGGCACCATGCCGTAGGGCGTTTTATTGTGTTTATCAGTCCGGGAAGTGGGCCTCTCTCAGCACGAGAGTCGGTAAGCGCAGGCCGATCATCCCTTATCCTCCCCGATCAGGGCGCCACCGGCAAGGCGCGTTTATGCGCCGATGCACGGAATGTCTTGATGATGATCTGTGTCGCCTCGTCATCAATGACTTTACCTTCCAAGAAGTCATCGATCTGCTCGTAGCTGACTCCAAAGGCCTCCTCGTCCGGCTTCAAGGGAGTCAGGCTTTCCAGGTCGGCGGTCGGGACTTTAAAGACCAAATCATCAGGGGCCCCCATCGCGGAGGCCAGAGCACGTACACGTCGTTTGTTCAAGCCCGCCAGGGGGGTAATGTCTGCGGCGCCATCACCGAATTTCGTAAAAAACCCCATCAAGGCCTCTGCGGCGTGATCGGTACCGACCACCAGCCCCCCCCTGGCCCCGGCAATGGCATACTGAGCCACCATGCGCTGGCGAGCTTTGATATTGCCCATCAAAAAGTCCTGTTGCGCCGCATCACGAAATGTCAGGCCGGAGGCCAGCAACTGTTCCAGCATGGCATCCGAGGCAGGCTTCACGTTCACAACCAGCGTCTGATCGGGATTGATGACCTTCAGGCCTCCTTGCGCGTCTTTCTCATCGGCCTGTTCACCGTAGGGTAGACGGACAGCAATAAACTGCGCCTGATGGCCTTGCTCCCGCGCCTGCTCGACAGCGCGCTGAGACAGGCATCCTGCCGCCAGGGAGTCCACGCCCCCACTAATCCCCAGGACCAGGCTACGGCAACCGGTGCGCAGTAGATAGTCACTTAGAAAGCGGACGCGACGTTCAATTTCCTGCTGAACGTCGAAATGATCCATCATTCCCAATTCCGCACGAATACTGGCTTGCAAAGCGCGTTGATCATCAGTCATGGCGCAGGCTCTCTACACAAAGTGAACAATAATTCGATTGTAAAGGACTGGAGAAACTGTGCCAGACGGGAGGGGCATCTCCCGTTATTTAATGCGTAAGCAAGCTATGCTGGACCAGAAAGCCCAACACAACAGAAAACCAGGGACTGTTGCTCCTCTAAAGCCGCCCAAGCCCGCAGCCCCTGGCTCCAGACGAGTCAGACAGCTTGTCGCAGGGGGAGTCTGTCTTCGGGATTCACGCACTCTGCTGTTTAAGCGCGACGCTTATAGTTCGTCCGGCAGATGAGCTATCGCGCGCGTTCAGCGTGCGCCCGAAGGCAAACTCAGACAAAGGTAGCGGTGCGCAGCATCGGCAAGCCATCCGCCTGGAGCCAGGGGCTGCGGGCTTGGGCTACGTTTATACGAAGATCAACACCAGCCCCACCCTCAAAACCCATAAAAAAACCCCATCTGCCAGAACAGATGGGGTTTCATCAGCTAAACCTTAATTGGGCTTAGCGATCCAGTTGCGACACGTCGCGCACAGCGCCACGGTCTGCCGAAGTAGCCAGCGCGGCATACGCTTTCAGGGCCTGCGACACAACACGTTCGCGGTTCACAGGTTTCCAGGCCTTGGCACCACGCGATTCCATTTCGGCGCGGCGTGCCGCCAATTCCTCATCGCTGATCGCCAGGTGAATACGACGGTTGGGGATATCGATTTCGATGGTATCGCCATCTTGTACCAGGGCGATATTGCCGCCCTCGGCCGCTTCCGGGGAAGCATGACCAATCACCAAGCCGGACGATCCGCCCGAGAAGCGGCCATCGGTAAACAGCGCCGAACTTTTGCCCAGCCCCATCGATTTCAGGTAGGAGGTGGGGTACAGCATTTCCTGCATGCCGGGGCCGCCTTTGGGACCTTCGTAGCGAATGATGACCACGTCACCCGCCTTGACCACACCGTCCAGAATGGCGGCAACGGAATCGTCCTGGCTTTCGTAAACACGAGCTGTGCCAGTGAAGGTCAGGATGCTTTCATCCACACCTGCCGTTTTAACAATGCACCCGTTGATGGCCAGATTGCCGTACAGCACGGCCAGCCCGCCGTCTTGCGAGTAAGCATGGGCCTTGTCACGAATACAGCCATTGGCACGATCGGTGTCCAGTTCCTGATAGTAGCGGTCCTGGCTGAAGGCCACTTGGGTGGGAATGCCACCAGGGGAAGCACGGAAGAAGTCGCTGATGGCTTTGACGTTGTCGCCCTTGACGTCCCAACGCTTGATGGCTTCACGCAAGGTGCCGCTGTGTACGTTGCCCACGTCCAGATTGAGCAGGTCAGCCCGAGCCAGCTCGGCCAGAATCGCCATAATGCCACCTGCGCGGTGTACGTCTTCCATATGGTATTCGGGGGTGGCAGGCGCGACTTTACACAGGCAAGGTACACGGCGCGAGATGCGGTCGATATCGGCCATGGTGAATTCCACCCCGGCTTCCTGGGCTGCGGCCAGCAAGTGCAAAACGGTGTTGGTGGAACCGCCCATGGCCACGTCCAGCGTCATGGCGTTCTCAAAAGCCTGATAGGTGGCGATGTTGCGGGGCAGAACGGATTCGTCGTCTTGCTCGTAGTAACGCTTGGCCAGATCCACGATCAGGCTGCCTGCGCGCTCAAACAGGCCTTGGCGACGCGCGTGCGTAGCCACAATGGTGCCATTACCCGGCAGGGACAGGCCCAGCGCCTCGGTCAGGCAGTTCATGGAATTGGCCGTGAACATGCCCGAACAGGAACCACAGGTGGGGCAGGCGCTGCGCTCCACGGCTTCGGCCTGTTCATCGCTCACGTTGGGATCGGCTGCCTGAATCATGGCATCGACCAGATCCAGCTTCTGCACCACGGTTTTGCCATCTGGCGAGTAGACCTTGCCCGCTTCCATCGGTCCGCCCGACACAAATACCACGGGAATGTTCAGACGCATGGCGGCCATCAACATGCCGGGGGTGATTTTGTCGCAGTTGGAGATACACACCATGGCATCGGCGCAGTGCGCGTTGACCATGTACTCCACCGAATCGGCAATCAGTTCGCGCGAAGGCAGGGAATAGAGCATGCCGCCGTGGCCCATTGCAATACCGTCGTCCACCGCAATGGTGTTGAACTCTTTTGCCACGCCACCAACCGCTTCAATTTGACGGGCCACCAACTGACCCATGTCTTTCAGGTGTACGTGACCCGGTACGAATTGCGTAAAGGAGTTCACCACCGCAATGATCGGTTTGGAGAAATCCTCGTCTTTCATACCGGTGGCGCGCCACAGGGCACGCGCGCCGGCCATATTCCGACCGTGTGTCGAGGTACGGGAGCGATATTGGGGCATGACTACTCTCTGAACAGGAAAATTATGTAAAGATACCTATCATAAACGTCCCAAGGCGCTTTGTGCGCGTCAAGGTCGGGCAGGCGTCTTACCATAGGGCAGCTACCGATCTGGCACCCAGAATCCTTTGCAGCAAAACCCCTTAGTTAACAGGAGATTGATTATGCCGCAGGCCGTGCCTGACCTTTCCAACCTGCTCAGACAGGACATCCGCTTTCTGGGCAAGACCCTGGGAGAGGTGATTCGTGACAGCGAAGGAAAGGCGACCTTCACGCTGATTGAAGCCTTGCGCAGGGCTGCCGTCAGTTTCAGACGTGAACACGATCCGCAGCAAGCACGGATTCTGGAAAAAGACATTCCCAAGCTGAACGATGCCCAGGCCCGCTCGGTGGCCCGTGCCTTTGCCTACTTTCTGCACTTGTCCAACATTGCCGAGGACCGCGACCAGAATCGTCGCCGCGAAGAGCAGGACCCGGAAAAATTGCTGGGCAGCCTGCAGCACGCCATCCAGACCCTGATGGATCAGGGCCTGAGCGCCAAGAAAATTCGCCGTTATCTGCAAGAGGCATGTGTGATGCCGGTGCTGACGGCTCACCCAACCGAAGTTCAGCGCCAAAGTACCCTGGCCGTGCATATGGCGATTGCCGATGAGCTAAACGGCCTGGACCACAAGGCCAGCGCCGCGCAATCGGCCCGCACCCAGGAGAAGCTGACCGGTCTGGTGTCGCTGCTGTGGCAAACCCGCATGCTGCGCGATCACAAGCTGACCGTACTGGACGAGATCGACAATGCGCTGGCCTATTACGGCTCCACCTTTTTGCCTACGATCCCCCAGCTCTACCACGATCTGGACCGCCTGCTGGAACCGGGCAAGAAAAGCCTGCTGGATCAGAAAACCCGCGCCCTGCCCGCTTTTTTGCGCATGGGCAGCTGGATTGGTGGCGACCGTGACGGTAATCCCAATGTAGGCCCGGAGACTGTTGAACAGGCGGTACTGCGTCAGTCCACCCGCGCCCTTCAGCATTATCTGGAACAGATTCGTCTGCTCGGTACGGAAATCTCGGTGTCCGACGCGTTAAATCGGGTCAGCAAAGACCTGGCGGCCTTGTCGGCCAGCAGCCAGGACCGCTCGCCACACCGGGTGGACGAGCCCTATCGTCGCAGCTTCATCCATCTGTACGCCCGTATGGCTGCCACGGCGCAAACCTTGCTAGGTCGCGATCTGGCCGATCGCCCCACTTACGCCGCCCCGCCCTACGCCAGTCCCCAGGAGTTCAAGGCCGACTTGCAGATCATCGCGGACTCGCTGGCAGAAAACAAAGGCGGCGCCATTGCCGGCCTGCGTTTGAACGAATTGATTCAAGCCGTGGAAGTGTTTGGCTTTCATCTGGCCACCCTGGATTTGCGCCAAAGCTCCGATGTCCACGAACGCGTGCTGGACGAGCTGTTTCGCGTGGCCGGCACACTGTACAAGGACGAACCGGTCAACTACCGCCAGTTGTCCGAAGAGGACCGTGTCCACTTGCTGCGCTCCGAGCTGCGCCATCACCGCCCCCTGGTCTCGCCCTGGTATCGCTACTCGGAAGAAACCGAAAAAGAACTGTCCATCCTGCGCAAAGCGGCCGAATGTCGTCGCCGCTTTGGCGCCCGGGCTCTGGAGCAGACGATTGTGTCGCACACTGAAACGCTGAGCGACTTGCTGGAAGTGCTGGTATTGCAGCAGGAGACCGGGCTGATCGTGCCCAACTCCGATGAGCCTGAACACCAGGGTTTGATGGTCGTTCCCCTGTTCGAGACCATCCCCGACTTGGAACGGGGCCCGCAAATCATGCAGGAATGGCTGGACATGCCAGAAATACGCCAGCGTGTACGCCATGCCCAGGATAGTGTGCAGGAAGTGATGCTGGGCTACTCGGACAGCAACAAGGACGGCGGTTACCTGACCTCCAACTGGACCTTGTACCGTGCCGAACGTGAATTTGCCCAGGTGTTCTCGCGCCGCAAAATCCGTCTGCGACTGTTCCACGGCCGTGGCGGCTCGGTAGGCCGAGGCGGCGGTTCCAGCTTCGACGCCATTCTGGCCCAACCTCCGGGCACCGTGAACGGCCAGATCCGTCTGACCGAGCAAGGCGAGATGATTCAGGGACGGTACAAAGATGCAGACGTGGGGCGCTGGCATCTGGAGCTCTTTGTCGCTGCGACGCTGGAAGCCAGTCTGGGCGCACGCAAAGGGGCACCGAATGATGACGAACATCTGGCCGCCTACGGCGAAATCATGGCCTGGATGTCCGAGCAGGCACATCAAAGCTATCGCGAGCTCGTCTACGGCACGCCCAATTTTGATCAGTACTTCTTCCAGTCCACGCCCATCAAGGAAATTGCCGGCCTGAACATTGGTTCGCGTCCCTCGTCTCGCAAGGCCACGCAAAGCATTGAAGACCTGCGCGCCATTCCCTGGAGTTTTTCCTGGGCACAATGCCGCCTGCCCATTCCAGGCTGGTACGGCATGGGCACCGCCTTGCATCGCTACCTGGAATCAGGGTTGCCCGATGATGGCTTGAACCGTGCCAAGCGCCTGGCCCAGCTGCAAGCCATGGCACGGGACTGGGCATTTTTCCGTACCCTGCTCTCCAATATGGAACAGGTGCTGGCAAAAACAGACCTGGACATCGGCCTGAAGTACGCCGGGCTGGTGGAAGACCCGGAGCTGCGCGAGACCATCTTCACGCAAATCCGCGACGAGTTCGAGCTCACCCACCGACTGTTCCGTGAAATTACCGGTCATGAGCTGCTGGCGCACGATCAGGCATTGCGAGATGCCCTGACCGAACGCTTTGCCTATATTGACCCGCTGAATCACTTGCAGGTGGAACTGCTGCGCCGCCATCGCCGCCAAGGGCAAAAAGCCAGTCAGCCAACGCGCAGTGGTGTCAATAAGCAACACGTCATCCACCTGACGATTAACGGCATTGCCGCAGGGCTGCGTAACTCGGGCTAAAGCAGAAACCAGGAAATCGGCTTTTTAATTACTTTTATAAATAAGCTAATTTCCAAAAGAAGTTAAAAGCGTACAATAAGCCATTACGTCGCTTTTTGTATAAGGCGTGATCCTTACCGGGATCACGCCCTCTGGTTTATGGTACTTGCAATCATTCTGGGAATGCTCACTGGTCTGTCGCTGGGCCTGACAGGCGCAGGCGGGGGAATTCTGGCCGTGCCCGCCCTGGTGCTGGGCATGGGCTACAGCATGACGGCGGCCACTCCCGTCGCCTTGCTGGCCGTGGGCGCGGCCGCTTTGCTGGGTGCGCTGGACGGCCTGTGCAAACATATCGTGCGCTATCGTGCAGCCGTCTTCATGGCCGTGACGGGCGCGCTGGTGACGTCACTGGGCGTGCGCATCAGCCACGCTTTACCGGAAAAGGTACTGGTAACCCTGTTTGTGCTCATCATGCTGTGGATTGCCACCAAGATGCTGCGGCGGCCCACCGTAACGGAACATGCCCACACACCCTGCTGCGTGAACCCCACAACAGGGCGCCTGCATTGGACACCCCTTGGCACGTTCACCTTGGCTGCCATTGGCGCAGTGGCCGGTTTGTTCTCGGGCATGCTGGGGGTAGGCGGCGGTTTCCTGATCGTCCCCGCCTTGAAACGCTTTAGCGATCTGTCCATGCACAGCATTGTCGCTACCTCGCTGATGCTGATCGCCCTTATCTCCTTGAGCGCCTCTGGCATGAGCCTGGCTCAGGGGGCCGTCATTCCTCTTAGCGGATGGGTGTTTGTAGCGGCCGCCATGGGTGGGATGATGATAGGTCGACAACTGGTTCCCCGTATTCCTCCTGTGCGTCTACAGCAAGGCTTTAGCATTCTGACTGCCCTGGTCGCCCTGTCCATGCTGGCCCGCACCTATCTGTTTTAGGACAGGGCACGAAACGCAAGGTCCTGCCGACTCGGCAATTCACACCTGATGCCACCCCTCTTTTACGGATTGAGCCGGTAGTCACTGAACGAGCCCCCGTCCCGCGGCCGCACAGCCACAATACGTTGAACGATATGGTCCGGCTCAGCCTGAAAACCATGCTCATAAGCCACGACATCCAGGTCGACACACCAACGCAGCAACTCCCCAGGCTGCAGCAGGAAGTCCGGATTACGTGGCCCGTTGTAGCGCTCGTTCCCCACCGCAAAGGTTTCGTAGACCAGAACCCCGCCCGGCTCCAGGCTCTCCAGCAATGTCGGCACCAAGGGACGCCACAGATACCGGGTCACCACCAGCGCGTTGAACTTGCGCCCCGCAAACGGCCAGGGAGCATTTTCAATATCAGCCTGGACAATTTCACCGTAGGGCGAGGTAGCCGCTACCGCCTCCGGGTCCCGATCCACACCAATGACGGTATTGCCGCGCTGGGCCAGCCAGCGCGCATTGCGCCCCCGGCCACAGGCTACATCCAGGACGGTGCCCGGATTGGGAATCAAGTGGGCCCAAGCCTGTAACCAGGCGCTGGCCTGTCCCCTGTCGTTCATCCTTACCTCTTTGCTCAGCAGACAAAACGCTCATGGTAACGCAGCGGGGGACAAGCTCAAGCTCCCCGCTGGCCTGGGCTACAATTGGCCCGGATTCCACGCTATTGTTTGAGGGTGTATGAAAGTCCTGCTGCAAAAACCCATATTGCTGATGGCCGTTCTGTGCCTGCCACTATGGTTTATCTACGGCAACTTCATCCTGGCTGCAGCCACGTCCATCCTGATTGGGATGCTGGTGGGCATGATCCGCACCCTGCACCAAGTGACCCAGGCCAAAAAAGCCAGCGCAAGAAGCGCCAACCCGGCTTCTTCCGAGACCCCTAACGACAAGCCCCACTGACGCCATGAATGTACTGTCCGCCCCCGCCCTGCCACACGGCCTGCCCCCACTGTCGGACGAGCTGAAAAAGCACCTTGCACAGGTCAACCACTACCTGCTGGAGCGCATTGAAGATGAAGGCGGCTTTTTGCCCTTCGATCAATGGATGCACCATGCGCTGTATGCACCGCATCTGGGGTATTACACCGGCGGCAGCACCAAATTCGGCAGCAATCAGCCAACAGGAGACTTCACCACTGCGCCGGAGCTCTCGCCCCTGTTTGCACAAACCCTGAGCCATCAGGTCAAAGAAGTCCTGGCAGGCAGCCAGTCCCTGTCCATTCTGGAGTTTGGCGCGGGCAGCGGCGCCCTGGCTTACGCGCTGATTACCGAACTGCGCCAGCAAGGCATCGAACCGCAGTATTTCATTCTGGAAGTATCCCCTGATTTGCGCGCCCGCCAGCAAGAACGTCTGGCTTGCCTGCAGGCTCAAGTCCAATGGCTGGACAGCACGCCTGATAGCTTCAAGGGCTGCGTGATTGCCAATGAAGTTCTGGACGCCATGCCCGTCAGCCTGTTCACCTTTGACGTAGAGGGCAAGGTGCTGGAAGTGGGCGTCATTGCCGCAGACGACAGCACCGCCCAGGGCCTGCCCGCGCCCTTCTATCTGGCAACCCGGCCCGCTCCTGAACATCTGGCGTTGCTGGTCGCCGAACGTGTTCAGGCGCAGCCTTTTTACCTGTCCGAGATCAATCTGCAGGCTGAAGCCTGGGTGCGTAGCATGGGCACCTGGTTAAAGCACGGCGCTGCCATTCTGATCGACTACGGGTTTCCACAGCGCGAGTACTACCACCCACAACGCGATAAAGGCACCTTGATGTGCCATTTCCGTCATTTTGCCCATGCCGAACCTCTGGTGCTGGCGGGTCTGCAAGACATTACCGCCCACGTGGACTTCACAGCCATGGCTGACGCCGCTCTGGAGGCAGGGCTGGATGTGCTGGGCTATACCAGCCAGGCCCGGTTCCTGATGAACTGCGGTATTACGCACTACCTGGCCTCCCCTCCCGACGATCCCTCCCCTGCCGCCCAGCAGCAATGGGCGCAGACCATGAGTGCTGCCAACAAGCTGCTGTCTGAGGCGGAAATGGGCGAGTTGTTCAAAGTGCTGATTATCGGGCGTGATATTCCGGCCCCGGTACTAGGAACAATGAGCGGAGATCGACGCGAGCGCCTGTAAACACATTGCCTGTCGAGCCCTGAAAGCCGCTTGCCCAGGGGCGGGACCCCTGCCCATGAAATGGCAAGATATCGACCCTGCCATCTTGAGCGTCCGTTAAGCGCGCCCAACCGTCCTTTGGCTGCAGTACGACTGTGATTCTGCGGATCACCCTTCACCTTGTCGCGAAGACAAGGTGACGAGTTAAGCGATCGATGGGCTGCATCGGCCAATGCGGGAACCTGCACACGGCCTGTAGCGAAGGAACGCTAAAGCGACTGCTCCAGGGCCGCCAGTCTGGCAGCGCGCACTGCCTCCCGGATTTTGCCAGGTTCAGCCTTGTGTTGCGCAGCAACAGCCCCTGCATCCACACTGGCCATAATCTGACGCAAGGTGTCCCAATCCTGCTCGGGAACGGCCTTCAAACAGGCAGCGGCCTGAATCAGTTGCTGGAAACGATCAGGCTTACGCAAAGCATCCAAAGACTCCATGACCTGCAAGGCGAACTCTGGCTGCGAGCGGGGCTGCAACAAGGCTGGACTACTTAAAAGAACGGGCAATAAACGGGCTTGGTCACGCCATTCAGACGGTGCACGTATCTGCTCAGCAACCTGTGCGGGCGTCTCGGAAACATGGCACAGCACGGCAAAGCATCCTGCCAGATCCAACTGCCGATCTCGGGCGATCTGAACCTGCTGACCGACATGCTCGTTGTAGGTCAGGGCGGGCATGATCCGCTCCAACGCCCCCACCTCCTGAAGCACCTCAAACATCCGGGCAGGCTGACTGGCAGACAGGCCCTTGGCCACCTCCAGGTAAACACGCTCGGGCACGAGCTCGTCAACCTCGCCGTGCTCCACCAGCTCGCGCGCCAAGGCCCAGGTATCATCAGCCACCGTGAACTGGACAAAGCGCGCAGCAAAGCGTGCCAGGCGTAACAGGCGCACGGGATCTTCACTAAAAGCGGTGCCAACATGCCGGAACAAGCGGGCCTGCAAATCTGCCAGCCCATTAAGAGGATCATGCAGATTGCCCGCTGCATCCACCGCCATGGCATTGATGGTCAGATCCCGACGACGCAAATCATCGGCCAGACTGACATCGGTACCCGTGTAGAAAGTAAAGCCTTTGTAGCCGCGACCTGATTTGCGCTCAGTCCGGGCCAGCGCGAACTCTTCTTTGCTGTGAGGATTCAAAAACACAGGAAAATCGCCGCCTACCGGGACAAAGCCGCGCGCAGCCATGTCTTCGGGTCGGGCGCCCACCACCACCCAGTCCTTGTCGCCGGCCGGCAAACCGAGCAAGGCGTCACGCACCGCGCCGCCGACTACATACACCTGCAAGCCCGCCAGCAGCGGATCTGGCGGCCCCATCAGGGCCGCCAGGGCTGCACGTTGTCTGTCATCAAGCATGGAGCAGGCCATCATCAAGGCAAGGACGCCGTCGTCGTTCCGCCAGGAGCAATAACACCCAGGCGATCCTTCAGCGAATGAGGCCGGCCACTGAACATCATGGCGTAGTAGTTCGCGTTGGACAGCACATTTTTCACGTACAGGCGTGTCTCGGTAAAGGGGATAGTTTCCGCAAAAATGGCCCCTTCAACCGACCCATTCAGACGCGAACGCCATTGAATGGGACGGCCAGGTCCCGCGTTATAACCTGCCGAGGCCAATACCTGTGACCCGCCCAGTTGACCCAGAACCATGTTCAGGTAGTTGGTACCCAATACCGTGTTTACCTCGAACTCATTCACCCGTGCCGGCGAGAAATCGTGCATATCAATCTTGTTGGCCACCCATTTGGCGGTGGCGGGCATCAATTGCATCAGGCCCGACGCCCCCACACCCGAGCGGGCATCGGTAATAAAGCGCGATTCCTGACGAATCAGACCATACACCCAGGCTGGGTCCAGATTGATGGATTTGGCCTGCTCGGTCACGCGCCCCTCGAAAGGAGCAATAAAACGCTGGCTGAAGTCGATCTCGTTCTTGGTCAACAAGGACGTGTTGACCACCCGATCGTAAATATGCTGCTCGCGAGCAAATTCGGCCGCCGCACGCAACTGCCTGTCGTTCATGCCGCGCAAAGCGAAATTCCACTCAGGAACCGCTTCAGGACGCCAGCCCAGCTTGAACAGCTCCACCGCGCGCAACAGACCCGCATTGGTACGAGCATCTTGCATATCCAGAGGCGTCAAAGGCTGCGGTTGCGCCGGCAAGGACGGGGTCAGCCCCAACTCCTCGGTTGCCAGTTGCCCATAAAAACCCAGGTCTCCCACAATGGACTGAAACAGGGCACGAGCCTTGTCTTTATGTCCCAAGGCCGCATGCGCACGTCCTGACCAGTACACCCAAACCGGCTCCGCCTTTTGCGCATCATTCATTTTATCGATGGCTGCAGCCACCTGCTTCCAGTCGATCGTGGCCTGACGCAACTCGGCGCGCACTTGCCAGGCGTTGTTGTAATCCGTCATGGGGGTACGACCGGAGCGGCGATACCATTTGGCCGCATCATCCTCCACCCGCAAGGCACTGACCAGACCAAACTGGCCCCAGACCCAATTCAGGTTTTCCTGGGGAATCTTGCCCGCCCAGGTGCGATCGATATAGGCTGCTGCCGAATCCCGCTGACCGCGGGCCAGGCGAGACAAGGCCAGCGACACCAGTTCGGGATTGACCGAACTATTGTTCACATTACGGTCGAGCCATTTTTGTGGCGAGGCCATCAAGGCGGTGTAATCCTTCATCTGCGGCGCGGTGAAAATAATTGCCGCTAGGCGTCGGGCCTGAGCAGTACGGTTGTTTTCAAGCGCGTCCCGCATCAGGTCACGGACCTGATTCTTGCTGATCACTTTGCGGGCGTACAGTTGATCCAGCGCGGACCAGCAAGCCTGGCTGGGCGCAAAAGAAGCCAGCAGATCGTCGACATCGACCGACTCTCCGGCCACGTTCCGGGCTGTCGCCACGGCGCACTTCACCGCCGAGCTGGGCGCATGCACGGGCGCCAGTTCACGCACCAGCGCATAGTTACCTGCCCGTGCTGCCGCCACGATCCAATCAGACTTCAGGCGATTTTCCAGGTATTCGTCTTGATTGCCGGCCAAAAACAAACGGACTTGCTCGTCTGGCACCGGCGTGGTCGAGTCCTGTAACAGGCGACGCAGCCGCCAGTATTGGGCATAGGAACCCAGGACGGGATCGTCTGCTGCCACGGGGGCCAGGGCGTCAAGCGCACTCCAGCGCTTGGCCTGCATGGCTTGCCGCGCGTCGATCAGCGCCTGGCGTGCCACCGGCGGAACAGGCGGGACGCGATCCCAGCGCCGTACCGCCTCTTTGGCAGGCTGCACAAGTACGGCTTGATTCGTGATTGTCGCTTCGGGGGAATGGGTCTGGGCCTGCGGCGAGGGCGAACCCGCACAGCCGACCAAACCCAGTGCGAACACCACCAGGGCGCTCAAGGACGGACGTGGAAGCGCGCCGGCCATGCCCCAAGCTGGTGTTTTCTGGTACTTTAGCTGGTTGATACCCATAGTGACGGCCTTTAGAAAATCACCCATGATTCAGAACGTAGAGCATAACGCAGCCGCGCTGCGCACGCGACTAAAAGACCTGCGAGCCGGGCAGCCCTCCATTGACACCAACCGGGGTGCCCTGCTGATCCGGGGCCGCCTGTTCACCTGGCTGGCCACCAACCGCACTCGCCTGCGTGAACAAGGCCGTGCCGAACCCACCACCATTGCAGCTTTCTGGCCAATGGCCGACGAACCGGACCTGCGCCCTTTGCTGGTTCAATGGGTGGAAGAAGAAGGCCTCAATGTCTGTCTTCCTGTCGTCAAAGAAGCGGACGCTCCCCTGAGCTTTGTTCAGTGGACACCCGAGACGAAAATGGAAAAAGGGCGCTACGGCATAGAAATCCCGAGCTCCTCCCAAACCCTGCAACCGGACATTGTCCTGGTCCCTACTTTGGGCTACACCCGCCAAGGCGACCGCCTAGGGTATGGAAAAGGGTACTACGACCGGACCCTGGCGGCGCTAAAAGCGCAAAACCATGCCTTTACCAGCATTGGTATTGCCTGGGCAGTGGGCGACCTGTCGGGCCTGCCTTATCAGCCCGCCCCCCACGACCAACGGCTGGACAGTGTGCTGACCGACAAAGGCTGGGCCGTACCTGCACCGCAGCTATAAGCACCTGGTTCGCCAACCCGGCTTTGCCGGCCCCCCCGCGCCGCGCATCGTATGACGCAACGCTCGGTGTGAGCCATTGAGCCGGGTCATGAAAAACCCGCCAAATCCATCTGGCGGGTTTTTTTTGATGCTGGAGAACTTAACGCCAAGTCAGATTCGGCAAGATAGCCATGCTGGCATCGGCCCCGTTCAGGGTGTACATGTGTATACCCGGCGCCCCGCCATCGAGCAGATCCTGACACAAGCGCGTCACCACATCGATCCCGAAAGCGCGAATCGATGCCCGATCATCACCAAAATCGGCCAGTCGCAAACGAATCCAGCGTGGCACTTCCGCACCGCACATGGTCGAAAAACGCAGCAACTGAGACGAGTTGGTAATGGGCATGATGCCCGGCGTGATCGGAATGGTGACACCTTGAGCCTGGGCCCGCTCCACAAAACTGAAGTAGGCATCCGGGTTGAAGAAGTACTGGGTGATCGCGCCATGCGCCCCGGCCTTGACCTTGTTCACAAAGTGACCCAGGTCTTCCTCAAGGCTGGTGGCCTGCGGATGCATTTCAGGGTAGGCAGCCACTTCGATGTGAAAGTGTTCGCCATAGTGCTCTCGAATGAAGGACACAAGATCACTGGCATAGCGCAGCTCACCCGTGTCACCGCCCATGCCCGAGGGCAAGTCGCCGCGCAAGGCAACAATACGGCGTATGCCCTGATCGCGGTAGGTATCGAGCATCTCGCCCAACTGGGCCGGAGCCGTACCGATGCACGACAGGTGCGGTGCCACATCCAAGCCCAGGTTTTGCAGCAATGCCACCGCATCGACCGTACCAGCACGTGTGGAGCCACCGGCTCCAAACGTCATGCTGACATAGGCCGGATTCAAGCCCATCAGGGTCTTGGCAGTGCGCACCAGTTTTTCCTGCGCCGCGCTATCGCGCGGCGGGAAAAACTCCAGGCTCAAGGTTTGCTTCTTGCTCATTTAATTAACAATCCCGACAGCAGCCCGGAAACCAGGCTGTAGACGATCGCCCCAATCACCGCCCACCAGAATCCTTCAACCTGAAACCCTTTGAGAATGGAACCGGCAAACCAGAACACCAAGGCATTCAGTACCAGAAGGAACAAACCCAAGGTCACAATGGTAATGGGTAAGGTCAGCACAATCAGCAAAGGTTTGACCAACGTATTGAGCAAGCCCAATACCAGCGCCGCAATCAGGGCTGAGCCAAACGAGGCCACGGTAATACCGGGCAGGATGTAGGCAACAACCAGCAAAGCAACAGCATTCAGGATCCAGACAAGTAGCAAAGTCATGATAGGGCTCCAAGAACAGGCGTCCGAAGACGCCGGTGTGTTTTAGTAGCGGTAGTGCTCAGCCTTAAAGGGCCCTTGCACAGGCACGTTGATGTAATCTGCCTGCGCCTGGGATAAGGTAGTCAGGTTCACACCCAGTTTCTTCAGGTGCAAGCGAGCTACTTTCTCGTCCAGGTGCTTGGGCAGTACATATACTTTACCTGCTTCGTAGTGCTCGCCACGGGTGAACAATTCAATTTGTGCAATGGTCTGGTTCGTGAACGACGCCGACATCACAAACGAGGGGTGCCCAGTTGCGCAGCCCAGGTTCACCAAACGACCTTTGGCCAACAGGATGATGCGCTTGCCGTCGGGGAAAATAATGTGATCGACTTGGGGCTTGATCTCTTCCCACTCCAGGTCTTCCACCGAGGCCACATCGATTTCATTGTCAAAGTGACCGATATTGCACACGATGGCCTGATCTTTCATGCGTTCCATGTGCGAGCGGTCGATGACATGGTAGTTGCCTGTCGCGGTCACGAAGATGTCTGCTTTGTCGGCAGCTTCTTCCATGGTTACCACGCGGTAGCCTTCCATCGAGGCCTGCAGGGCGCAGATGGGGTCCACTTCGGTGACCCAAACCTGGGCGCGCAAGGCAGCCAACGCTTGCGCACACCCTTTGCCCACGTCGCCAAAGCCACACACCACCGCGATCTTGCCGGCAACCATCACGTCCGTGGCACGCTTGATGCCGTCCACCAGGGACTCGCGGCAGCCATACAGGTTGTCGAACTTGGACTTGGTCACCGAGTCGTTCACGTTGATGGCAGGGAAAGCCAGCTCACCTTTCTTGGCCATCTGGTACAGACGGTGCACGCCTGTGGTGGTCTCTTCAGTCACACCCTTGATTTGGGCCAGGCGGGTGGAATACCAGGTTTTGTCGTTTTGCAGACGGGCGCGGATGGAGGCGAACATGACGCGCTCTTCTTCGCTGCCGGGATTGTCCAGAACGGACAGATCTTTTTCAGCACGGGCGCCCAGATGCAGCAACAGGGTGGCGTCGCCACCATCGTCCAGAATCATGTTGGCCTGTTCGCCGGGCCAGTCAAAAATGTCGTGGGCGTACTGCCAGTACTCTTCCAAGGTTTCACCCTTGACGGCGAACACGGGCACACCGGAGGCGGCAATGGCCGCAGCAGCGTGATCTTGCGTGGAAAAGATATTGCACGAGGCCCAGCGCACTTCAGCGCCCAGAGCCGTCAGGGTTTCAATCAGCACCCCGGTTTGAATGGTCATGTGCAAACTGCCGGCAATGCGTGCGCCCTTCAGGGGCTGCGAGGCGGCAAATTCCTCGCGGGTGGCCATCAGGCCAGGCATTTCGGTCTCGGCAATGGTCAGCTCGCGGCGGCCCCATTCAGCCAAGGAAATATCGGCAATTTTGTAATCGGTAAAAGTCACAGTCGGGCTCCGTTATACGGCACGCGGACTGCACGGAGAGCAAATGAATCTCACCAGCAGCCCGCCATGCGGGTCGTGGTGAGCGTCGTTCTCCAAGGTGGATACCACCTATCCATACCCCGAGCCTGGCAAGATCAGTGTCTTGTCGCAACGCCCCTCGAGGATGGCAATTTACTGTTGGTGATTGTACCTGTTTGGCTCCTCTTGGGAAGACAGCCTCACTGGTAAAAAACATCATTTCTTTGTCTGAGTCCGAGTCTGGCCCGCCTCAGCCCACGTTGCGGGCACCCGGATCGGGAACCCACAACGCGATACTACGTCTGCAAAGCGCCGCTCATGCGGCCTTTGCCTGTTCGCCCAAAAGGCTTAGATGGCCTGACGCAAAATCTGCGCCTTGTCCGTGGCCTCCCAGCTGAACTCAGGCTCGCTGCGGCCGAAGTGACCATAGGCGGCTGTCTTGGAGTAGATGGGACGCTGCAGATCCAGCATGTCAATAATGCCGCGTGGGCGCAGGTCAAAATGCTGGCGCACCAGCTTGGCGATTTCGGTATCCGGAATCACACCCGTGCCTTCGGTGTAAATGGTGATGTTGATTGGCTCGGCCACGCCAATGGCGTAGCTCAACTGCACCTGGCACTGACGCGCCAGACCGGCGGCCACAATATTCTTGGCCACGTAACGCGCCGCGTAGGCCGCGGAACGGTCCACCTTGGAGGGGTCCTTGCCGGAGAAGGCACCGCCACCGTGCGGGCAGGCACCGCCGTAGGTGTCCACAATGATCTTGCGGCCAGTCAGACCGCAATCGCCTTGAGGACCACCAATCACGAACTTGCCGGTGGGGTTCACCAGGAAGCGGGTTTTCTCGGTCAACAGATCCGATGGGAAGCATGGACGAATGATGTGCTCAATGACCGCTTCGTGAATGTCCTTCTGGGACATTTCAGGCGCGTGCTGGGTGGACAGCACCACGGTGTCCACTTCGGCAGGATGGCCATCCACATAGCGGAAGGTAACCTGGGACTTGGCATCCGGGCGCAACCAGGGCAGACGACCATCTTTGCGCAGCTCGCTTTGGCGTTGCACCAGACGGTGGGCATACCAGATCGGAGCAGGCATCAGATCAGGGGTTTCGTCGCAGGCATAGCCAAACATCAGGCCCTGGTCGCCGGCACCCTGGTTCAGCAGCTCTTCAGGGCTACGGTCCACGCCCTGGGCGATATCGGGCGATTGCTTGTCATAGGCCACCAGAACCGCGCAGGATTTGTAATCGATGCCGTAGTCGCCATTGTCATAGCCAATGCGCTTGATGGTGTCACGGGCTACCTGGATGTAGTCCACGTTGGCGTGGGTCGTGATCTCGCCGGCCAGCACCACCAGGCCGGTATTGCACAGGGTTTCAGCGGCAACACGCGCTTGCGGGTCCTGCTCGAAAATCGCGTCCAGGATGGCGTCGGAAATCTGGTCGGCAACCTTGTCGGGGTGCCCTTCAGAGACGGATTCGGACGTAAAGAGAAAGTCGTTGTGGTTCACAGCGTAGCTTCCTTGGATAAGGGCTGATAATCAGCACGAGGTTGAACAAACTGCGTTGCACCTCGAAGCCAGCGATGTGGATACGATAGACGGGGCGCGACGCTTTAGCGGTTTATAGTGGGCAGATTGCTGCCTGATCGCTCCGCAAGTTGTCGTTTAACTCAGCGATACATTCCATTTTAAGCGAAAATACGTATTTATTTCAGCAAAACTTCACTTTAAAGGATTGTCTGGCCCATGCTAGTGGCTCTTTTGCGCTTGTTGGCTCGTCTGCCTTTACCCGCCCTGCATTTTCTGGGCAACGGGGTTGGGCGCCTGATTTACGCCTTTCCGGGACGCTATCGCCGCCGTTTGCAAAGTCACTGTCGCCAAGCGGGCTACGACTCTCCCGCTTTTTTTCGACAAGCGGCCGGGCAGACAGGGGCCATGATTGTGGAAACCCCCCGCGTCTGGCTGCATCCACAAGCCTGTCTGGAGCGCTGCACAATCGACAATCTGCCCCTGGTCCAGGAAACGCTGGCCGAGGGTCGCGGCATACTGTATCTGACTCCGCACCTGGGCTGTTTTGAAATGATTGCACGCTATTTTTCCGGCGTGGACCCGATGACCGTGATGTTCCGCCCACCCCGTCAGGCGTTTCTGGAACCCTTGATGGTCGAGTCGCGCGAGCTACCCGGTTTGCATGCCGTTCCGGCCAATATCAAAGGCGTGCGCGAGCTGGTTCGTGCTTTTCGCCGGGGCGAGTCGGTCGGCATGTTGCCCGATCAGGTTCCCAGCGGCGGAGATGGTGTATGGGCGCCATTCTTTGGTCGCCCTGCCCTGACAATGACGCTGGCGGGCAAGCTGGCACGCCAATCCAACGTGCCTGTGATTGTGACTGCTGCCGAGCGCCTGCCCAAAGGTCGTGGATGGCATATCCATACCTTGCGTCTGCCCGAGCCCTTGCCCGAGGACCCGACAGAACTGGCTACCCTGATCAACCAGTCCATGGAAACCATGATCCGGCGCTTCCCCACCCAATACCTGTGGGGCTATAACCGCTACAAAATTCCTCACGATGCGCCCCCTTTGCCTGGCGATACCACCCCATGAGTTTTAATTCTTACCCGCTGCTCCAATCCGTTTTTTCCTATTTTGGCCGTGTCCCGGTACGCACGCGCCAGCGTTGGGGCACTGTGCTGGGCGGACTGGTACATCGCTTTGCCTCGCGCCGCCGGCATATTGTGCGTACCAATCTGGACCTGTGTTTTCCCGACACCCCCGAAAGCACCCGTCGTGAATGGGAAAAGCAGCACTTTCGCTTGCTGGCTCAATCCTATCTGGACCGGGGCCTGCTTTGGTTCGGCCTGCCCAGCACCATTTTGAACACCCTGCACCTGACGGGTGAAGAACACATTACCCAAGCCCTGGAACAAGGCCGCAAGGTCATGCTGCTGGTCCCGCATTTCCTGGGGATGGACGCAGCGGGCACACGACTGTCCATGTCCATTTCACCCTTGGTGGCGTTCTACACTCCGCAACGCGACCCCCATGTGGATCGCCTGATGTATGAAGGCCGCAGCCGCTTTTCCTCGGTGCCGCTGATCTCACGCAAGGACGGTATTCGCGGCCTGATGCGCGCGCTGCAAAAGGGTCAGCCAATTTATTACCTGCCCGATATGGATTTCGGCACCAAAGGCGCGGCGTTCGTGCCCTTTTTCAATGTTCCGGCGGCCACGCTGTTGTCCACCGCGCAGATCGCCCGAAACCAGGACGCGCTGGTCATTCCGGTGATTTCGCGACTGGACGCACAAACCGGCCACTACCATATTCAGGTGCTGGAACCCATGGCCGACTTTCCGGGTGAAGGCAGCCTGGAAGAGGCCACCGAACGCATGAATGCCCTGATCGAAAACTATGTGCGCGAGGACCCGCCGCAGTATTATTGGGTACATCGACGCTTCAAAACCCGCCCTGAAGGGCAACCCGGCATCTACTAGGCCCCATCATGCATCGCTCTCCTGCACCCCAACCCGCAGCCACAATCTGGCATTTCAGCAAAATGCACGGTGCGGGCAATGACTTTGTCATGCTGGATGGTGTGACGCAGGACATCGAACTGACACCGGAACGAGCCCGCGCTCTGGCAGATCGCCATTTCGGGATTGGTGCCGATCAGATTTTGCTGGTGGAGGCGGCAACCGAAGCCGGCGCCGACTTCCGATACCGGATCTTCAACGCCGACGGCGGCGAGGTCGAACATTGCGGCAATGGCGCGCGGTGCTTTGTCCGCTTCGTGCATGAGCAAGGCCTGTCGTCGGCCAACCCTTTGCGTGCGCAAATTCGCACCGGCATCATCAGCTTGAATGATGATCCGGAGCGCGGCGTGGAGGTCATGATGGGCACCACCCGATTTACGCCGGCCGATGTTGCTTTTGACCCAAGCGGGCTGGAACAGAAAGCTCAGGGCGAGGATACGCTGTGGCTGCTGCCCGTGCCCGATCAAGCCGAACCCGTCTCCCTGTCGCTGGTGTCCATCTCCAATCCCCATGCGGTGCAAGTAGTCGATGACCTCAAGCAGGCTCCCGTTGCCACGGTCGGCCCGTTTATCGAGTCCCACCCCCGTTTTGCCCACAAGGTCAACGCCGGGTTCATGCAAATTCTTGATCCCCACCATATCAAGCTGCGCGTCTACGAACGCGGTGCGGGTGAAACGCTGGCCTGCGGGACCGGCGCCTGTGCGGCTGTGGTGGCAGGCATACGCCGGGGATTGCTCCAAAGCCCGGTTGTCGTTGATACTCGTGGAGGCAGTCTACGCATTGAATGGGACGGACAGGCGCTACGCATGAGCGGCCCGGCCCAAACCGTCTTTACCGGACAAGTCGATATTGATGCACTGTGTGCATCCGTAGCCAGAAAGGAAACCTTCTAGACATGGATACCCCCAACAGCCTTAGCGCCGTGGACGTGGCCCAGTTTTTGAAAGCCAACCCTGATTTTTTCGACGCACACGCCGACGTTTTTGCCAAGCTGATGGTGCCCCACCCGCATCAAAGCCGCGCCATTTCCCTGGGCGAGCGCCAGATCATGCTACTGCGCGAACGCGGCAAGAAAACCGAACGCCAACTGGCCATGCTGGTGGCCAATGCCCGGGGCAATGAAAAAATCTCGCGCCAATTGCATCAATGGAACTGCCAGATGCTGGCCGAGTCTGATCCCGCGGCCTTGCCCGCTCTGATTTGCAGCAGCTTGGAACGCATCTTCGAGATGCCAGTCGTGCGCCTGCATTGCTGGAATCCGGACGAGGTACTGGCCGATGACCCCTTGGTCAGTTGGGCCTATACCTTGCTCAAACCCTATTGCGGTCCCCGGCGTGAACAAGACTTTCTGGCTGACCTGCAGCAGGATGCCCAGTCAGTAGCGATCGTGCCCTTGAGATTCCCCGAATCCGATGCCTTGTTTGGCCTGCTGGTGCTGGGTTCCCCCGAGGACTCTCGCTTTACCGTCGATATGGGCACCGACTTTCTGGAAGGCATCGGCGAACTGTGCAGCGCGGCCTTGCAGCGTTTACACAAACCCAGCCGTATTAATCAAAACGAATGTCCGGCCTGAAAAAACCAGACTGCACCGCTAGCAAGGACCACTCGCCCGGGCAATCTGTCGCCCACCCGGTGCTCAGTCCGGCCATGCAAAACTGGCTAAATCAACTCAGGCAGGAAAAACGCTATTCGGAACACACACTCAGTGCGTACCGGAACGACTTACGTCATTTGCTGGCGCAGCATCCCGGCACCGACCCCGACACGCTGAATCAAAGCCAGTTACGGCAGGCCGCGGCCCGCTTGCATGCCCAAGGCATGGCACCACGCAGTCTGGCCCGCATTCTGGCTGCCTGGCGCGGCTATTATCAGTCGCGTACCCAAGCGCTGGGCTGGCCCTTGAATCCTGCCGCCAGCCTGAAGGCTCCCCGGATAGGCCGACCTCTGCCCAAAGCACTGTCCGTAGACCAGACCCAGCAACTGCTGGACCACGCCAGCGCACCTATTCAGGACGATCCGGTCAGTTTGCGCAATCAGGCCATGTTCGAGCTGTTTTATTCCAGCGGACTGCGCCTGGCCGAACTGGTCAGCCTGGACACCCATTATCACCAAAGCCCCCAGCATCAATCCAAAAGCTGGTTATTGCTGCAAGAGCGCGAACTGCTTGTGAGTGGTAAAGGTGGCAAGACGCGGCGCCTGCCGGTTGGCGAGAAGGCCGCCCAGGCCTTGCAGGCGTGGCTGAAAAAACGTCCGATTCTGGCCTCGCTGGCCCCTAACGCAGATGCCGATGCCGCGCTGTTTCTGGGGGCACGAGGAGCGCGGATCCACCCGCGTGTCGTGCAGCAGGAACTGGAAAACTACGCCCGCGCCAGCGGCCTGCCCGTTCATGTGCATCCCCATAGCCTGCGTCACAGCTTTGCCAGCCATTTGCTGCAATCGGCCCAGGACTTGCGGGCGGTACAGGAGCTCTTGGGTCATACCAATATCTCTACCACCCAGATCTATACACGGCTGGACTTTCAGCACCTGGCCCAAGCTTACGATCAGGCCCACCCTCGGGCACAACGCAAGAACCGGGCCAGTGACAAGCCGGAGGAGTGAATCAGGGCTGCAAGGCCTTGACCAGTTGATCCGTGTTTGAGCGCATCATGCCCAAGTAGGTGTCCACGCCGGAGCCGGGCTCCCCCAAGGCGTCGGAATACAAAGTCCCGCCCACTTTCGCCCCAGTTTCACGCGCAACTTGCTCTACCAGCTTCGCGCTGACCGTGTTTTCCACGAAAATGGCCTGAATCTGTTCACGACGAGCCTGCTGAACAATTTGCGCAATGTCTCGCGCCGAGGGCTCCGCCTGGCTGGAGACGCCCACCAGAGGAATAAAGCGAATATCGTAGGCCTTGCCCATGTAGGAGAAGGCATCGTGGGACGTAATGACCTTGCGCTTGTCGACCGGCACTGCCTCTAGGCGAGCCTTGATGGAATCATCCAGTTCCTGAATGCGTTGCGCATAATCCTTGGCACGGCGCTGATAGTAGTCCGCATTGGCTGGGTCCGCTTGCTCCAGCCCCTGGCTGATATTGCGCACATATATTTGCGCCAAGGCCAGGCTTTGCCAGGCATGTGGGTCCTGACTGCCATGCTGATGGCTGTCATCATGGGTGCCGGGCTCTTTCTCGCCCTGTGGAGCATGTCCGGCCTCATGGGCGTGGGCGGGTTCCTTGGCACGATCATGATCGTGGTCGTGGTCGTGGTCGTGGTCGTGGTCGTGGTCGTGGTCGGCATGGTCATCGTGACCGCCCTCAAACGCCAAGGGCGTAATGCCCGCCGTAGCCACGACCTGCGGGCCCTGATAACCCGCGGCCTGCTGCAAACGCGGCAGCCAGGTCTCGAACTCCAGACCGTTAATTACCAGCAATTGCGCATTGGCCAGAGACTTGGCGTCACTGGGGCGTGGCTCAAAGGCATGGGCGTCACCATTGGCGGGCACAATCGTGCTGGCTATCACCTTGTCGCCACCAATCTCCTTGACCATGTCGTTCAGGATCGAAAAGCTGCTGACCACGCGCAAGGGTTCCGCCTGTACGGACAGGCTCAGTGCCAGCAAGCCCAGCGCCAGTACGGCGCGGCCTGAATGAATGTCTCGCATTTTCATCGATCATGCTCCAAGAGAGAGGCCATGCGCCGACGCCGCGCGCGCCATTGGGAATACGCACGCAGCAAACCGCCTTGAGGGCCAAAGGTGATGGAAAGAAAGTAAAACGCACCAGCCGCCAGAATGATCGCGGGAGAGGCCGGCACGTTGTAGTAGTAGGAAAACAGCAAGCCCAGATACGCGCTGATCATGCCGAGCAAGGCCGCCACCAGCATTTGCCGGCCCACGGAATACACCCAGAACCGGGCCGAGGCAGCGGGCAGCATCATGATCCCCACCACCATCAAGGTCCCCAGAACCTGAAAGCCGGCCACCAGGGTAATGACCAGCATGAACAAAAACAGCATATGAACCAGCGAGCCGCGGCCCCCTTGGGTGCGTAAAAAAATCGGGTCCATACACTCCAGCACCAGGGGCCGAAAGACCAGCGCGAGGATCACCAAGGTGACCGTCGTGCTGCTGGTGACCAGCAGCAAGGACGCATCATCCAGGCCCAGTACCGTCCCAAACAGCACATGAATCAAATCCATATTGGAGCCGCGCAGCGACACCAGCAGCACCCCCAACCCCAGAGACACCAGATAAAAGGCGGCGAAACTGGCGTCCTCACGCTGTGGAGTCAGGCGCGCGACCAATCCGGCCAGCAAGGCCACCACCAGGCCCGTAATCATGCCCCCTATGGCCATCGCACTTAAAGACAGGCCGGCCGTCAGAAACCCCACCGCCACCCCAGGCAAAATGGCATGCGCCATGGCATCGCCCATCAGACTCATGCGACGCAGCACCAGAAACACGCCCAACGGCCCGGCCGCTGCGGCCAGGGCGAAGGAGCCGGCCAGAGCGCGCTTCATGAAGCCAAAGTCCATGAAAGGGCCGAACAGAACATCAATGAGTGCCATCACAGATAGTCCCCCGCGCACAAATGCCGGGCCAGATGCAGATTCTCCGGCGTCAGCACGGCTTCGGTTTCCCCCCAGGCAACAACTTGTCCGGCAAGCAGCACCGTTTGCGGAAAGCAGCTACGCACCATATCCAGGTCGTGCAGCACGGCCATGACCGTACGGCCCTGTTGATGCCAATCCAGAATCAAGCTCATCAATTCATCCGATGTCGCGCGATCCACCGCGGCAAAGGGTTCGTCCAGCAACAGAATCTGGGCGTCCTGCATGATCATGCGCGCAAACAAGGCACGCTGTAGCTGCCCGCCCGACAAGGTGCCAATGGAACGCCGGGCGAAGTCCGCCAGACCGACCTGTTCGAGCGCATGGGCAATCCGCTCATGCTCCGCCCTGGGGAAACCGCCCCAGGCTCCGACCCGCTTCCAGGCCCCCATGGCAACCAGGTCATGCACCGTCACGGGAAAGCTCTTGTCCAGATCCCCCATCTGCGGCAACAGGGCCAATTCATTCAAAAAGCCACTATCGACAACAATCCGCCCCTTGAGCGGATTGATCTGCCCGGTCAAGCCCCTGAGTAAGGTGGACTTGCCCGCCCCGTTTGGCCCCACAATGGCTGTCAAGGAGCCTCGGGTAAAGCAACCGCTGATATCACGCAGAGCAATTTTGTCTTTCCAGCCCAGCGCCACATGATCCAGCTCGATCAAGGTCTGATGTGAACTCATGCCCTTACCACGCGCCCATGGCCCAGGCCGTCAGCAGCCACAGCGCAGCAGCCACGCACAAAGCGCCCAGTACGCGCTGCCCGGCCGAGGCCAGCAAGAGCGAACGGCGCGGCGCCGGACTGCGGAAAGTCGAGGGAAATTGAGGACAGGACATGAAACAGGGATAATGCGGCTGGATGAGGATATTTAATTTCTCTAAAGATGTTATAACATAACAAACAACCCATCAAGCGCCATGCCTGTACATATTCTTACGCCCGCCGCCATTGAAGACCAGCTTGCTACCGCGGACCAGCTTTGCCTGGAGCGCGGCAAACGGCTGACTTCAATTCGCCGTCAGGTACTGGAAATCCTGATTCAGGCCCAGCGCAGTTTGCGCGCCTACGAACTGCTGGATCTGGTTCGCGAGTTCCAGCCTGGGGCCAAGCCCCCTACCGTGTACCGCGCCCTGGACTTTCTGACAGAGGAAGGCCTGATCCACCGTCTGGATGCCGTCAATGCCTGGACTGCCTGTGTGGATGCCGGCGGCCACCCCCACGACTTGCTGATTGTCTGCACCCAGTGTGGCACCGTGGTGGAACTGTGCGCACCGGACCTGAGCCAAAGGCTGGCTGACTGCGTACGCGGTGCCGGCTTTGCCCTGTCGGGCCACGAAACCGAGCTGCGCGGCCTGTGCCAGCGTTGCGTCGCGGCTAAAAACGAGCGAAAACCCTTATCTGCCCGCTAAAACATGGTATTTTGCCGCCAATCAGTATATATTCCTCGATCGATTGGCAAACCTCTGTGAATTTTTACAGATCACCGTTTGCCCAACAGGCAAGGCTGTGATGTAATCGCACGTTGTTTTCGTGCGGAGCAGGGGGGTACAGGAAGCCGCGGCAAGGGCCGTGCCTTGTACCTTTCGCCCGCCACTGCGAGGCATGTTTATGAACGCGGCATCAGATCTGAAAAACATGGTTCCAGTCACGGTGCTGACTGGTTTTTTGGGCGCTGGCAAGACCACGCTGCTCAAGCGCATCCTGAGCGAATATCACGGTCGACGCATTGCCGTCATCGAGAACGAATTCGGACCGGAAGGCATCGACAATGAGTTGTTGGTACAGGACTCCGAAGAAGAAATCGTTGAGCTGAGCAACGGTTGCGTCTGCTGCACGGTACGTGGCGACCTGATGCGCACCCTGAACGATTTGCGTGTGCGTCGCGAGGCGGGCGAGCTGAAGTTTGAACGCGTCATCATCGAGACCACCGGCATGGCCAACCCCGGCCCGGTCTGTCAGACCTTCTTCATGGACGATGATATTGCCGACTACTATCGGCTGGACGCGGTCATCACCGTGGTGGACGCCAAACATGGCATGGCCACGCTGGACCAGCAGGAAGAAGCCCAGAAACAGGTTGGCTTTGCGGACCGCCTGCTGATCTCCAAAAAAGATCTGGTCAACGATGCCGAGTACGAGGCCCTGCGCGCCCGTCTGATCCGTATCAATCCGCGGGCCACCATTACGCCGGTTCACTTTGGTGAAACCGATATCAAGGATTTGCTGGAAGTCAGCGGTTTCAACCTGAACTCCATTTTGGACATTGATCCGCAATTCCTGGCAGAGCAGCATCCCGATGCGGCTGACGACCATGATCATCACCACGATCATGCCCACGGCGATGAAGGCGAGTGCGGTCCGGGCTGCGGCCACGATCACCACCATCATCACCACGGACACGCCGCTCACAATGACGAAATCGGAGCCTTCGTGTTCCGTTCGGATCGTCCTTTTGACCCCGAACGCCTCGAAGATTTCCTGTCGGGCATTGTTCAGGTATTTGGACCAGATCTGATGCGCTATAAAGGCATTCTGTATCTGAAGGGCATCAATCGTCGTATGCTCTTTCAAGGCGTACACATGATGATGAGCGCCGAGCCCGGCAATGCCTGGCTGGCCAAAGATAAGAAAGGCACCAAGCTGGTCTTTATTGGCCGCAAGCTGCCCCAAGATATATTCACCCAGGGCCTGGAGAATTGCCTGGTCTGAATTAATAATTATTCAGTAAATGCGGAGCGATTGCGCGTGACGACAGTTACAGGCTCCCAGACGTCAACAAGAGGTAAGCATCATGGCAACTAAGTCACATGACAGTACTACAACCCTGCTGACCGAGCAGGAGCTTTTGGCGATGCCTGAGTCAGACTACATGAACGCCGCCCAGCTGGAGTTTTTCAAGCATCGTTTGCGCCAGCTTGAGCAGGAAATTCTGGCCAATGCGGGTGCCACCACGGAAAACCTGCGTGAGACCCAGTTCGTTCCTGACCCAGCTGACCGTGCCACGATCGAGGAAGAACACGCTCTGGAACTGCGAACCCGCGATCGCGAGCGCAAGCTGCTCAAGAAAGTGCAACAGTCCATCGCCCTGATCGAATCGGGCGAATACGGCTGGTGTGAGGAAACCGGCGAGCCGATCGGCCTGCCCCGTTTGCTGGCCCGCCCGACCGCCAACCTGTCGCTGGAAGCCCAGGAGCGTCGCGAGAAGCGTCAAAAGATGTTTGGGGACTGATGGGCTGATTCGCTCATGCCCCGACAAAAAGCCCGCCTGATCATTCTGGCGGGCTTTTTTTTGCCCCTGCGTTTCACGCGCCCCGCCAGGCGAATCAGCCAGGAAACACGTAGGCCCAGGCGAACCCGCAGCAGCTAAAGCGGATTGACACGCAGAACTGGCGGCGGGCGGGCAGCCTGACAAGCGGCACAGCCCGAACCGTGCTGAGTGCGCCATGCACGGCCTGGCCCTCCGTCCCGCTTATCCTCTGTCTTGCCCAAAGACAAACTCCCGCCAGGCCCTGAAAAAACTTCCTGCTGTCACGCGCTTGAAATTTTTTACCCGGCCCCCAGATGGAGAACTTAAAGGAAGGAAATCATGGAACAATTTCACGCCACTACCATTGTCTGTGTACGCCGCGGAGATCAAGTCGCCATCGGTGGCGACGGTCAGGTCACCCTGGGGAATGTTGTCATCAAGGGCACGGCCCGCAAGATCCGCCGTTTGTACAACGACAGCATCCTGGCCGGTTTTGCCGGCGCGACCGCCGACGCATTCACCCTACAGGAACGCTTTGAAGCCAAGCTGGAAAAGCATCAGGGCAACCTGTTGCGCGCTGCCGTCGAACTGACGCGCGACTGGCGTACCGATCGCGTCCTGCGCCGTCTGGAAGCCATGCTGCTGGTGGCGGACAAAGAGCACACGCTGGTGCTGACCGGCAATGGCGACGTGCTGGAACCCGAGCATGGCCTGGCTGCCATTGGTTCGGGGGGCTCCTATGCGCAATCCGCAGCCCTGGCTTTGCTGCAAAACACCGATATGGCACCTGCCGACATCGTCAAGAAATCGTTGGAGATCGCAGGTGATCTGTGCATCTACACCAACCAGAACCATATCGTCGAAACACTCTGACAGCCGGATACACCACCATGTCTACACCTAATATGACTCCCGGAGAAATCGTCTCCGAACTGGACAAGCATATCGTTGGCCAGGGCAAGGCCAAACGCTCTGTGGCCGTGGCCCTGCGCAACCGCTGGCGCCGCCAGCAGGTTGCCGAGCCCCTGCGCAGCGAGATCGTGCCCAAGAACATTCTGATGATCGGACCCACCGGCGTGGGTAAAACCGAAATCGCCCGTCGTCTGGCCAAGCTGGCCAACGCCCCTTTCATCAAGGTTGAGGCCACCAAATTCACGGAAGTGGGTTATGTGGGCCGTGACGTCGAAACCATCATCCGCGATCTGGTGGATATTTCGGTCAAACAAACCCGCGAGATCGAGATGCGCCGTGTCCGCACTCAGGCGGAGGAAGCCGCTGAAGACCGCATTCTGGACGTGCTGGTGCCGCCTTCACGTGATGCCCACGGCCAACCGCAGCGTGAAGATAACTCGGCACGCCAAGTGTTTCGCAAGCGCCTGCGTGAAGGCAAGCTGGACGATACCGAGATTGAAATCGAGATGGCCCAGGCCATGCCTCGCATGGAAATCATGGCCCCTCCCGGCATGGAAGAAATGACCGAGCAATTACGCGGCATGTTCTCCGGTCTAGGCCAGGAAAAGACCAAAGCCCGCAAGCTGACGGTCAAGGAAGCCTTCAAGCAACTGACCGAAGAAGAGGCCGCCCGTCGTGTGAACGAGGACGATTTGCGCACGGCCGCGGTAGCCAATGCCGAACAGAACGGGATTGTATTCCTGGATGAGATCGACAAGATCACCGCGCGCGGCGAAAGCCAAGGCAGTGGCGGCGACGTCTCCCGCCAGGGCGTGCAACGGGACCTGCTGCCGCTGGTAGAAGGCACCACCGTCACCACCAAATACGGTGTGGTGCGGACCGATCACATCCTGTTCATTGCCTCGGGCGCCTTTCATTTGTCCCGCCCCTCGGATCTGATTCCCGAACTGCAAGGCCGCTTCCCTATTCGTGTGGAACTGGAATCGCTCAGCGCTCAGGATTTTGTGCAGATTCTGTCGGCCACCGATTCGTCCCTGACCAAGCAATACACCGCCTTGCTGGGCACCGAAGACGTAAAACTGGACTTCCGTCCGGACGGCATCCAGCGTCTGGCCGAACTGGCTTTCGATGTGAACGAACGCACCGAAAACATCGGCGCCCGTCGTTTGTACACCGTCATGGAAAAACTGTTGGAAGAACTGTCCTACAGCGCTGGCAGCCACGGTGAGCAAAGTGTGGTCATCGACGCCGATTATGTGAACAAGCAGTTGCAGGAAACCGCAGCTAGCCAGGATCTGGCACGCTACGTGCTGTAAGCGGCGGACAGTCGTAGTAGCACAAACGGGGGCAGATTCTTCTGTCCCCGTTTTTTATCCCGTCCCATTTCCCTGCAAGCCCAGAGCACCAAGCGTCGCTGCCCATCCCGCCCCACGCGTCGGCCCTCTATGTCGACCGCCTCTACACTTATCACGCGACTTTACATGCCGTGACCGACCGCCTGATTGCCTGGGGCAGAAAAAAGCCGGGCGAACCCGGCTTTTCATATGGTTTTCGACACGGCTTATTTACTGATCTTGATGACCACGTAATCCCCGCCGTCACGCTTAGCCGTGAATTTCACCTTGTCGCCCGGTTTGATGTCGGCCAGCAAGGCAGGATCAATTTTGTACACCAATGTCATGGCGGGCAGTTCCAGTTCGCTGATCTCACCATGCTTGATGGTGATTTTGCCTGCTGCCGTGTCCAGTCGACGAACTTCGCCCGATGCACTGGCTTCCTGGGCCTGGGCCACCACGACATAAGCCGATCCAGCCATGACTCCCAAGGCTCCCAGCGCCAGAGCCGCGCCCCGTTTTGTCCACGTCATTTTTCACTCCTGCAAATTGGGCAGAGCTGAACAATTAGCTCATAATGCCTACTTTCGGACGCCTGCTGCGTCTGTTTCCGATCAAGCATAACGCTAAACCTTTGCAAAAGCATGAGCGAATTTATTAAAGGGTATGTGCTGCGTCCAGCCACTCCCGCCGACATTCCCGCCATTTTGGGCCTGATGCGCGATATGGCCTCCTTTGAGAAACTGGAGCATATTTTCAAGGCCAGCGCCGAGTCGCTGCGCAACAGTTTCTTCTCGGATGAGCCTAGCGCCTACTGTCTGGTCATCACCCCTGAGGGCCAGCCCGACACCATAATTTCTTACATTATGTGGTTTTACAACTACTCCAGCTTTCTGGATCGCCGCGGCATCTATCTGGAGGATTTGTACATCGATCCTGCCCACCGTAAAAAGGGTCTGGGTGCCGCAGCACTGCGCCATCTAGCGCAGATGGCGGTGACTCAGGGATGCGGCCGCCTGGAATGGGTGGTGTTGGACTGGAACCAGAACGCCATTGATTTTTATCAGCATCAAGGCGCCCAGGTGCTGCAAGACTGGCGCGTGGTTCGTGTCACCGGAGAGGCCCTGGTCAATATGGCCAATGGCACACCCGTGCCCGCAGAAGCACAAGGCTAAATTATGTCCACACGACTTTCCATTATCAGCACTCGCACGGGCGACGACGGGACGACCGGCCTGGGCGATGGCAGCCGCCTGCCCAAAACCGCAGCCCTGATTCACGCCCTGGGCGATGTGGATGAGCTGAACAGCCATATTGGTGTGCTGCGCAGCCTGGAGCTGCCCGAAGATGTCGACGCCCTGCTCTCCGATATCCAGCACGATCTGTTCGATATGGGAGCCGAGCTGTGCATTCCTGGCCATCAGGTCATCGGTTCAGTCCATGTGGAGCGCCTGGATGCGGCAATACGCCATTACAACGAACCCTTGGGCATACTGAAGGAATTTATTCTGCCCGGCGGCAGTCCGGCCGCGGCACAGGCGCATGTGCTGCGTTGCGTGGCACGACGTGCCGAGCGCAGTGTCGTGGCCGTCCCCTCCGAGGCCTTGCCACAGGATGGTCCACGCCTGTACCTGAACCGGCTGTCGGATTTGCTGTTTGTGCTGGCGCGTACCCTCAACCGCCATGCGGGCCGCCCCGATGTCCTCTGGGAACCCAAGCGCCACGAATCGTCCACAAGCTGATTGCGTCGTAGCGCGTTACCCCGTTACGCACAGGGCCCTGCATTGACAGGGCCCTGTTTATTTTCATCTTCAGACCTGATCGATGCGGGTGACATCCGCAAAGGTCAGCACGGGTTGATCGGTCGGATCTTCGTAGACCTGCCATTTCAGAGACTGGCTGCCCACCTGAATATCCACGGTTGCCAAGGTGTTCTCCCTGTCACTGTCATCAGGGTCACAACGCCAGATTGGGAACTGCACGTGGTGCTGGTCCGCTAGAACTTTCAAGGGGTCGACGGCTGAACCGGCTTGCAAGAGCAACTCGTCGCCGCGCTCCTGGCGCAATTCGGAGGATCGGGTAATACGCTGTTCAAACCCTTGCATGGACTCGTGCACAGCGTGGTTGGCATGCAACTGATTGCGTTCAATTGTCTGGACCGAAACGGCCTGCGCACTGAACTCCACGCTTAGCAGGCGCGTATCGCCCCGCTGGGCCAGGCTCAGGTGAAACGCTCCCGAGCGGGGATGGTCCTGCAAAAGGCTCACTGCCTGATCAAGGTCAGGCTGATCCAGCATGGCGCGGGTCAGAACCATACGCGGCACGCCAGGGGTGACATGGCGGGCGCGGACATTATTGACCGTCATGGCCAGCCCGGCCTGCGTCACGGCAAAACTGTGCCCGGGCAAGGAGGCCGGATACAGGAACGACACAAATGACATGCCACTGTCAGGAATGAATTTGCCCACCCCGCAATAACCGGCAAAACCCGGGTCACCGTCTTCGTTGTGCACCAGTCGAGGCTCACCCTGGGCTGGCAACTGCACGGTCGTGCAGCCGTCCGGGGCCATGGCCCACAAATCGCCACGGCAATTCCACAAAAACACGTCCTCAAAGGGGAGCTCCAGACCCAATGCCAGGCCCTGGAGCTCGGTCCATATTCGGGGAAAATAACGCTCGGTATACTGCGCCAGCTCAGCGGCAACAGCCGTCCCCTTAAATTGCATGATGCCTTGCCAAGCTGTTGAGCTGAGCAAATAGGCATGCACGGCGGGGGCTCCAAAACGTCCCAAAGAATGGCCAATTTCTTTGGGACCACCAGTTAACTCCAGATAGGACAACTTAGCCATCGCGTCTATTTCCAGTAGGCACCAGACTGGTGCAATTGATTTTCAACCAACTCAATACCGCTTACAGCACGACTGCCCGCCTTGGCCAGAACCTGTTCCAGCAAGACCTCGACCAGCGCCTGAGCGGCAACCAGAGAAGGAAAAAAAGACGGACTGTCGGTTCCAAACAATAATGTGGCATCTGCCTGCTGCGCAATAGGGGCAAGCAAGCTGTCGCAAATCGCCAGAATATGTGCCTGCGCCTGCCGGGCTGCCCCATGAGCCAACACCGCTTCCTGGGAATAGGGAGCAAAACCGAACAAGACCAGCACATCGCCCTTTTGCAGGGCCCGCAAATCCATATCCAGGGTGCCGGACTCGCCGCGCAACAAGGCAATCGAGGGGCGAAACAGGCGGTACTGGTAATGAAAAGAAAACGCGGGCGCGAAAGAGGCCCTGAACCCTGCCACAAACACCCGCTTGGCTTTGCTGAGCAGCGCCACGGCCTGAGGCAAGCGCGTTTCGTTGACCTCCCGCAATACGGCCAGATTATCCATTTGCACGGTCAGCACCTGCGCCAGGCGGTCTTCTTTGCGGCGGTTGCGCACCACGGCGCGGGCTTGCTCGGCATAGCGTCGCGCCCCCTGACCGTGCAGGGCCTGGGTGAATACGGCCTTGAACGGCGCCCAACCATCAAAGCCCAAAGACCGGGCAAAGCGCAGCAGCGTGGCCGGCTGCACCTGGGCCTGTACGGCCAACTGTCGCATGGACATCAAGGGCACCTGATCGGCGTGATCAAGCACATAGCGCGCGCTTTGCTGAAACTGGGGCGACATGCAGGCAAAAGCCGCCTGAATACGCTCGGTCAAAGTGCTCAAGGAGTTCATGGGCCAACACGCTTAAAAAGGATACCAAGTATATATCGGGTGCAAATGCAGTCTGAACGCAACAGTGAGGTCTTTATCCACCCCTGCCACCTCATCAAAGATGATTTATTTGTTGAAAGTATTATTATAGTTTCAACATACGTTGAAAACCCTTATGCGTTTACTTTCCGGATCTGCGCCATGACACACGTCTTTCATCGCAACCCAAAACAAACCTTGCCCTATGCAGTCAAAGGCGATGGCATCCATATCATTGACAGCACAGGCAAGTCCTATATCGACGCCAGTGGCGGGGCAGCCGTCTCCTGCCTGGGACACAGTCACCCTGTCGTGATTGACGCCATCAAGCATCAGCTCGATCAGATTGCTTACGCCCATACCTCGTTTTTCAGCAGCCAGGCCGCAGAGAGTCTGGCGGACTTTCTGAGCAGCCGTGCGCCCGGCGATCTGGACCATGTCTATTTTCTGTCCGGCGGCTCCGAGGCGGTGGAAGCCAGCCTGAAGCTGGCTCGACAATATTTCGTGGAAATAGGTCAAGCCGAACGCCATATCTTTATCGCACGTCGCCAAAGCTATCACGGCAATACGCTGGGCGCACTGGCGATCGGCGGCAACGAATGGCGTCGCAAGCCTTTCCTGCCCTTGCTCGCTCCTGCCCAGCATGTCTCCCCCTGTTACCCCTACCGCGATCAAGGCAGCCATGAAAGCGACGAGCAATACGCCGACCGGCTGGCCCAGGAACTGGACGACACCATTGAACGTCTCGGGCCCCAAAATGTGGCCGCCTTTGTAGGCGAAACCGTTGTTGGCGCAACCGCCGGTGCCCTGGCACCCGTGGGCGATTACTGGAAAAAAATCCGTCAGGTCTGCGACAAGCACGGCGTTTTGCTGATTCTGGACGAGGTCATGTCAGGCATGGGCCGCACCGGCTACCTGTACGCTTGTGAAGAGGATGGCGTTGTACCGGACATCATGGCCATTGCAAAGGGGCTGGGAGCCGGCTATCAACCGATCGGCGCCATGCTGGCCAGTGACCGGATCTATCAGGCCATCCTGAACGGCTCGGGCTTTTTCCAGCATGGTCATACCTATATGGGGCACGCGACGGCCTGCGCCGGCGCCCTGGCCGTGCAACAAGTGATTGAACACGAGCAGTTGCTGGAAAATGTACGCCAACGGGGCGAACAACTGCGTCGTGAGTTGCACCAGGCTCTGGACGAGCATCCCAATGTGGGCGATATCCGCGGTCGCGGCCTGTTCGTTGGTATTGAACTGGTACAGGACAAGGCCAGCAAACAGGCATTGGACCCCGGCCTGAAAACGCATGCGCGGATCAAGCAAGAGGCGTTTTCACAGGGGCTGATGCTCTATCCTATGGGCGGCACCATTGATGGGGTTCACGGCGATCATATCTTGCTGGCACCGCCCTTTATCTGCACGGAAGCGGATATTCACGAGATCGTGAAGCGGCTGACACACACCCTGGAACGCGTCCTGCCTCGTCAAGCCTGAACGTCCCGAGCGTCTGCCTGACCACCCGAGCAGGTGACAAGGAGCCAGCGCTCTGTCCTATAACTGGCGGCCTACATGCCGCCATTTCCCTCAACACAGAAAGGAGAATCATGGCCCGCCTACCTTATGCAGACCTGAGCGCCCCCGATGCGGCTCCCTTGGTCGAGCAAATTATTGCCGAACGCGGCAGCGTGCTGCACCTGTACCAGATGCTGCTGCACAGCCCGCCCATTGCCAAGGGCTGGCTCAATCACCTGACCGGCATACGCCACCACAGCAGTCTGCCGGGCGACTTGCGCGAACTGGTCATCATGCGCGTGGCCTTGCTGAACCGCGCTCCCTACGAAGCCGATCAGCACGCCCCGATCGCCCTTGCAGAGGGCCTGAGTCAGGCGCAGCTCGATGCTTTATCCAACTGGCAGGACTCTGATCAGTTCACACCCATTCAATGTGCCGTACTGGCCTATACCGATGCCATGACCCTGCAGGTACAAGTGGAGCCTGCCATCTTCCAGGCCATACGGCAGCATTTCAATGAACGCTTGACCGTTGAGCTGACGGCCACCATCGCCACCTACAATATGGTGTCGCGTTTTCTGGAAGCCCTGCACATCCATTCGGATGATGCCCGTTAAGGCGACGGCCCCCAGACCTCCCCTTTACCCCCTCCCAGCCGCCCCGCCAGAAACTCCACCATCGCCCGCAGTTTGGGGGGTAAATGGCGAGTGGGCGGATACAGCGCCCACAGGGCGCCACAGTATTGCGTCCGGAACTCCCAATCGGGCAGGACGCGTACGATACGCCCTTGCTGCTCCGCTCCCTTGGCGACAAAGCGCGGCAGGCTGCCGATTCCCAGCCCTCGCTCTACGGCGTCGAGCCGGACTCCGGTGTGGTTGGCCGCATAGCGGCCGCTAACCGTCACGTTCAGAACCTTACCGCCCTTGCTGAAACGCCAGCGAGAATCGCTCGGCGCTTCCCCTAAATAGATGCAACTGTGCTCGCGCAACTGCTGCGGATGCGTGGGCAACGGGTGTGCCGCCACGTAGTCCGGGCTGGCATACAGACCATGTCGAATATCGCTCAGATGCCGCCCCATCAAACCCGGCGGCGGCTGGTCGGTGATACGAATGGCCAGATCCAGTTGATCGTCGATCAGGTCCGTATAGCGGTCATCCAGACTCATCACCACGTTCACTTTGGGGTACGCGGTCAAGAAGTCAGGCATGTGCGGATGAATCAGAAAATGCCCCACCGCTTTAGGAACACTCAAGCGTATAAGACCCTCCGGCTCCGTCTGAAACTGCCCCGATATTTCCATCGCTGCCTGTGCGCAGACCAACATGTCACGCGCATGTTCATAAATTGCCTGACCGCTGTCACTCAAGCGCAGTTTACGCGTGGTGCGCTGCAGCACCCGGGTTCCCAGCCCTTTTTCCAAACGTGCAATGGAACGGCTGACTGCCGAGGGTGTATTGCCCAGCTGGCGAGCAGCTTCGGAAAAACTGCCCGTCTCCACGACTTTGACAAACACCACCATGTCGCTCATCAAGGAAGTGAGGTTACTTGTGCTCATAGGGAATAAATTATGTCGTTGAATTGCAATTATCAGGGGGGTCTACTACGCCTACAATGCATGAGCACCCACCCATTGATTATGAAATGCACGATAAATTATATTTGACCAGCCATAAACTTATTGGCAAAACAGAAATCCTCGAGTGTTATCACTCGGAAAATGAGCGCTATGTCGTTCGGCTGGATAAAACTTTATTCCATCCCCAAGGTGGTGGCCAGCCTTGCGACAAAGGCACATTAAACGGACACGAAGTTCTGCATGTGACCCAAAACCGCGACGGACAGGTTTTGCACTATCTACCGGTGAGCCTGCCCTTGGGGCCGGTAGAAATGAAAATCGATCAGATGCACAGGCTTGCGCATGCACGTTTGCATACTGCCGGCCACCTGATCGGCCATCTGCTTGAGCAGACTGGCTGGCAAGCGATCAAGGCGCATCACTGGCCGGGCGAGGCGCGGCTCGTGTTTCGTCAGTCCAACAATGCGCTGCCTCCTAGCCTGGAAGACTTATCGGCCCGCTGCAGGGAACAAATTCAGTTGGCCCACCCCATTTCCATCCACATTCATCAGGGGCACCGTCAGATTGCAATTGGCAAGCTGGGCCAGTATCCCTGCGGCGGAACGCATGTTGAAAATACGGCAGAATTAAATGGATTGACCATAACCCGTATCAAAAATAAAAAAGATGAATTGAGCATTCATTATGAAATACTCGATTAATGAATAATCAAAATTTAGTCTATTGATTATTTCCGACCATCAGCAGAAAGCATCAAAAAAAGTAAACATCTTTATTCTTTATCGGCACACGACAGCCAAACCCAGCCTATAGGGCCAGCGCCTTGGCACACTGTGCGCAGACGGATACCACTCGATGAGCAAGTCCGCATCTGAGACTGGCACCGCCTATTGATGCTTACGCTTCACAAAACCCAGATCCATGGCCTTATTCATCATCGACAGATGCCAAGTGACAGGAATATCGGCTTTAGCTTTTGCAGGCCCGGCGAGCAGCCCCTCTGCGTCAGACGGACAAAGCGGAGCAAGGTATCAGCCATCCGGGGA
The DNA here is from genome assembly GCF_019343455.1 of Alcaligenes ammonioxydans. Lineage (NCBI taxonomy): Bacteria > Pseudomonadati > Pseudomonadota > Betaproteobacteria > Burkholderiales > Alcaligenaceae > Alcaligenes > Alcaligenes ammonioxydans. The sequence continues at coordinate 406,044 of NZ_CP049362.1, read as the reverse complement.
TGCATTGCCAGAACCGGCCTACAACGCAGCGGCGGGCGGCGGGGCACGCCGGCAATCCGTCGTCGAGGGTGTACATGAACAGCGTCCGGAGTCTGCACTCTGGTCTGTCCTCCGGCCTTGCCCCGGCCCCCCTCAAAAAAAATCCCGTCCTGCAACTGAGGACGGGGTTGCTGCTTTTAGACCATGGACTGACCCGTCTTGCGGGCCATGCGCCAATCACGAATCAGATTACCCAACAGCAAGACCAGAATGATGGCCGACATCACAGGCCAGACCAAAAAGTAAATTGTCATCAGCATCGTGTTCTCCTTTCTACGTCGTTTAAACCTGCCCTCAGGCGCGGGCCGAGGCGGGTTCGCCTTGTTGTGACTGCCGCGTTTTCTGCTTTCCCGGCGCGGGAGTGTCGTCATAGTGAAACGACTGCACACGCTCGGCCAGCACGGAAAAATCAAAACGCTCCTGGCTGCGCAGACTCAATGCCACACACACCACCGCGCTGACTCCGTAAGCGGTCAAGGAACCCAGCAGCACGATGTACTCACGCAAGAAACCGATAAAGTTGGGCAAGAGAACCGCGGTCGCAATCACCCCCACCGCAATCGCAATACGGCTGTTGAAAAAAGCGAACGCCATCAGACCGGCCACCACGCCTCCCCCAATCGAAGCGCTTATTTCGTAGAACACGGCTACCACACCCTCAATGGGGATCAGCTCAAAGCGCACAATCGTAAACAGCACCACGGCACACAGGACCGACCAGCTAAACGCCTTGTTGGTGACTCGGTCCCAGTAGAAACTGACGATGACCGGAAAGACGATTGCCCCCCACAGTGCGCCCACAAACACCAGCATGACCAGAATATCCAGACGCAAGCTGGCAAAGATCACCCCCACCATCGTGGCGACCACCATGGTGATACGGCCCCACCACAACATGCGAGTGGGGTTGGGTCGACCGCGAGCAATGTTCTTGGCATAGATATCCGTCATCATGATGGCCGACAGGGCCGCCAGGTCCGAGTCCGCGGTGGAGGACAGGGAGCCGATAACCAGAATAAAAAACAGGGCAATGCCAAAGGGTGGCAAATACGTGGATGCCATCTGTGGAATGATGTTGTTCATATTGCCGTCTACAGGCTGTAGACCGGTGAACAGGGCCAGCAGTCCCAACATGCCCAGACCAATCACCACCGCGCCATAGCCAATGGTGGCGGTCAGAAAGGTAGGCTTGATCAGATCTTCACGCACGGCAAACAGGCGCTGCGCGATGGTCTGGTTGCCAATCGCATAGGCCAGTACCGCGACAAAGTAGGGAGCCCCTTGCTCCAAAATCGCTTTGGTCGAATAGAAATTCGCTTGTTCGGAGTCCAGGCGCCACCAGTTGGCCTGAACCATCTCTGGACCACCAGCATTGAAAAAAATCAGCGGAATAATAACGACAGCCGACAGGATCATGGCCACCAGTTGCGCAAAATCGGTCATGACCGAGGCGCGAAATCCCGACCACAAGGTGTAGGACAACACACCTAACCCGGCGATCAGCACACCTTGAATGAATGTCAGAGGGCTAAGGATCGAGACCAACGCACCAGCGGCCGTGAAGTTCACCATCAGGCTGATGCCACTTCCCACCACGTTGGAAATCGCCATAATCATCTGACTGGACGAGCCGTGCCGCGCGTGCAGCACCTCGGCCAAGGTATGCGCCTGCGGCGCCAACTGGCGAAACCGCCTCCCAAAGGGATAGATGAACAGAATCATCAAGGCGCCCCACAGCCCGTAATGCAAAGGCCCGGACAAGCCATACTTGTAGCCTGAGGTCGCACTGGCATAAAACGACGCGGCCCATACCCAGGTGGCAATCATGCTGGCCGCCGCTAGGCCAAAGCCCACTGCACTATTGGATACCATGTATCCGTCCACATTTTCTTTCTTCTGACCAATCATGAGCGACATCAAGAATGTCGCGCCATAAAAACCAAGCAGCAGCAAGATTGCCGTGGTGCTTGAAAGTGTAAAAAACTCCGCCTCTTGCATGTCTTTTCCCTTTCTCTTCTGCGGCGGGAAGTCTGGCCAAGCCTTCCCCGCTCGCATGCGTGCCGATTCCGCCATAACGCGCTGGGCGGCACAGATCCCAGGACCTGAACCGAAGCACCCAAACCGAACGCGCGCACACACGCTCCCGCCCTCGGCACAAGCCGAAGCGAGAAAAAGCAAGACACAACGCAAAGTGCCTCACATTACGGCAAGTCTGCGGGCCGGACAAAAAACAATATGGCCAGAGACAAGCCGCTCTGTTGCAGGCCGATGTCCGCCAGGACAGTCGGCTGGTTGTTCCGCGACCAGAAGGTCGGGCAAGGTGTTTCGGACTAAAAAGCCGGGTTGTTGTGCAACAACCTGTTGAAGAACAGACCGCTATTTTTATGCGATTTTGTCGCACCTGAGCGGTCAGTTCGAGAAGCTGGTTCCATGAACCAGAGCGACTAATTATACATATTTAAAATTTTAGGGTCTATATCATGCCGTTTCAGCATCGAAAAAGCCCCTCTCCGTCCTGTCCCCGTCAGTCGTAAACCCCGTCTTTACGGAGGCTTTCACGCGCCAGCTCCTGACAGACTGCCGGGACGCTGCCCACAAACGCGTAGCCTTGACCACGCACGGAGCGAATCGGCAGCTCCTCGCCGAGAGCCCACAATTTGCGTTTCAAACGGCTGATGACAACATCCACAGAACGCACCTGTGCCCCACCCTTTTCCTCCATCGGAAACAGGCGATCACGTGCTACGGTTTGCGGACTGAGGGCGAACAAAACCAGGACAATACGGCGCTCACCTCGCGTTAACAATACGGCCTGTCCGCGCGGGGTAAGCATGGTCCACCCGTCTTCCATCAACTCCCATAAAGAGGCGTCGGCTTCGGGCTCCGTTTGTGGGATGGTCGGCACCTGCTTGGAGCAATTGGGTTCAGCCAGTGCCACGCTTTGCCGCAAGGCATAGCCGCGTCGACGCAAGGCTTGAACGCAGGCCACCACCTCGACCGGCAGGGCCTCACGATCAAAGCAGGCATCGGCCCCTGCCAGCATCAGATGCCCCCGCTCCATACCGGCCATCTTGTCTCTTCGCACGACAATAATGCCCGCTGCAGGAAAGACCACGCGCAGACGATTGATATGCAGAAAAACCTTGTCTGCCTGACACGACAAGGCAAAGGCCGCCTGCACACCTGCTGCCGATGCCAATGACAAGCACTGCCCTATCGTTCCAACTATCTGAACCCGTACGCCCCACTGCTCCGCCTCCCGTGCGATATGCTGCAGGCCCGTCAGCTCGTCATACAACAGAAATATCTGCTCCACCGTCACCGTCCCCATCCTTGCTGGCCTCTTCAGGCTCTTTATGTTTTTTTTACCCTTGAACCTGGCTTAGAAAGCGCTGTGCCGCAGCCGCGTCAGGGACCGCAAGATCAAGTATTCCCGGCACTAACACAGCCAGCCGCCACGGCATTCGTGATAGTGGCAGAATTTGCCTGCAAACAGCCCTGGATAAGTTCAGAGCCGCCGTTTAACTGAGCAGAGAACTTTCTCGACGTCCCCTTGATCGCGCCACTTGCTGTGACAGGCTCCACATTAAGTTCGGTACTCATCGCCACCGCAACACGCTGACCAATGTGTGTCAGCACCATATTGCTGCCAAAGTTCAAGAAGCAGCCCCCGTACGCGCTGATGCATGCCGGTTTCACGGCGCAAAACCGCCCCTCACACCGTTATGGCGATTGATTGAATCTGGATACTCAGAAAAATCTTACCGAACCCCTAACCCAACCGGCTGTGTTTATTCTCTTACTGCTTTTTAATAATTACTTTTGAATTTCCACTAAACCCATTTGAATCATTGCACAACATAGAAATTTATTAATTTTGTCTATTTCAAAGTCGATTTAAATATTAGATCTATTGCACTGTCTATAAACCGAAGGAGACAGGCCGCTATATTGTCTGAACGCAGTGGCAAAATTGGCCGGATTCACATAGCCAGACTCCACAGCCACATTGATGATGGCCATGTCGGTATGCGTTAACAGGTGCATGGCATAGCCCATCCGGGTGGAGCGCACGTAATCGTGCACCGTCACGCCACAGGCTGTTTTGAAAAGTGCATTCAGACGCCGGGCACTTGTGCCAAACAAGGCCGCCAGATTCTCGGCACTGAGCGGCTCCGATAGATTGTCGCGTACATGCTGCTGCACTGCCTCTACCAAGGGAGTGCGTGGGGACGACTCCTTGCCACGTTCCAACAAGCGCCAATATTCCCTGCTCGCCTTCTCTTGTTGTACTTCTCTCAGACTCAGATGCAGACGAATACGTTCCAGCACCAGTTGCACGTTCGTTCGGTAATCGATGAAATCGCGCGCCCCGCTACGCAAGGCCATTAACTGACTGTCGGCACAGGAACGGGCCGACAAGAACACAACCGGTATGGCGGCTGTTTGCGGGTTGGCGCGCAGCAATCGCATAAAGACATCCCCTCTCAAACGAGGCAGATGGTAATCACTCAGCACAAAGTCGGGCCGCAATGACAGACAGCGCGCCAAGCCTTGCTGCGCATCAAGCGCAAAGCTGACGCGGCCAAAACTGGTGCGCAATAACACCAACAGATCTGTTGCACCGAAAGGTTCGGGAGCAATGAAAAGAATATGAGCATCCGACGAAACATGCATAAGCCATTCACCTTTGGTCAATCAAGCCTGCATTGTTCAAACCAGTGACGGTTTTAATAGTTATTAGGCTTATACATGAATGCTTCATTTTTTCGAAACGTCTTATTCCCCTTATTTTTTACAAACAAAGTTACATTATTTCAATAATTATCTATTTACATTACTTAATTGCTCACCAGAATGAAATAAAGCGAAATTCAATTTGTATTAACTCCCCCGAATTTGCCTTATGTTTCTTAACAATAAATAGAGATTCAAAATGTGACAACAGAGCAGAAAAAAACCCCGCCGCAGCGGGGCTCATCCTGCTCAGCGACCAGGGAACTCAAGCCTGACGCGTGCTGGTGTAGGCAGCCTGAGCCAGAACAGCTAAAGGGCCTATCTGCCGCACTCGCTCGATTTGCTCGGGAGTGCGGACATAAATGCAGCCTGCATACGACAGGGCATTGACCGAGATGCCATCCACCAGCTCCACGCTACGCGGCACCACCAGCAGCCAGCCCTGACCGGCCAGCATATTATGGGGCGGCAACAAACCCTGTTCGTCCATGACCAGACCCAATTCCTTGCACGCAAGCTGGTAAGCGCTCAACAAGCTGCTGCTCAAAGTGGTCGGGTCCTGCGTCTCCAGCAGGCGCACAAAGCGGTGTTCAAAGGCCAATGCCGGGTGCCGATGCACGCTGCCAACCGGGGCCTGAGCAGGAAGCTCATCCAGATACAAAGCCAAAGAGCCGTTGCTCTCTGCCGGGGGGACCCATTGTGTATGTTTATGCCGCTGACTGGCTCCGGCCGGTCCGCCGCCGTTGTAAAACCCCAGCCCGCCCTGCAGGGCCAAAAAATTCGCCAGAACCTGAAAATCAATGTCGCGCAAAGGACTCAGCTGCTCGCTAAACACCTTGTCAGCCAGCACCAGATGCAAATCACAGACCGCGAACTTGTTCAGCACTATATTGTGGGTGGGGCTGGCATCGGCTACGGTCAATGCCGGTGCTGGGGGCAGGAAAGGATTGAAATTGGGGTCGCGCGGCCCGCCCGGGATCGAGACGCTGGCTGCATCCTTGGCCGCCAGAGTGGACACCCAACGCACAAAAAACGTCAGCCCCTGATCGTGCATCAGCTCTTCTTGAGCTTGCACAGGCAACAAATCCCCGCTGGCCAGCGCAGCCTGGCTGAGTTGGTCCAGGCGTTGCAAAATTTCCTTGCTCACGTCGTCTCGCTCCTCATTTGAAGTTGTATAGTGACGCCTTATTGTAGGCAAGAGACGTGAACAAACACGCATTGCTGCCTTGACCGACTTTTCCACCATCCCTATCAGGAGTACTCCATGTCCGGTATCCGCCGTATTGCCAGCCCACTGCCACTGCCTTTTTCGCGTGCGACCATCGCTGGCGGTTTTCTGTTCCTGTCCGGTCAGATCCCTTACGACGCCCAGGGCGAAGTGGTACGTGGCTCCATCCAGGACCAGACCCACGCCGTCTTTGATCGCCTGATCGAAGGCCTGGCACTGGCCAACGCCACCTTAGCCGACGTGGTCAAAGCCACAGTCTGGCTGTCCGATATGGCCCTGTTTGCTGACTTCAACAAGGTCTATGCCGAACGTTTTGGCGACACCTTGCCCACCCGCTCGCTGGTTGAAGCCAAGCTGGCCAAGAATGTGGACGTGGAAATCGAAGTCCAGGCCTGGTTGGGCGATCGCGCTTAAGCAACCTTGAGGCCGACGGGCCGTCACATTAATTAACGCTGCCCGGCCTCGACTGTGGCACACTGGATTCCCCCTTGTCCAAGGAGAATTCTGATGCGTTTATTTGCTTTGGCCCGTCACACTTTGCTGGTTTGCTCGGTCGCAGGACTGGGCATCAGCACCGCTTATGCCGCAAGCACAGGCAAGAGCACAGAACCGACGGCAATCAAACGCTTTCTGGCGGATGCGGACATGCCCTTTTCCCGCGCCGTGCAGGCCGGTGATTTTCTGTTTCTGTCCGGGCAAATTCCGCTGAACGAGAAAGGCGAGATCGTGCGGGGCAGCATTGAGGATCAAACCAATGCCACCTTGGACCGGATTGAGGAGGCCTTGGCCCTGGCCGGCGCCGACCTGAACCAGCTGGTCAAAGCCACCGTCTATCTGTCCGATATTGCCTTGTACGACCAGTTCAACAAAGTCTATAAGGAACGCCTGGGCAGCAACTTCCCGGCCCGTTCTCTGGTACAAGCCAAACTGGCAGGCGGGGTGGATGTTGAAATCGAAGTCCAGGCCTGGACAGGCGCCAAACCCCCTGCCGCCAAGCATTGATACGACGAACTTGCCATAGCCAATTCCATATAAGCAGCACGTCTACTGCCTGACTGGCTTGTATGGCACACTAGCACCCTCAGCCAGACCTTGTTACCTGCGCCAGGCTTGCCGCCTGGCGTTTTCGTGCTTTACGGATATTGTCATGATCTACGCGATTACTGCCCTGTTCGCCTTTCAGTTACTCGGCGAAGTCCTGGTGCAGACTCTGTCTTTACCGCTGCCCGGCCCCTTGGCGGGCATGCTTTTGCTGGCGGCCGCCTTGCTGATCCGTGGCGGGGTTCCGGCCGCCCTCGAGAGCACGGCCAGTGTCATGCTGCAGAACCTGATGCTGCTATTCATTCCCGCCGTCACCGGCGTGATGCTGTATTTTGATCGGGTGGCCGATGAATGGCAGCCCTTTCTGATTGCCACCCTGGGTGGCACCGTCATCACGATGGTGGTGACGGCTCTGGTGCTTAACCGCTTGCTCAAAAACCGTCGGGAAGAAGAAAAATGACCGACGGACTGTTTCAAATCTGGGTCTTTTTGTCCAGCTCCCCCTTGCTGTGGCTCACCCTGACCTGCTCGGTCTACGCGGGCTCGGTCTGGATGTATCGTCAATCGGGGAGCAGCCCCTTTTTGCTGCCGATTCTGGTCTCCGTACTGGTCATCGTCGCTCTGCTTATGCTGACCCGCACGCCCTACCCAGTCTATTTCGAGGGCGCCAAATTCATTCACTTTCTGATTGGCCCGGCGACCGTCGCCCTGGCCGTGCCACTCTACAGCCAGTTGCGTCAGCTGCGCAAAATCTGGAAACCCTTGACGATTGCGCTGCTGATCGGTTCAGTCACCGCTATTTTCAGTACGGTTCTGATTGCCTGGGCCTTGGGTGGATCGATGGAAACCATCATGTCGGTCGCCCCTCGGTCGGCCACCATGCCCATTGCCATGGCATTGGCAGAGCAGTTTGATGGCCAGCCTTCCTTGGCAGCCGTGGCTGTCGCGATTACCGGCATCGCCGGCACCATCATGGCACGCCCCCTGCTGAACCTGCTGCGCATTGACCGCCCCGAAGCCCGCGGCTTTGCCGTGGGCGTGACGGCACACGCGATTGGCACCGCTCGCGCCTTGCAGGTCCATGAAACAATCGGGGCCTTCTCCGCCATTGGCCTGAGCCTCAATGGAATCATGACTGCCATACTGGTGCCCTTCGTGCCCCTGATCTTGCGCTGGCTGGGCATGGTCTGAGCCCACTCAGGCAGGCTGAGCTTAACGCCACTCGTCTCGATAGACGAAGCGGGGCATCTGCCAATTACGATGCAGGGCCAGCATGCGGAAACTCAAGCCGATAATCATGGGCCCCAGCAAGGTTACGTAGGGGTCCCAGTCCAGGTGCTGAGCACCCAGATATAAAGCACCGGTCAGCATGGATACGCTGGCATACATCTCCTTGCGCAACAGCAAGGGGATGTCATTACAGAGAATGTCGCGTAAAACACCTCCGGCACAGCCGGTAATCATGCCGCTGAGCAGCACCACCGTAATGGGTAACTGCATCTCCAGCGCGATCTGACAGCCGATCACGGTAAAGACCACCAGCCCCATGGCATCAAGCAGCAGGAACAGACTGTGCAAACGCCGCATGATCGGAGCGATCAAGGCCGTCAAGATGGCCGCGCCTGCCGTAATCCACAAATACTCGGGATGCTGCACCCAGGTCAGCGGATAATGCCCCAGAAGCACGTCCCGCACGGAACCGCCCCCCAAGGCCGTGACGCAGGCGATGGTACACACGCCAACCCAGTCCATGTCACGACGGCCTGCCGCCAGGGCGGCGGTCATCGCCTCTGCAGTAATGGCAATAATGTAGAGAACAAGTAAGAGCATGATATTTTTTACGCATCAAGCTGTTGAATAAGGCCGCGATAACACCGCAGCATCAGTAAACCGGGCACGGCAATAAACACCGTACAGATAAAAAAGCCTGGCCATCCCAGGGTCTGAACCAGCAGCGGTGTCAACGGGCCGGCCAGATAGGTGCGGCCCACTGCCGACAAGGCCGACAGCAAGGCAAATTGAGTCGCTGAATAGGTTCGGTTGCACAAGGCCATCAGCAAGGCGACAAAGGCCGCTGTCCCCAGGCCACCACACAGATTTTCCAGACCCACCACCATGCCCATCAGCCACATGGACGGCGCGGTTTCAATCGCGATCAGCCAATAACCCAGGTTGGAGACGGCCTGCAGCAGCCCGAAAATCATCAAGGCCCGGTAAAGCCCGAGGCGGGCCATGATCGCTCCCCCCATCAAGGCCCCGACCACTGTGGCCGCCAGACCAAACACCTTGTTGATCGTGCCGACTTCCGACAAGGTAAAGCCGGCCGCACGAATCAGAAACGTAGTGGACAAGGCGCCGGCAAAGGCGTCCCCCAATTTGTAGAGCACAATCAGGGCCAGCACGCTCCAGGCGCCTGGACGAGAGAAAAAATCCGCCAAAGGCGCGACCACCGCCTCGGACAGGCTGCGCGGCGGGCGGCTTTGTTCCTGAGGGTCGGGGGACACCAAGGTCACCAGCGCGCACAGTGCCATGAAGGCACCCATCAGAAAATAGGTATTGGCCCAGCCCAACCAGCGATCGGCCAGGATCAGCGCCAGGCCACCGGAAACAATCATGGCGATGCGGTACCCCATGACTTTGACGGCCGCTCCCGCCGCACGCTCGTGGGCCTGCAGCACGTCCGTGCAATAGGCATCAAAAGCAATGTCCTGTGTGGCGGACAAAAAAGCCACCCACACGGCCAGCAAAGCCAGTGCGGTCAGATTCACGGAAGGGGAAAACAGGCCCATCGCGGCAATCGAGCCCGCCAGCAATAATTGGGTCAGCAGTATCCAGCCACGTCGACGCCCCATGAAGGGGGGAGCATAACGGTCAATCAGGGGAGCCCAGAGAAACTTCAGCGTGTACGCCGAGCCCACCAGGGTCAAGAAGCCGATTTCGGTCAGCGAGACCTGTTCCACGGTGGCCCAGGCCTGCAAAGTGCCTGACACCAGGGCCAGGGGCAGGCCACTGGCGAACCCCAGAATCAGCAAAGGCAAGACTCGGGGACTGGTATAGACACGTGACACGTCAGGCCTTGTTAGCGCGAAGCACCAAGAAAATGGGGGGATTCGAAACGGTAGACAGCCAGGGTACTGCGCCAGCCCGGTAAAAAACGAACCGTATGACCGCCATTGAATGCAACACGATCAAGAATACGTACGCCCACTGCCTGAGCCAGATCCTGAAAATCTTTCATGGTGCACAAATGAATGTTGGGCGTGTTGTACCACTGGTAAGGCATTTCACCGGTCACCGGCATGCGGCCACGCAAAATGCTCCAGCCGTGCGGCCAGTAACCGAAGTTGGGAAACGAGACGATACCATACCGCGCCACCCGCGCCATCTCACGCAAGATGTGCTCCGTATGGTGCATGGACTGCAAGGTCTTGGACAGAACCACGGTATCGAACTGCTGATCGCTAAACAGGGCCAGACCTTTTTCCAGATCTTGCTGAATGACGTTGACACCCCGGCGGACCGACGCAATGACGAACTGATCATTGAGCTCCACCCCTGTGCCAACGACCTGACGCGTATCACGCAGATGTGCCAGCAAGGTCCCATCGTTACAGCCCAGGTCCAGCACTCGCGAGCCGGGCTCGATCCACTGCGCAATGCGCAGCAAATCCGGTCTTAACATGGCGGCGGCCACTTGTGTTTGCGGCTTAGTCATTTTGCCAGCACCCCCGTCGTGCGCGTGCGCGCAGGCAAGCCCAAATTAACGGCGATCTGATCATAGTATCCCTGTACGACCGCATGGTAGCGGGGGTCTTCCAGCAAGAAAGCATCATGTCCATGCGGAGCATCGATTTCAGCGTAGGTCACCTGACGCTGGTTACGGAGCAGGGCCTGCACAATTTCACGCGAGCGCTCGGGCGAAAAACGCCAGTCCGTGGTGAAGGAAACAAGCAGGAACTTGGCCATCACGTTTTCCAGGGCTTTGCTCAGATCCCCCTGATACGGACGGGACGGATCAAAGTAATCCAGGGCCCGCGTAATGATCAGGTAGGTATTGGCGTCAAAGTAGCGTGAGAACTTCTCTCCCTGATAACGCAGATAGGATTCGACCTCGAATTCCACGCCATAGTTGTAGTGGTATTCGCCACCTTGCGCCGGCGCACGCTGGGTGCGGCCAAACTTCTCGGCCATGACGGTATCAGACAGGTAGGTGATATGGCCCACCATGCGGGCCACGCCCAGTCCGGCCTTGGGTACCACGCCATGCTCGTAATAATTGCCGCCATGAAACTGCGGGTCAGACAAAATGGCACTGCGGGCCACTTCGTTAAACGCAATATTCTGCGCTGACAGGCGCGGTGTGCTGGCAATAACCACGCAGTTCTCGACGCGATCGGGGCAACTGATCGCCCAGCTCAAGGCTTGCATGCCCCCCAGCGATCCTCCCATGACGGCCGCGAACTTGCGAATGCCAAAATAGTCGGCCAGACGCGCCTGGGCACGTACCCAGTCCTCCACGGTCAGAACGGGAAACTCGGAGCCCCAGGGCTTGCCGGTAGCGGGATTGATGCTGGACGGCCCCGTAGAACCAAAACAGGAGCCAATATTGTTGACGCCAATGACAAAAAACCGATCCGTATCCACGGCCTTGCCGGGACCGACCATATTGTCCCACCAGCCTACGCTTTTGGGATCGTCATCGTAATAGCCGGCAACGTGATGCGAGGCATTGAGCGCATGACACACCAGGACCGCGTTGCTGCGCTCTTTATTCAGGGTGCCGTACGTCTCGACGGCCAGCTCGTAGCTGGGCAGCACTTGCCCGCTGCGCAGGTGCAGCGGTTCATCAAACGCAATGAGTTCGGCTTGTACAGGGCCCACAGAACCTTCGGGGATCAATCCGCAGGATGGGCTAGGGGCGCCAACGTTGGCGCAGGGGACGGAATCAGTGGCCATCTGGACCTCTTTAGCTGGATTTATGGAGCGCCCGCAAGCGGATCAGGCAAATCGGCGCAAAACGTATAAGACAAAATTCTAGCATCGCTGCAGCGCGTCGTCCAAACCAGGCAGGCCGCCTCCCTTCGCCACTGTGCCTAAAGATCCGTTCGGGAAACAGACAATGCTTTGATTTGCATCATTATTTCCATGTTCATCGGTCTGCCAGCTAAGCTAAATTTGAGTACATTGGCGCGACGTTTACCACGAATGCATGAGGAATGGCTTTACCGTGACGTATTTAACTTCACGCGAACAGTCCTGCCTGAACTGGGCTGCCCATGGCAAGACCAGCTGGGAAATCAGCATCATCCTGGGCATTACTGAGCGCACGATCAACTTTCATTTCCAGAACGCTTACGCCAAACTGGGGGTTTACAGCCGCCAGGCCGCCATTACCCTGGCCTTGCAACAGCGCCTGATCAGCGGCGACCCCGCTAGCGAGCTAAGCCGTCAAAGAAAATCTTTGCCTGAGCCGCATCCGGCGCCTTACCGGAATCCGTCATAACAAAGCCCTGCACCAGCCAGCCCGGCTCCATACGGATCATCGCCTCCAGGCGCAACGCCACGCCGCCCACATCGCGTGTCATGTAAAAAATCTGGCCTGGTGGCGGGATCTGCACGGCGCTTTTCTGACTGGCCTGCCCATCCGGGACGAATTTTGCACGCAAGGACTCATGCAGCGCCTCGTACAGGCGCTCACGGGCGGCTGGGTCCTGTTGCAATTGCGCGGGAAGAATCACATGACCCACGGTATAGATCTGCCCACCCGCGGTCGCCGTCGTCAGGTAAAAATCCAGCGGGTACTGCTCGAAATCCAACACGCGGTGACTGGTGCTTGGCTTGCCGGGCAACATGGCTGACAAGCCCGTTTGCTCAAGTTGAACCTTGCGCCAGTTAAACTCCGGACTGCAGGCCGCCAACATCCATAAGGCCGCCAGTACGGCGGTCATGCGCCTGATTATCATGGTGCTAATCCCATATCCCGTTTCATGCTTTTCATCAGCTGCCTGAACAGCCGCCTTATACTCGCCCTGCCCGATTCGCCTTTTGGCGCAACTTAACAAAGCAAGTTTGGTCGGACTACTATTTATAGACGGCCCCAGGCCCCTTGAACAGTCCCGTATCTTGCATCCGATTTCGAAAGTGGGAAACACCACCATGAACACCAGCCACGAACGCCGCCTTGCCCTGCAACAGAACCCCGATATCTTGAAGGGGATCTTGCGAGGCATCGAGAAAGAAGGACTGCGCGTTGATGCGCTGGGCCAGCTGGCAAAGACTCCCCACCCCCGCGCCATTGGTTCTGCCCTTACCAATGCCCACATCACCACCGATTACGCCGAGGCCCTGCTGGAGCTGATTACCGAGCCGCAAGCCCGGGTTGAGGACGTGCTGCAAGAGCTGGCCGATATTCATACCTTTGTCGCCGGCAAACTGGATCAGGAAATCATCTGGAACCAGTCCATGCCCGCCTTGCTGCCCGCCGAAAAGGAGATTGCCATTGCCTGGTACGGCACCTCCAACACGGGCATGCTCAAGCATGTTTACCGTCGCGGCCTGGCCGAACGCTATGGAAAACCCATGCAGTGTATTGCCGGGGTGCATTACAACTTCTCCCTGCCCGACGGCATCTGGCCCTTGCTGAACGTCTGCGGTGACAATCTGCAAGACCAACGCTCCAATGGCTACCTGGCGCTGATTCGCAATTTCACACGCTACTCCTGGTTGCTGATGTATCTGTTTGGCGCCTCGCCCGTGCTGGATGCGAACTTCCTGCAAGGTCGCAGCAACAATCTGGACAAGATCGACGACGACACGCTGACCATGCCCTGGGCAACCAGCCTGCGCATGAGCGACCTGGGCTATCACAACAAGGAAGCCCAAGCCGAGCTTCAGCTTTGCTACAACGACCTGGACACCTTTGTGATGCGCATGTATCACGCTGCCGTGACCCCTTGGCCGGATTACGAAAAGCTGGGCACGCACCGTGATGGCGAGTGGATTCAGCTCAACACCCACATCCTGCAGATTGAAAACGAGTACTACTCCAGCATCCGCCCCAAGCGCACAACCCAGCGCAGCGAACGCCCGGCCACCGCCCTGGCTCAGCGCGGTGTGGAGTACATCGAAGTACGCTGCCTGGATATCGACCCCGAATCCCCTACTGGCATATCCGAGCAAACCTGTCGCTTTCTGGATACCTTCCTGCTGTTCTGTGCCGTGCAAGACAGCCCCTTTTTCCCGGACGGTGGCTACTGTCAGGACAGCAAGAACAACTTTGCCACCGTCGTGCGTGAAGGCCGTCGCCCCGGCCTGATGTTGACCAACCAGCAAAAACAAGCGGTCAGCTTGCAACAATGGGGACGGGAGATTCTCCAGTCCCTCTTACCCTACGCACACTTGCTGGATCACGCCCTGGATACAGACGGCCATACCCAAGCCGTGCAGGCACAAATGCGTAAACTGGACGATCCGGAACGGACACCGTCGGCCCAGTTACTGAAACGTTTACACGAGACGGGCCTGAGCTTTCATGACTACGCCCTACAGCGCAGCCGCGAACACCACGCCAGCCTGCTGGCCCATCCTTTGCCGGCTGACAAGCAAGCCGCTTTCGAACAGCAGGCCGCCGACTCTTTGCAGGCCCAGCTGGATATTGAAGCCCAGGATCAAGAGTCCTTTGAAGATTATGTCCAGCGCTACGAGCGCAACCTCATTCCCCCGGAAATTCAGAACCGTTAAGTTATTCATCGCTTGCCGAGCCGCCTCCTGAAGGCGGCATTTTTTTACCTGGCAACAACCAGGGGCCGAGTTGGTCAGCCGCACGGCCCCGTGTCCTATACGTTACCCACCCCCATTTCCCCCACGACCAAGCCTGGTTTTCCGACTGTTTCAATCAGTTATTGTTATGTTATAACATCTCAAAAAAATTAACTTTTCCGGAAGATGAGATGCACTTCAGTCCCCGCCCCTTGCCATTGACGCTGGCCCTCGCGCTTTGCGCCTCAGCACAAGCCAATGAGCTTGAACCCCCTGTCTCTCAGTTGGCCCCGATCCGAATCTCCGCCAGCCCCCTGGCCTTGCAACAGACAGAACTGGCCACAGCCAGCACGGTGCTGCAAGGCCCCCAGCTGGATTTGCGCCGTAGCAGCACTTTGGGTGAACTGCTCGATGGGGAAGTGGGCATCCACGTCGACAGCTTTGGCAGCGGTGCCAGCCGACCGGTCATTCGTGGCCAGACTGCGCCTCGCGTCAAAGTGCTCAGCGACGGCGCCGAAGTGATGGATGCCTCTGCCATCTCCCCCGACCACACGATTACGGTCGACACCTGGCAAGCAGAACGCATTGAAGTACTGCGCGGGCCCTCCGCCCTGCTGTATGGCGGCGGTGCGATCGGGGGCGTGGTCAACGTGCTGGACCGCAAGATTCCCACGGCGATCCCCGAAAAAGGGTTTGAAGGCTCAGTCCGCGCCCAAGGCTCCACAGCCGATCGAGGCCGGGTCGGCGCATTCGACATGACAGCCGGTCAGGGCAATATCGCCTTGCACGTAGAAGGGGCCTCGCACCGCAGCCGTGACTATCGCGTGCCCAACTGGACCGACAGCCGCGTCAAAGACTCCGACTCCCGTACGGACACTGGCAGTGTCGGCCTGTCCTTTATTGGCGAGCGCGGTTACATCGGGGCCGCGTACTCCTATCGGGAAGGCAGTTATGGCTTGCCCGGCCACAGCCATGAATACGAAGACTGCCACCCGCACGGTGCCACCTTGCATTGCGGTGGCCACGGCCACGATCACGGCCACGATCACGACCATGGCTACGACCAGGACCATGAGCACGCTGCGACAGCGCATCTGCGCACCGAGCGCGTTGACCTGCGCGGCGAACTGCGTGATCCTTTGCCCGGTTTCAAACGGGCTCGCCTGCGCGCCGGTTCCACCAACTACCGGCATGTGGAAAAAGACGGCGATAAGGTTGGCACCCGCTTCACCAATCGCGGCTACGACACGCGGCTGGAACTGGAGCACCAGCCCTGGGGGCCTTTTGAAGGCGTCATTGGCCTGCAAACCAGCCAGTCTGATTTTGCCTCGCGCGACGGCACGGAAAACTTCATCCCGCCCACCCGTACTCGCAGCCAGGGCTTGTTCCTGCTCGAGAGCCTGAACTGGGACAACTGGCGGCTGGAACTGGGCGCACGCCAGGAATGGCAAAGCATCACGCCGGACTCGAACACCCTGGAGCGCCGCACAGGCACTGCCACCTCCTTCTCCCTGGGCGCTGTCTGGGACTTTGCCCCCGAGTATGCCGCCACCGTGTCCCTGTCGCGTTCGCAACGCCTGCCCACGGCACAGGAACTGTTTGCCAAAGGCGTGCACTTTGCCACGCTGAGCTATGAGCGCGGCGATCCCAATCTGGATCGGGAAACCAGCCACACTCTGGATCTGGGGCTGCAAAAGCATCTGGGCGATCTGCGTTTTGATCTGCGCACCTTCTACACGCGCAGCGCCAACTACATTTACGGCCACAGTCTGGACCGCCACGAAGACTTTCAACTGATCCAGTACAGTCAGGGCAAAGCGCAGTTCTGGGGCCTGGAAGCGCAGGCCTCCTACCCGGTCACCTCCTGGGCTTCGTTCAGCGTCCATGGCGATCTGGTGCGTGGCAAACTGCAAGACCCTGGCCGCAACCTGCCACGCATACCGGCCGCCCGTCTGGGTATTCGCACCGATCTGAACTGGCAGAACTGGTCGGGTTTTGTCGGCTACACCCACACCTTTGCCCAAAACCGACTGGCTGACCATGAGCTACGGTCACCCTCTTACGGTTTGCTCAGCATGGGTTTAAGCTACCGCCTGCATAGCGCTCAGAACACCTACACCTTTTACCTAAGGGGAAATAACCTGCTGAACAAGTTGGCCTACCGCCATACCTCTTTCATTGCCCGTCAGGCGCCGCTGATGGGACGCAACATCCTGGCTGGAATACAGGTGGAGTTTTGAGCAAGACCGCCATCCACACGGGTAGCCGGCTCTACCAGATCGTGGCCGACATGCAGGGCGAGCGTCCCTGGGGCGACTTTCTGGATGCCGGCACCGGCAAGGGTTCGCTGCGTTGGCTGCTGACCCTGGACACGGCACGCTGGACGGCCATTACCGCCTCGCCCAGCATGGCCGAGCAGGTGACACGCGAACTGGGGGATCAGAAGCGCCCCCAGGACCGGCTGCTGGTCGGTAACTGGAGCGACCCGTCGTTCCTGCAAGGTGAACGCTTTGACACGGTGCTGGCGGACTATTTACTGGGCGCCATTGAGGGCTTTGCCCCTTACACCCAGGATCAACTGTTCAGCCGCCTGCGACCCCTGACCGGCCAGCGTCTCTACCTCATTGGGCTGGAACCTTACGTGCCCTACAGCAGTACCGATCCGGCCGGCAAGCTGATCGTGGAGATCGGCCGCTTGCGCGATGCCTGCCTGCTACTGGCCGGTGAGCGCCCGTATCGCGAGTATCCGATGGACTGGGTGCTGCGCCATTTGCGACAGGCGGGATACCGCTGTGTGGATGCGCAGCGCTTTGCCATCCGTTATGGAGACAGCTTTATCCACAGCCAATTGGATATGTGTGACGGACGTTTGCGTCGCCTGCAGGATCGCACACTGGCGGTCGCCTTGTCCGAGCATGTTCAAGCCTTGCGTCGGCGCGCCCTGGCCCTGAATCACACCCTGGGTGGCCTGCGTCATGGTCATGACTATGTGATTTGCGCCGAACTAGCTTAAGAAAGAAAGCAGCACAGGAAAGACACAAAGGGGCTACGGCCCCTTTATGTCTTAAAAACGCTGCACGGACAGGTCGCTTTATCGAGACCCTGGTTAACCGAACCGATGTCCGGGCTATGCCCCTGCCCGTTCAGATCACGGCCCTGCTTCTTGCCCGGACAATCGGTGCTCCTTGAAAGCCAGGGATACCATCCGCGCTCCAAACACAAGGAGCAATTCTATTTTGTCCTAGATCAAATGATTGATATCAAACCTTAGGCCACTTCCAGCTATTCATGTCGAGCGCCACAGAGGCGCAAGCAACAGACGCAAAAAAAGCAGCCACAGGCTGCTTTTTACAGTCACGCTCAGACGAGGAAAACACCCCGACAGGCAGGAAGCAAGCCCGTAAAGAGCCGCATCAACAAGGAATTCTGGCGCGTCCGACAGGAATCGAACCTGTATCGAGGGCTTCGGAAACCCTAATTCTATCCATTGAACTACGGACGCCAAGCTCGCTATTGTAGCGCGACTTTGAACTTTTTTTCAGTATCTATACGGCAATTATATGTATGCCAGATCAAGAGTCGGATACAAGAGCGATACAGTCCGCTATAATCCATGGTTGCGCGATCTGGGTCGGTGGCTTGCTAGACACGTCCTTGCGCACACCCCTTAGGTAGGCGCAAGCCTTTATTGGTGGCCTGTATAAGGCCCTCCCGTCATTTCTTGTACGAACTCGCAGGATCCGATAATGAGCAACACGGAACAAAAACCCGAAGAACACAACGAGGGTCACTCAGCCATGATCAAAACCCCTAAACAATTGCTTGTGACCGTGGCTCTGGCTTTCTTGGTGCCCATCGCGATTATTGTCATGCTGGTCAGTCTGGTCACCTCCACCATGAGCACAGGCGCTGGTTCGGCCGCCCTGTCTCCAGAGGCCATTGCCGCACGTATCCAGCCTGTGGCCGGTTTCAAGCTGGTGGACGCCAACGCAGTCAAAGAACTGAAAACCGGTCAGCAAGTATACGAAACCACCTGTACTGCCTGTCACGGTGCCGGTGTAGCCGGCGCGCCCAAGTTTGGCGACAAGGGTGCTTGGGGCGAGTTGCTCAAGCTGGGTCAGGACGAACTGGTCAAAAATGCCATTCATGGTATTCGCGGCATGCCCGCCAAAGGCGGCAACCCCTCGCTGGATGACGTAGAAGTGGCTCGTGCCGTTGTCTACATGGCCAACGCTGCCGGCGCCGACTTTAAAGAACCCGAAGCCCCTGCTCCAGAAGGCGAGAAGGCCGATGCCAAGCCTGAAGCGGCAGCGGCCGAGGACAGCAAGCCTGCCCAGGCTCCTGCTGCTGCCGCTGCCCCTGAGGCCAGCCAAGTCGCTGCCGCTGACGATAGCAAGGTCGACCCTGCTGGCATCAAGCTGTACGACACCATTTGTTTCGCCTGTCACGCGGCCGGTGTAGCCGGTGCGCCCAAGTTTGGTGATCAGGCCGCCTGGAAACCTTATATCGAAACCGGTATGGACACGATGCTTCAAAAGGCTATTCACGGTGTGGGCGCCATGCCCCCACGCGGTGGTTCGCAAGCCTCTGACGAAGAACTTCGTGCAGCCATCCAGCACATGGTCAACGCGGCCAAATAAGACTGCGCCAAGGCCCTGTCATCGCACAGTGCCTCTGCATAAAAAGCCCGATGAATATTCATCGGGCTTTTTCTTTGCGCTGGCTATCGTACTGCTGACCGGCACGGAGGCAGTCGACACAAAAGTGGCGTGTATAAAAAAGCCTGAATCCGGCGATCATGCGGATTCAGGCTTTAGCAAGCGCAAGCTATGGGTCAGACCGGATCAAACCTGCCAACGAGCAGGCAGCGCAGTCTGACCATCGCGCCAGCTCCGCTTTACTGCGCCTTGCACAAAGGCAATGCCGTCAAGGACAAGCCCAATTGCACACGCCGTTGCAGCCAGGGGCTGGCGCGGTAGCGCATATCACCGGTCACGGCCTGAAGGGTATTGAGCACATCGAGCAGATCGCGCGAACCGACGGCGTCCCCCATGGACAATGGGCCATTGTGCGGATAACCCAAACCCAGGCGTACTGCGGCATCGATATCCGACGGGGTGGCAATCTGCTGCTGAGCAATATCACTGGCAATATTCACAATGGTGGCCACCAGACGCTGCGCCACAAAGCCAGCCGAGTCCTCAATCACACTAACGGCAGTCCCATCGCTGGCCAGCATGGCCCAGGCCTGATCACGCCACTCTGGCGTTGTCGCCGCCGAGCACATCAACACACGTCGACGGCCTTTTTCCAGACCGAACAAGGTATCCAGCGCCACGCTGCGGGCCGGGTCCAGGCCATGCAGGGACACCAGGCTGGCCACATCCTCACCGTAAGGAGTCAGCAAGATCAAGGCATCGGCAGGAGGCTGATCGCCATCGACTACCGTCATACCCAACTCATTGAGCAATTGCAGCGCACGAGCCTGGCCTTGTTCGTGGTAGGGTGAGACCCACACGGGCGCGAAAGAGGTCACGACAGGCACGGCAGGCTCTTGCGGAACCTGCTTCTTGCCATCCTCATACTTGTAAAAACCTTCGCCATTTTTGCGGCCGAACAGCTTGCCGGCGTGACGCACCGCTGTAATGGGCGAAGGACGAAAGCGCGGCTCGTCGTAGAACTGGCGATAGATGGACTCCATCACCGGGTGCGACACATCCAGCGCGGTCAGATCCAGCAGTTCAAAAGGCCCCATGCGGAAACCAGCCTGCTCGCGCATGATGACGTCAATCTGGTAGAAAGGCGCGACGCACTCCTGGGCAATCTTCAAACCCTCGATGTTCATGCCGCGACCAGCGTGGTTGACGATAAAGCCGGGCATATCCTTGGCGCGTACAGGCGTATGGCCCATCTCGCGCGACACCTGCATCAGAGCATCGCCCACGTCAGGAGAGGTGCGCAAACCATCAATGACTTCAACCACTTTCATCAAGGGAACAGGGTTAAAGAAATGGTAGCCCGCCACACGCTCAGGGTGGCGGCAGGCTTGCGCAATCGCGGTAATGGACAGCGAGGAGGTATTGGAGGCCAGCACGCAATCGGCCGAGACAATCTCTTCCAATTGCTGCAACAAGCCCTGCTTGACATCGAGACGCTCCACGATGGCCTCAACGACCAGATCGGCAGAGGCCAGGCCTTGCAAATCGCTGGCCGTCTGCAAACATGCTGTGGCCGACTGCACCTGCTCAGCCGTCATGCGACCTTTCTCCTGCAAACGGCTCCAGACGGCATGCACATCGGCCAAAGCGGCCTTGAGCGAGTCCGCATTCAGGTCATAGAGCAGGACCTGCTTGCCAGCCTGGGCGGCAATCTGAGCAATGCCCCGTCCCATGGCACCTGCGCCAACAATAGCGATGGTTTGTATCTGTTTCATGATTCACAACCTGATCGAAAAGCAATAAAAATTAAGCCTGCTCAGCCGAGCCGGTCACCAGGGCCTCGACCTTGTCGGGCGTAAGCTCCAACACACGCGCCAGGACCTCGCGGGTATGTTCGCCCAGGCGTGGCGGCGCACTGCGGTACTGCACCGGCGTGACTGACAAACGCAAGGGGCTGGCCACCGAAGGTACACTGCCCCCCTGCCCGGTCGGCAAGTCCAGGCGCAAACCACGCGCCAACACCTGTGGGTCCTGATACACCTGCTCCATCGTATTGATGGGCCCGGCGGGAATACCCACGGCTTCCAGCGCCTGCAACCAGCTATCGCGCGTCCGGCTCAGCATGACCTGCGCCAACATGGGCACCAGTTCATCCCTGTGCATGACCCGCCCGGCATTGCGCGAAAAACGGGGATCATCGGCCCATTCGGGATGCCCCAGCTCCTGCGCAAAGCTGCGAAACTGGGCGTCATTGCCCACCGCCACAATCAAGTGCCCGTCACTGGCCTCAAAGACCTGATAGGGCACCAGATTCTGATGGGCATTGCCGGGCCGCTGCGGGGCCTGTCCGGTACATAAGTAATTCATATTCTGGTTGGCCATCATGGCCACCTGACAATCCAGCAAGGCAATATCCAGGTGCTGCCCCAGGCCGCTGCGATGACGCTCCACCACAGCCGCCAGAACGGCTACCGTGGCGTACATGCCCGTCATGACATCGGCCACCGCCACCCCCGCTTTTTGCGGCTCCCCCCTTGGCTCTCCGGTCAGGGACATCAAACCACCCAGCCCCTGGATCATGAAGTCATATCCCGGGCGGCTTGCATAGGGGCCGGTCTGCCCAAAGCCGGTAATCGAACAATAAATCAGGGCCGGGTTGATGGCTTGCAGGCTTTCGTAGTCCAGACCGTACTTCTTCAGGCCACCCACCTTGAAGTTTTCCACCAGAATATCGCAGCGTCTGACCAACTGGCGCACCAGATCCGCACCTTGTGCAGTGCCAATATCCAGCACGATAGACTCTTTATTGCGATTGGCCGCTCCAAAATAGGCCGCGTCCTCTGTGTCCGACCTGTGACCACCCTTTAGATAGGGAGGCCCCCAGCCCCGGGTGTCATCCCCGGTACCGGGGCGTTCAACCTTGATGACCTCTGCACCTAAATCGGCCAGATTTTGGGTACACCAGGGACCTGCCAGCACGCGCGTCAAGTCCAGAACACGCAATCCGGCCAAAGGCGCTTTTCGTTCAGTCGTGGTCATAGCAGACAAAAATCCTTCAAGTTGCTTATTGTGCACCAGGTCTTCTTAGTCCGGTCTACGGACAGAAAAAGTGCTCAAACAATGGTCATTTTCGAGCCGGAGGACATTTGTGCAGCGCACCACGTCCGGCTACGATAAAGCATCCTAGAATAGGTGACGATAGATTATCAGCGGCAGATCTTCCTTGCAGGACCCCACCCCATCAAGAGGCGGGGCACATCATTCGATAATAGGAGACCGACCTTATGCCTTCGGCATTAACGCAGCAGCTTTATCAATCTATGACCCTGCCTGTGATGGCAGCGCCCATGTTCATCGTCTCGAACCCCGCCCTGGTGATTGCTCAATGCGCCAGCGGCATCATTGGTTCCGTGCCGGCCCTCAATGCCCGTCCCCAGGAAAAGCTCAAGGACTGGCTGAACGAAATCGAGGACACCCTGGCCGAGCTGCGCGAGCGCCATCCCGAGCGCCGCATTGCCCCCTACGCCATCAATCACATCATTCATCAATCCAATGACCGGCTGGAGCAGGATCTGAGGGTATGCGCCGACCACAAAGTGCCCTTGGTCATCACCAGCTTGCGCGCCCCGCAGGAGATCGTGCCGCACGTACATGCCTGGGGAGGGAAGGTTTTTCATGACGTGACCACCTTGCGTCACGCCGAGAAAGCGTTGGAGGCCGGGGTGGACGGTCTGATTGTGGTGGCGGCGGGCGCAGGCGGCCATGCCGGCACCCTGAGCCCTTTTGTACTGGTCAACGAGATCCGGCAGATTTTTGACGGTCCGATTGCGCTGTCCGGCGCCATGAGCCGGGGCAGCGATATTCTGGCCGCCCAGGCCATGGGTGCCGACCTGGCCTACATTGGCACGCGCTTTATTGCCAGCACCGAAGCCAATGCCTCGGACGACTACAAGAACATGATCGTCAAAGGCCGCGCCGCCGATATCGTCTACACCCCGCTGTTTACCGGCATCCCGGGCAACTACCTGAAGGACAGCATCCGGGCGGCTGGGCTGGACCCGGACAAGCTCGATGCCGAGAAAGTGGCCGATACCGCCTTTGGCTCGGGCATGAGCAAGGCCTGGCGCGATATCTGGGGAGCCGGCCAAGGCATCGGCGGCATTGATTCGGTCGAGTCGACTGCCCAGATTGTGGCCCGTTTGCATCGCGAATATCAGCAGGCCAAGGCTGCGCTGCTGGCCTCCCCCTTCGCCTGAACAGGAGCACGCCATGATACGCACTCATGACGCCGGTCCTTGGCTGGAAGTCATTCTGGACCGACCGGAGCGACGCAATGCCCTGACCGGCCCCATGTACGAAGAGCTGGCCGAGATCATCGACCAGGCCGATCAGAACCGACAATATCGCGCCCTGATTCTGACCGGCGCGGGCGAACATTTCTGCGCGGGCAACGACATTTCCGATCTGGCCACGGTACGCAACACCACCGAGCCGCCGCCGATCACCTTCTTGCGCAGTCTGGTCAAGGCCGATATTCCTCTGATTGTGGCCGTGGAAGGTCATGCCGTGGGCATTGGGGTCACCTTGCTGCTGCACGCGGACTTTGTCTATGCGGCCCGCGACGCTCGCTTGCGCATGCCGTTTACCGCCCTGGGACTATGCCCGGAAGGGGCGTCCAGCCACCTGCTGGCCCAATACGTAGGACAGCGCCGTGCCAATGAATGGCTGCTGCTATCGCAAGGCTTCAGTGCCGAGCAGGCCCTGCAAGACGGCCTGCTCACCGAGCTGACCGACCACGGCAACAGCCTGGAAGCTGCCCGTGCCTGCGCCCATGCACTGGCCGAGCAGCCGCCCATTGCCTTGCGCACCAGCAAACGCTTGTTGCGCGAGCCCCAGCGCGAGATTTTGCTGGACGTGCTGGAGCGGGAACGCAAACTGTTTTCCCAACTGCTGGAAGGCGAGGAGGCCTTGCACATCCTGGGGCAAATGCGCCAGAACCGCAGCGAAAAGTAGCTGCACCGGTAGCCTGATTTCTGCGCAAACCCGCATGTGCAGCGATCTTGCCACACTGACCCCGATTCAAAAGGGGTGATAAGGGGCCTGCAAGCGCAGGTCCCTAATTTTTTTTACCGTATTCGCAAAAAATTCTTGCGCATAAAAAAAAAATCGCTGTATTTTATTTTTTGCGCTGCAACAAATGCACCGCTTTAACACGTTCTTTGCGGATACGCCCATGACACACTCCTGTCCCCCCCAAGCCCAAGGCTTGTACCTTCCCGCTAATGAACACGACGCCTGCGGCGTCGGATTTATCGCACACATCAAAGGCCAGGCGAGCCACGCCATCATCACCCAAGGCCTCAAAATCCTGGAAAACCTTGATCACCGCGGCGCAGTCGGCGCTGACCCTCTGATGGGCGACGGTGCAGGCATTCTGATCCAGATCCCCGACCAGTTGTACCGCGAAGAAATGGCCGCCCAGGGCGTGACCCTGCCGCCCCCCGGCGAATATGGCGTTGCCATGGTGTTTCTACCCAAGGAAACCGCGTCCCGTCTGGCCTGTGAGCAGGAGTTGGAGCGAGCCGTACGTGCTGAAGGCCAACACATGCTGGGCTGGCGCGATGTCCCGGTGGACAGCACCATGCCCATGTCGCCGACCGTCAAGGCTAACGAGCCGGTGATTCGCCAGTTGTTTATCGGCCGCGGTCCGGATGTGATGGTGCCGGACGCACTGGAGCGCAAGCTGTATGTGATCCGCAAGACCGCCAGCCATGCCATCTACCGCATGGCCCTGGCCCACGGCCAGGAATATTTTGTGGCCTCCGCCTCGGTGCGTACCATCGTCTACAAAGGCTTGCTGCTCGCCGACCAGGTGGGCCGCTATTATCGCGATCTGGCCGACCCTCGTGCCTGCTCCGCCCTGGCCCTGGTACACCAGCGCTTTTCCACCAATACCTTCCCGGCCTGGCCTCTGGCTCACCCGTACCGCCTGATCGCCCACAATGGCGAGATCAACACGGTTCAAGGCAACTTCAACTGGCTGCGTGCCCGTGAAGGTGCCATGGAATCGGCCGTGCTGGGCTCGGATCTGCAAAAACTCTACCCCATCGTCTACGAAGGCCAGTCGGATACCGCCACCTTCGACAACTGTCTGGAGCTGCTGGTCATGGCTGGCTACTCCCTGCCGCACGCCATGATGATCATGATGCCCGAGGCCTGGGAGCAGCATGCCGAGATGGACGAGAGCCGTCGTGCCTTTTACGAGTACTACGCCGCCCAGATGGAACCGTGGGATGGCCCTGCGGCCATTGCCTTTACCGACGGTCTGCAAATCGGCGCGCTGCTCGATCGCAATGGCCTGCGTCCAGCCCGCTACGTCATCACGGATGACGACATGATTGTGCTGGCCTCCGAAGCCGGTACGCTGCCTATTCCCGAGCATCGCATTGTCAAGAAATGGCGCCTGCAGCCGGGCAAAATGCTGCTGATCGATCTGGAGCAGGGCCGCATTATTGACGATGCCGAAATCAAGTCCCAGTTAGCCAATACGCACCCCTACAAGCAGTGGATTGAACGACTGCGACTGCGCCTGGATTCCCTGCCCAACGTGCCCGGCGTGCGTCCCCAACTGGCGACCCGCGACCTGCTGGATCAGCAACAGGCCTTTGGCTGGACTCAGGAGGACATCAAAGTCGTGTTGTTGCCCATGGCCAGCAAGGGCGAAGAGGCAACCGGCTCCATGGGCAACGATGCGCCCCTGGCCGTGTTATCGGACAAGGCCAAACCCTTCTACAACTACTTCCGGCAACTATTTGCCCAGGTCACCAATCCACCGATCGACCCGATTCGTGAGCAAATGGTGATGTCGCTGGTCTCCTTCATTGGCCCCAAACCCAATTTGCTGGACATCAACAACGTCAACCCGCCGCTGCGTCTGGAAGTATCCCAGCCCGTGCTCAGTCCGGCTGACATGAACCAGATCCGGCGCATTGAAGCGGCCAGCAATGGCAAGTTCCGTAGTCAGGAGCTGGATATCATCTACCCCAGCGCCTGGGGACCAGAGGGCATTGAAGCCAGTGTGGCTGCGCTGTGCGCCCGGGCAGCCGATGCCGTGCGTGACGGCTACAACATCCTGATTCTGACGGATCGCCGCTGCGACGCCGAACATGTGGCCATCCCTGCCCTGCTGGCGACCTCGGCCATCCATCAACACCTGATCCGTATCGGTCTGCGTACCCGCACCGGTCTGGTCGTGGAAACCGGCTCGGCCCGCGAAGTACATCACTTTGCGCTGCTGGGTGCCTATGGCGCCGAAGCCATGCACCCCTGGCTGGCTTTTGAAAGCCTGCAACATCTGGCCCAGGACCCAGTCAACCAGATTGATGCTTCTCAAGCCGAGAGCTACTACATCAAGGCGATCAACAAGGGGCTGTACAAGGTCATGTCCAAAATGGGCATCTCCACCTACATGTCCTACACCGGAGCCCAGATTTTCGAGACTATCGGTCTGTCGCGGACACTGGTAGACAAATACTTTGTGGGCACCTCCTGTCCGGTAGAAGGGATTGATATTTTCACGGTCGCCGAAGAAGCGCTGCGCCAGCATCGCGCCGCCTACAGCAAAGACCCCGTGCTGGAAAACCAGCTGGAAGCCGGTGGCGAGTATGCCGTGCGTGTGCGGGGCGAAGCCCATATGTGGACGGCCGACACCATCGCCAAGCT
Organism: Alcaligenes ammonioxydans; assembly: GCF_019343455.1. NCBI lineage: Bacteria > Pseudomonadati > Pseudomonadota > Betaproteobacteria > Burkholderiales > Alcaligenaceae > Alcaligenes > Alcaligenes ammonioxydans. The sequence goes on along the minus strand of NZ_CP049362.1, from coordinate 378,861 downwards.
GCAACACGCCACCCGCAGCCAGAACTACAGCACCTACAAGGAATACGCCCAGCTCATCAACGAGCAAAGCCGCCGTCACATGACACTGCGCGGCTTGTTCGAGCTGCGTCTGGACCCGGCCAAGGCCATTCCCCTGGACGAAGTCGAGCCCGCCAGTGAAATCGTCAAACGTTTTGCAACCGGGGCCATGTCGCTGGGCTCGATCTCCACCGAGGCCCACGCCGTGCTGGCCGTGGCCATGAACCGGATCGGCGGCAAATCCAATACGGGTGAAGGTGGCGAGGATGAACTGCGCTATCAACACGAAATGCAGCATGGCAAAAGTGGCATCCGCCAAGGTGACACGCTGGCCAGCGTATTGGGCCAGGACCGGGTCTATGCCGATATCGAACTGCAGGAAAACGATTCGCTACGCTCACGCATCAAGCAGGTTGCGTCTGGCCGTTTTGGCGTATCAGCCCAGTATCTGTGCAGCGCCGATCAGATCCAGATCAAAATGGCCCAAGGGGCCAAGCCCGGTGAAGGCGGGCAGTTGCCTGGCCATAAAGTGTCCGAGTACATCGCCAAGCTACGTTACTCGGTACCCGGTGTCGGCCTGATTTCGCCTCCACCTCATCACGATATTTACTCCATTGAAGATTTGGCCCAGCTGATTCACGACCTGAAAAACGTGAACCCGCAGGCAGACATCTCCGTGAAGCTGGTATCCAAGGTCGGCGTGGGCACGGTGGCGGCCGGGGTTGCCAAAGCCAAGGCCGATCACATTGTGATTGCCGGTCACGACGGCGGCACCGGTGCCTCGCCGCTGTCCTCCATCAAACATGCCGGCACCCCTTGGGAACTGGGCCTGGCTGAAACCCAGCAGACTCTGCTGCTGAACCGCTTGCGCAGCCGCATCCGCGTGCAAGCCGACGGCCAGATGAAGACCGGCCGCGATGTGGTAATCGGCGCGCTGCTGGGGGCTGACGAGTTTGGCTTTGCCACGGCTCCGCTGGTGGTGGAAGGCTGCATCATGATGCGCAAATGCCACCTGAATACCTGTCCGGTAGGTGTGGCCACCCAAGACCCCGTTTTGCGCCGCAAATTCAAAGGCAAGCCCGAGCACGTGGTGAACTACTTTTTCTTCGTTGCCGAAGAAGTGCGTGAACTGATGGCCAAGCTGGGTGTGCGCCGCTTTGACGATCTGATCGGTCGCAGCGACTGGCTGGATATGCGCAGCGGCATCGAGCACTGGAAAGCCCAGGGTCTGGACTTCTCGCGTCTGCTGCACAAAGTTGAAAACGAGGAGTCGCCCCGTCAGATCGCCACCCAGGATCATGACCTGGAACACACGCTGGATCGCCAACTGATCGAGCGCAGCGCCGTCACCCTGAACCACGGTACGCCACTGTCCTTCATTACCCCGGTACGCAACCGCAACCGCAGTGTGGGCGCCATGCTCTCGGGCGTGTTCACCAAGAAGTACGGCCATCAGGGCCTGCCTGACGACAGCCTGCACATTCAGTGCAAAGGCACGGCGGGCCAGAGCTTTGGCGCTTTCCTGGCACAGGGCATCACCCTGGATCTGGTGGGCGAGGCCAATGACTACGTAGGCAAGGGCTTGTCCGGTGGACGCATTATCGTGCGCTCGCCCAACGACTTTCGTGGTTACGGTCCGGATCACATCATCGTGGGCAACACCGTCCTGTACGGCGCCCTGGCCGGTACGGCTTACTTTAATGGCGTCGCTGGCGAGCGCTTTGCCGTCCGCAATTCCGGTGCCAGTGCCGTCGTGGAAGGGGTAGGCGATCACGGCTGCGAATACATGACCGGCGGCACCGTGGTGGTGCTGGGCGAAGTGGGACGCAACTTTGCTGCCGGCATGTCCGGGGGCGTGGCCTATGTGTGGGACCCGCAACGTCGTCTGCAACTACGCTGCAACCCGGGCATGGTGGATCTGGAGCCAGTCCTGAGCAAGGCCGAGCAAGAAATGAACAGCAGCATGGCCCAATGGCACAGCCGCAGCGCCCAGAGCGAGCGTCAGACCGACGATGCCATCTTGCAAACGCTGGTCCAGGAACACTTCAAGGCCACGGGCAGCTTCCAGGCCCGCGAATTGCTGAAAGACTGGGACAGCGCCCGCGCACAGTTCGTCAAGGTCATTCCACGCGAATACCGTCGTGCCCTGAGCGAATTGTGGCAAAGCCCGTCAACGGGCAAGGCGACCCCCAAAAGCAGTAAAACCCGCCGTTCGGCTTCGGCCTGAACCCTTCCCATCACCATCAGGAAACGACACATCATGGGAAAGACGACTGGATTTCTTGAGTTTCAACGTCTGCAAGAAGCCGTGGAAGCTCCTTTAAAGCGGGTCAAGCACTGGAAAGAGTTTGTCCAGGTATTGAATGACGAGCAGGCCGGCCAGCAGGCGGCCCGCTGCATGGATTGCGGTGTGCCCTTCTGCCACAACGGCTGCCCGGTCAACAACATCATTCCCGACTGGAATGATCTGGTGTACCGCCAGCAGTGGAAAGAAGCGCTGGACGTGCTGCACTCCACCAACAACTTTCCGGAAATTACCGGCCGCATCTGCCCCGCTCCCTGCGAGGCCGCCTGTACCTTGAATATTGACCGCGTCCCGGTCGGTATCAAATCCATTGAACACGCCATTATCGACAAAGGCTGGGCAGAAGGCTGGGTGGTTCCCCAAGTGCCCACCCAAAAAACCGGCAAACGCGTCGCTGTCATCGGTTCCGGCCCAGCGGGGCTGGCCTGTGCCCAACAATTGGCGCGCGTAGGCCACGACGTGACGGTGTACGAAAAAAGCGACCGGATTGGAGGCCTGATGCGCTACGGCATTCCCGATTTCAAGCTGGAGAAATACCTGCTGGATCGTCGTATCGCACAAATGCAGGCCGAGGGCGTGCAATTTTCCCCCTCTACCTACATTGGCCAGGCGCAGGACCAAGCTGCCCAGGAGCCCGGCCTGACCGTGCTATCACCCTCCGAACTGGAACAGCGATTTGATGCCATTGTCCTGGCAGGCGGCTCGGAAACCCCGCGCCTACTGGACGCACCCGGCAGCCAACTGCAAGGTGTGCATCCTGCCATGGACTTTCTGCGCATCCAGAACCAGCAGGTGGCCGGTTCGCGCGGCGCACCTGCCATCAGTGCCCAAGGAAAGCATGTGGTGGTCATTGGTGGTGGCGATACCGGCTCGGACTGCGTCGGCACCAGCACACGACAGGGCGCAAAATCCGTCACCCAATTTGAACTGATGCCCCGCCCGCCCGAGCAGGAAAACACGGAACTGACCTGGCCCTACTGGCCCATGAAGCTGCGTACCTCCTCCTCTCACGAGGAAGGCTGCGAGCGCGACTGGGCCATCAACACCGTCGAGTTGCAAGGCAAAAACGGCCATGTCAAAGAACTGCGCGCCGTGCGCGTGGAATGGAAAACCGATCCATCGACAGGCCGCATGAGCATGAACCCTATCGCTGGCTCCGAAATGACCTTCCCAGCCGATCTGGTCTTGCTGGCCATGGGCTTTACCGCGCCCGTGCGGCAAGTGCTGGACGCCTTCGCCGTAGAAGCCGACCAGCGCGGTAATGTTGCGGCCAACACCGACAACTACCAAACCAGCCGCGCCAAAGTCTTTGCCGCCGGCGACATGCGACGCGGCCAGTCCCTGATCGTCTGGGCCATCCGCGAAGGTCGCCAGTGTGCCCGTTCCGTAGACGAGTTCCTGATGGGAAGTTCCACACTGCCCCGCTAAGTCCTCGTGGCAGCGCCAGCAAGCAAACAGCCAGCCGCGAAAAACGGTTGGCTGTTTGTCTTTGAGCGAATGGGCCCTGCCCGTTAACAACGCGAAGCGACATGCGACGCGGCCAGCCCCTGATCATCTGGGCCATCCGCGAACGTCGCCAGTGTGCCCGTTCCGTCGATGAGTTCCTGATGGGAAGTTCCACACTGCCCCGCTAAGTCCTCGTGGCAGCGCCAGCAAGCAAACAGCCAGCCGCGAGAAACGGTTGGCTGTTTGCCTTTGAGCGAATGAGCCCTGCTCGTTAACAATGCGAAGCGACATGCAACGCGGCCAGCCCCTGATCATCTGGGCCATCCGCGAACGTCGCCAGTGTGCCCGTTCCGTAGACGAGTTCCTGATGGGAAGTTCGACACTGCACCGCTAAGTCCTCTTGGCAGCGCCAGCAAGCAAACAGCCAGCCGCGAGAAACGGTTGGCTGTTTGTCTTTGAGCGAATGGGCCCTGCCCGTTAACAACGCAAAGCGACGTTACAGGATCTTATGTGCCGTTTGCCGTTTGCCGTTTGCCGTTTGCCGTTTGCCGTTTGCCGTTTGCCGTTTGCAATCAGCCTACAGGCTATCGATCCACAGTCACTAGCTCTAGCCGTGAAACGGCAGATTAAAGACAACACCGCGGGAGCTTATTGGCGGTTGGCGGTTGGCGGTTGGCGGCCACCATTCTGAAGTCCTTGCTGGCGGGGGACGGGATTGGAGCAATCAGGGAGCTTGCCGCCGTCTGAGGCTGTCGTAGGGATGCAAGCGCCTTGCTGTTTGAGTTCGGCGCTTGTGGTTTGTCCGGGGGACAAACCACCGAACGAGTTCAAGGAGCGCCCTACGACAGGCTCAGACAAGGGTACCGGTGCGCAGCACCGGCAGGCTTCCGCTCCACCCCCGTCCCCCGCCAGCAAGGACTGCCGCAAGGAAGCCCCCAACGAAAACGATCCAAACCAACCCAAACCAAGCCACCACAACCCTCTGATTCCAAACAACATTCATCAGAAATCTAGGGTTTTCCCTTAAAAACCACAAGCCACCCCACCCCCTAGGGTTTACCCTTGCTTAAAAACTAGGGAAAACCCTATAATGAGGATTCGTAACTTAGACCTTCACCTTAAAGGGAAAGCAAATGTCTACCATGACCACTTACTCGCACTACATCCACTGGAGTGATGCTGTTGAGCGTGGGGTAATGCAGCACGCCCTGGAAAATGGTGAATCCGTGTCTTTAACTGCACTGACCAAAGCAGCGGCCAAACAAGTTTCCAAAGCCGCAAACGTGGTGTTCAAGTACATGGTCGAACTGACCCGCGCCTTGAACGAAGCCCGCATCCGTGATTCCCGCATGTCGGCCAGCTACTGGTAAGCCACGCATCACCGTCGTACCGCTCAAGCAAAACACCGCTTGATGTTGAAAAGCCTGCTGATTTAGCAGGCTTTTGTTTTTTCTGCGCCTGCCAAACCCGCGTTTCCGACAGCGCACCCTGACGCACAGCCCAAGATCTTAGATCAACGGGCGTCAGCACCTCACGACTTGTCCCCCAAGAAAGAGACTGGCTTTTACAAAGGCAATACCACTTCTGATGATGTAAACCATGCAAAAGGCCCGCAAAAGCGGGCCTGCAGGACAACCCAGCCCCCAAGTCCAGACCGAGAACCCAAGCGTTCTCAATCAAGGCAAAGCGCTCAAGACTTGTTCAACAAGTTCTTCAACATATCCAGGCGCTGCTTGGGACTCAAGGCCGCCTGCGCCGGATCTTCCTGCGCACCGGGGTCTTCGATCTTCATCTCATCAATAAAGCGGGAGCGCTCGCGCACCAGATTCTCACGCGCACGTCTACGTTTCTTGCACCAGCTCAAGCGCAAGCTACGCTGTGCACGGGTAATGCCCACATACATCAGACGCCGTTCTTCCTGAATACGCTGGGCCAGAATATCTGCTTCTTGATCCGGGTCTATATCCTCGTCATCGCGCCCGATGTGCGGCAACAGCCCTTCTTCCACCCCCACCAAGAACACATGCGGATACTCCAGCCCCTTGGAAGCATGAAGCGTGGACAATTTGACCGCATCCGGGTCATCGTCCTCACCGCGTTCCAGCATGGTGATCAGGGCGACTCGCTGCACCAGATCATTCAAACTAAGCTCATCGTCTGCCGCTTTGGACTTCAACCAGGTAATCAGCTCCAGCACGTTTTCCCAACGGGTCTGCGCAGGGCGTTCGTCGAACATATCGTAGAGATAGCGCTCGTAATCGATGGCTCGCAGCAGTTCGTCCAGCAGCTCGCTGACAGCCGTGTCATGTCCTTCCTGCTCGCTTTCTACCCGATCAGCTCGTTGCTGAATACGCCCAATAAACTGCGCAAACACGCGTAAAGGCTCCAACTGCCGCTCGGGCAAGCGATCTGTCAGCGCAAGTGGTGAGACGGCCGCAAACAAAGACAGCTTTTGTTCTGCCGCAAACTGACCCAGCACCTGCAACGTGGCTTGCCCTATCCCCCGACGCGGAGTGGTGGCCGCCCGGATGAATGCCGGGTCATCATCCTCGTTAGCCACAATGCGCAAGTACGACAGAATGTCGCGAATCTCGGCCTTGTCGAAAAAGCTTTGCCCGCCGGAGATGGTGTAAGGAATACGCAAATTACGCAGCGCCTGCTCAAAGATCCGGGCCTGGTGGTTGCCGCGGTACAGCACCGCAAAATCACGCCATTCGGCCTGACGCTCGAAGCGCTCTGCCGAGATACGCATGGCCACCGAGTCGGCCTCATGCTGCTCGTCGTCTGTGACATGAACCTGAATGGGCTCACCAAAACCCAGATCGGACCACAGTTTTTTTCCGAACACGACCGGATTGTTGCCAATGACATTATTGGCTGCCTGTAAGATTCGCTGCACGGAGCGATAGTTCTGCTCCAGTTTGATGACTTTCAGCTCGGGATAATCCTTAGGCAACTGCGCCAGATTCTCCACGGTAGCGCCGCGCCAGGCATAGATCGCCTGATCGTCATCGCCGACCACTGTAAACATGTTGCGCTGCCCTGTCAGGGAGCGCACCAACTGATACTGACAAAGATTGGTGTCCTGATACTCGTCCACCAGCAGATACTGCACTCGGCGCTGCCAACGTTCGCACACTTCCTGATTGTCTTGCATCAATTGCGCAGGCAAGCGAATCAGGTCATCAAAATCCACCGACTGATAGGCAATCAAGGTGGCCGCATAGTCTCGGTAAATGCGGGCCGCTTCTATCTGGCTGGGTGAGTTCGCGGCACGCTCTGCCTGGTCAGGCCCCATCAAGGCGTTCTTCCACAAGGAGATCTCTTGTTGCACGGATCTGAGGCGCCCTTTGTCCGTGGTGGCCAACAGCTCCTGAATAATCGCCAGGGCATCATTCGCGTCCAGAATGGAAAAGCGCGGCTTCAAACCCACGTGCTGAGCCTCCTCACGCAGCATGCGCAGGCCCAGAGAGTGGAACGTGCTGACGGTCAGCCCCCGCAGCAGCTTGGGGTCCACCAAGGCGCGAATCCGCTCGTTCATTTCACGTGCGGCTTTATTGGTGAAAGTCAGCGCCACCACTTGGCGGCCGGTATATCCACACTCGCGCAGCAAATAGGCGATTTTCTGCGTGATTACTCGTGTTTTGCCACTCCCTGCCCCAGCCAGCACCAGACAGGGCCCATCCATATACAACACAGCCTGACGTTGCATGGCGTTCAGGTCAGTGGGGACGGTATGGCCTGGTGTGGTGACGGAGGTAGTCATGGTGGAATCAGTGAGTACTAGGCAAGAAAACGAGGTTCAAGGCCAAACAACAAGCAGCGCTAAAGGTGACATCCCGGCCAGGCCGAGTACGGTTTGATGCAAAACGACAGGCTGGCTCAGAAAGACAGCGGCGGCAAGGTACAACGGCATGACAGCATGCGGTACCGCCGCATAGCGCACAAGGATACACCCTGCTGTACCCGAGACGCTCCTACTGTCTCTCTACATACCTGAGCCTGTGGAACCTTAAATCTCGAGGGGGTCGACCTCAATCGTAATGCGCACCTTGTGCTGTTTGGCCAGTTGCGCAACCTGTGGCCCCCAGTAGCGCACAAAGGCCTGCAAAGCCGGACGATGAGCGCTTTCCAGCAGCAACTGGGCACGCTCGACCTTGGCAACGCGCAATACGCGCAACGGCACTGGATCGTACAGGAAAACCTGATCCGCACCGGGAAAGTCATTGGGGTGGTCTTCGGGCAGGCGACGCGCCTGGGTCAACAAACGCAGGGCATCCGCCAACTGTGGCGCCTCGGCTGACAACAGCACCTGATAAGCAAAAGGCGGCAAACCCACGGATTCGCGCTCGCTCAGGGCGCTTTGAGCAAAACCTATGTAATCGTGCCTGATCAGACTCTGGTAGACAGCCTGCTCCGGGTAGCCCGTCTGGATAATGACATCCGCCCCTTCCGTGTGACGGCCAGCCCGACCCGCAACCTGCATTAACTGAGCAAACAAACGTTCTGGCGCCCGAAAATCATGTGCAAACAGCGTGGCATCGGCATTGAGTACACCGACTACGCTCAGACGCGTGAAGTCATGACCTTTGGCCACCATTTGCGTGCCCACCATAATGTCCACTTCGCCCGCATGCACCTGCTCGAACAATTGTTGCGCACTGCCCTTCAAGCGGGTGCTGTCGGCATCGATACGCACCAGTCTCGCATTGGGAAAACGCTCGCCCAGAAACTCTTCGATCCGTTGCGTGCCACGACCCATGGGTTGCAGATCCTGATCGCCACAATCGGGGCAGGCACGTGGCACTGGGGCCTGATAGCCGCAGTGATGACATTGCAAATTGTGCTTGAAGCCATTTTGCCTATGGAGCACGGTATAAACCGTACAACGGGGGCATTGGGACAGCCAGCCACAGGACGCACAATGCAGCACAGGTGCGTAGCCCCGCCGGTTAATGAAAACCAGCGACTGTTCACCACGCTCCAGACAAGCTTCCAGGGCCTCCAACAGTTGCGGCGAAAAACCGGACTCCAGACGCAAATGCCGGGTATCGACCAGCCGTACCCGCGGCAGGGAAACCTCACGCGCCCGTTTGGGCAGACTCAAGAGACGATAACGCCCTTGCCGGGCGTGATTCCAGCTTTCCAGCGAAGGGGTCGCTGAACCCAGCACCACCGGTACTTTCAGGTCATAACCACGCCATACGGCCAAGTCCCGCGCGGAGTAACGCAGGCCATCTTGCTGCTTGTAAGAAGCGTCGTGCTCCTCATCCACGATAATCAGGCCCAGCTCAGGCATGGGGGTAAAGATGGACAACCGTGTTCCCAGCAGAATACGCGCCTGACCACTATTGACGCGCAACCAAGAACGCAGCCGTTCACCTTCGGACAGGCCACTATGCAGGACAGCCAGCACATCGCCCGGTAAGACGCGCGCCAAACGGGCGCGCAGGACTTGCTCGAACTGGGGCGTCAGATTGATTTCAGGCACCATAAACAAGACCTGCCGGCCTGCAGCCAACGCGTGTTCCAGCACCCGCATATAGACTTCGGTTTTACCGCTACCCGTTACCCCGTGCAGCAAGATGCAGCTACCGGGTTTGGCGGCCACAATGCCATCCACCGCAGCTTGCTGTTCGGCATTGAGCACAGGCAGGACATCGCTGTCCACCGGTTCCACCTTCTTTTCCTTGCGCTTGGCCATGCGCAGTACTGGCCCCCCTGCAGACCGCTTGCCCAGATAGGCGGAGGGTTTGCGCAAGGGCCCCGGCAAGGATGGCATCATGACCTCACCCAGAGGACGGTGGTAATAGGTAGACGCAAAGCGCGCCATCCGCAACCAGTCCTCCGGGAAAGGAGGCAAGTCATCCAGCAGTTGATCAATCGCCTTGACCTGCTCGGGCGGATAGGAAGGTTGCTCGGGCAACGCCACCACAACGCCTATCATCTGCCGCCGCCCAAAATGCACAATCACCCGTTGTCCAACCTGCACAGGCTCATGGTGCTGATAGTCAAACACCCCCTCAAGGGGAACGTCCAGGGCTACATGCAGCCAGAAAGGCCCGGTGCTTGCCGATGCAGAAATAGCGTCTGGGGTGGCGGTCATGGATGGTGTTTCAAAAAAGGGCTGGCCGGGCTGAAAGCCTGATAAGTCAAGAGCTTAGCGGCCTGTGGATAACTTTGGGGAAAATGACATGAACAAAAAATACAAAGAAGCAAGCACAGATACAATTTAATTTTCAATATCTCTGGAATAAAGATAAAACCTAGAGATATCAAACAATTAAAATCAGGTATTGAAATCGAACCTTAAATAGCAAGGCCTCAACACTGAGTCGGACTGTGTGTATAACTTTGCGCACAAGCTGTCTCAGCTTGTGCGCAATAAGGATCAAACGCTGTGATGGCGACGGCTGTAGGAATGCACCTCATCCACCAGAATGCCCACGGCTTCCGGATCGGTAAAACGCGAGATGCCATGACCGAAGTTGAACACGTGGCCGCCCTGGCCCACGGGACCGAAGTCATCGATCACACGGCGGGCTTCCCGGCGAATGGCCTCTTCACCCCCGAACATGGTCATGGGGTCCAGATTGCCTTGCAGGGCCAGTTTGTCGCCGATACGAGCACGGGCTCGGGACAGATTCACTGTCCAGTCTACGCCCATGGCATCCGCACCACAGCCCGCGATATCTTCCAGCCACATGCCACCGCCCTTGGTAAAGACAATGACGGGAACGCGCTGGCCATCGTGCTCGCGAATCAGGCCATCGACCACCTTGCGGGTATAGGCCAGGGAAAACTCCTGGAACAGGGAATCGGACAGCACGCCGCCCCAGCTGTCGAACAGCATCACAGCCTGTGCACCGGCGCGTATCTGATTGTTTAGATATTCGCAGGTGGTTTGGGCGTTGATTTCCAGCATGCGGTGCATCAGGTCCGGACGCTGATACATCATGCTTTTTACCAGGCGGTAGTCATCCGAGCCCTGGCCTTCAACCATGTAGCAGGCGATTGTCCAGGGACTGCCGGCAAAACCGATCAGCGGCACCTTGCCGTCCAGCTCCTTGCGGATCAGCGAGACCGCGTCAAACACGTATTGCAGCTTGCCCATGTCCGGCGCTTCCAGTGCCATGACGTCGGCCTCGTTGCGCACGGGACGCGCAAAGCGTGGGCCTTCACCGGCGACGAAATCCAGACCCAGGCCCATGGCGTGTGGCACGGTCAGGATGTCCGAAAACAGAATGGCGGCATCCAGATCGAAACGGCGCAAGGGCTGCAAGGTGACTTCGCACGCAAATTCGGGATTCTGAGCCAGTTGCATGAAGGAGCCAGCCTGGGCACGGGTGGCATTGTATTCAGGCAAATAACGCCCGGCCTGACGCATCAGCCAGATGGGGGTGTAGGGCACAGGTTCGCGCAACAGCGAGCGCAGGAAAACATCGTTTTTTAATTGAGGTAAAGACACGGCAATCCCTATTGAAAAATGCCTGTTAATTTTAACCATCGTGTTCGTCGTCTGGGCTTGACGCGGATCGAAAGCGTGCCGCATCGATATGGTGCTTGCGCATCAGTGCCCAGAAAGCACGCCGGTGCTTTTGCGCGGAGCGGGCTGCCATGGCGATATTACCGCGATGGCGATCAAGGGCGGCATGGATGTAAGCCTGCTCGAAGCGGGCCACTATCCGTCCCTTGGCAACTTTGAAAGACTCCTGGCTGCAGGCATAGCGCGAGGCTACCGCAGCGGCATAGGCTTCCAGCGTCGTCCCCTCCTGTTGCAAGATCGTTTGCGACAGGCGCTGCTCCGTTGGGCCGGGGTGCAGGACCAGATCCTGGTTTTCCTGCACCCTATAGTGTATCCGACCGGACAGTCCCGGTTCATTCAAAGCATGGGATGAGGACTGCAAACGCTGGCGATGGATGCGGGCACGTAGATCGTCCAGGCATAAAGGCTCGCGCACATAGTCGGCCAGGCCCAGCTCCAGCAGGTCTGTCAAGGCGGCAGCCTTGATGGTGGCACGCACCAGGCCAAAGACCGGCACCGGCAGGTGACCTCGGGCCGCAGACAAGGCGCGGCGCACGTGGATCAGGGTGGCCGCTTCGATCGGTATCAGACAGGCGTCAAATCGCAACAGCAAGGCGGCTGAGCGGCGTAAAAACAGGTAGTCCTGATCGGGGCAGGTGGCCGGCGGGGCCTGCAACAGGTGCAATTGCAAACGCTCGCAAGGGGGAATGATGGCCTGCAAATTGCGGGCCCAGTCAGGATGGGTGTGCAACAAAGCGCAATCGAGGTGTAGACGCATAAAACTGTCCTTGAGAAGCTGGGCGTACCCCACGGGTCGCCTCAAGATCGTGAGCTTCTAGAATAGGAATCCGACCCGTTTGCGATAAGTCGGACTTGCGCCTACGTAGCTATACTTAATCCCCGCACAGACGGCTGCGACGCCACTCACTGGGGGACACGCCGTAGCGGCGGCGAAACGCGTGGCTGAACACCGCCGCGTCGGAAAAACCCATCTGCCAGGCCAGCTCACTGATCTGCCGACCCGGCTTGCCATCGAGCAGCAATTGACAGGCGCGCTCCAGGCGGGCAGCCATGATGTAATCGGCGGGCGCCTGCCCGCACAATTCAAACAGCTTGTAGAGATAACGCCGCGAAATGCGGAACTGCAGCGCCAGAGACTGCGCATTCAATCCCGCATCCCCCAGATGGTCCTGCACATACTGTTGAATTTGCAGCAACTGGCCACGCCGCACCTCGTCCAGGGCGGACTCGCTGGGCACCGGGCGTCCGTCGGCCAGGCTCAGCGCCATCATGCGAATCACGGTCTGAGACAGTTCGCTCAAGGCCGAGGGTGACAAATGCCCGCGCTCTTGCAAACCCAGCCGCAGCATGTCCATGGCAATCCGGGCGGGGCCTGTGGTGGCGGAAAAGGAACGGGCCACCGCATCGCTCAGCCAGGGTAGCCAAGGCAGCAGGCGCTCCTCCTCAAACTGCAGGACCAGAAAATGGGATTGATCCTGCACGGCGACTTCATAGGGGCGGGTGGTGTCATAAATGCCCCACTGCCCGGCATGCAATATAGCGCTGCGATCATCCTGTTCAATCTGGCTGCTGCCGCTGATCTGCAAGGTGACCTTGTAAAGAGCCTGCTCGGAACGGCTTGCCAGGGCCTGAGTGCGCCGCACACGCTGCGCACTGGTACATAGCTCCATGACATCGACCGAACCCATGCGATCGCTTGCCGCACGGTTGGAAAAGCCCCGACGCGAGTCGGGCTGTACCTCCAGGGGCACAAAGTACGCGCACACCACTTCCTGCCAAGCGGCAAGGCTCTTGAAAGAGGCAGAGGGAGTGCGCAATAACATGGACATTGCCTGGGGGGCCCTTGCGGCCAACGCTAATGATCGGGATGAGGGCATGACATGCCCCCTTTTCTTATAGCCCTAAAAAATCCAAGCGTCTACGGACGTTAACCCGCTGTTTCAGCGTTCCATGGAACCGTACAGGTAAGGAGCAGGCTCCAGACCCATGCGGTTCATTTTGGCGGTCAACGCCGTACGCGCCTTGAGCACATCGTCAAAGCGTTGCGCTCGTGAAGCCCCCACCTCGGCAGAGGTAAAAGGCCGGTATTCGGGCGTGATGTCTTCCGGGCTGAACTTGGCCACGATCCAGTTCAGCACACGCGCCAAGTCGGCATTGTCCAATTGCGACTGCGACGCGCCGGGCACCCGTATCATGTATTCCCGCCCCGCCGGCAAACGCGTGAACAGGCCGATAGAGCGGTTGAAATCCGGAATCCCACGATGCGTCAAGCCTTGACCGTCATAGCGATGGCAGCCCGCGCATTGCAGCATATAGTCTTTAAAAGCTTGGGAGCTTTGCAAGTAATCGCCCGTTCCGGCCATCTCTTCCTGGGCCTGAGCCCAAGGCGTGAACGCCAGGAGTACGGCGCCCAAACAGGCCAGGCGCAACGATGTCCACACAGTGATGCCTCCTTCGTGGAGCGGACGCCTTCCAGGCCGCCGCTCACCATGCTCAAGCCCAAGAACGAGCCCACACCCGGCAAAGAAGCGACCCAAAGATCCCTTCTTGCAGAGCGTGGGCACGCTGGCGGCTTGTTTTAGTTTTTCGCCAAACCCACCAACACCGATGTCGTGCAATGGAACGTGCTGTTCTCGTTTGCCATGCACCAGTTGACATCGTTATGCAGGAAGAACTCGTAGCCGGGGCGCTCGCGGGTCTGCGTGTTGCACTGGCAGCGCCCGCAGGCGGTCTTGCCGCAGCAGTCGTGGTAGCTGATCAGATAGTCCTTGCCATCATGCGGGTTGTGGCAGGTGCCAATCCACGAAATGGGCGAAGGCGTTGATCCTGGCGGGCAGGTGGTGGTTGTGCCACCGCAGCACGAACACAGGAACCCGTCCACCGCGCAGTGACGCCAGTAGTCGCAGGAGTTCACCTCGTCTTCATTGGCCAGATCGGGATTCAAACTGAGGTGATCCGCAGCACTGCTGTTGCTACCGCCGCCCGCAGCGCGGGCCACAGGCAGGACCGGCAGCACAAAGGCCGAACCGACCATTAACTTGCCCACCGAGCGCAGCACGCTGCGACGCGAAGTCTTGTGGGCCACAGAACGGGAGAGACTCTCCCCAAATTTATCCAGCCAACGCATTGACGTTCTCCTTTCGTGATACCTGCACTTGCTTCATGCCCGAGTCGCCGGCCAAGTATTCTTGCGCCGAGGCCACGCCCAGGTCTTTGGCGGTAAACAGGCTTTCGAGCTGTTCACGCGAATTGACCAGTCCCTTGCCGCGCACCACACCCTGCTCGTCGATCAGAACCGCATAGGGCAGCTTGCTGATCTGAAAACCCATGCCCAACTGGGTGGACAGAACGTAGGGGAAGGCATCCAGTTGCGCTTTCTGGTAGAACGCCAGGTGCTCGGGCATCTCACCATCACTGGCCAGCACAATATCGACCCACTGGCCTTCCGAACCCTGAATGGACTTCAGAATCGGCAGGAGCTTCTTGCATACCGGGCAGGTGGGGGACATGAAGAAAATCAGTTGGCTGCGCGGGCCGGCCACCCCGACCGAGACTGCTCGACCACGCAGGTCCTGCAGCTCCATCACCGGGGCAGCATCACCCACTTGCGGCCCCTTGTCCATGGTCAGCGCCCCCATGGGAGCGACCCGTTCGTACAACACGCCGATCTGGCGCGACAGGGCAAGCACCACCAGCACCAGGGCCAGTACGATTACCCACAAAATGACATTGGAAATCAGTAAAGCGGTCATTGAGGTCTCCTAGGAATTCTGCATTTTCTGAAATTTCAGATGGGATTCGATCAGTTGGTTGGCCGCGTAATACAGCCCCAACAAGGCCAAGGTGGTACCAAAGAACGTCAAGCCGTCCACCCAGACCAGCTCACGGGCACCATCACTCGCCCAATCACCACTGACCAGCGCCAGCGCAGCCAGCACGGCATTGCGCGCCACCAGCCACCAGGACAGGCCGCCGGAAGACTCACCCAGGCCCGAGCAGCCGCAATCCACATCGCGACGGCCACGCAGCAGGTTCAGCACAATCCCGCTGGTGGCGACCAGCAACACGCATAGAGCCAGCACCGCCCCCAGCGAACGACTGGCCGGCCACAACAGCAAGGGCGTACTCAGGGCTTCGGCGGCCACAAACAACACACTGAACGGACGCACCAGGGCTTCGGGCAACAGGCGGTAGGCGCCCACGGCAGCCTCAAACAAGCTGAAGTGGCGCAGTTTGTCCAGGGCGCCCAGCCCCATCAACACAGCCAGACACGCCAGGCTGGCATAGGTCAGGACGGGGTCCATATCAAGCCCCTCCCACCGGGTGGAACTGAACCTGCAAAGAGGCTTCTGCCGCGCCTTCAATGGTGCGCAAGAGCTTGGGTTCAGCTTGGCTGATGTCGTAGACATTCACATTGCCACCGTCCAGCGTCAGCATCAGATCGCGTTGCTGATCGATGGTCATGGACAAGGCATCCCGACCAGGAATACGGGCGATCCGCTTTTTGGTCTTGGTGTCCAGAACCCAGATCTCGGCGGCAGGGAACTTATGGGTGCCCTCTTTGCCATCGGGGTGCATGAACACGTACATACGGCCGCTGGCACGGTGCAGGCCCACCAGGTTGTAGCCGCCAGGCACCCAGTTGCCCGCCTTGTCCTCGTCATCCAGCATGGACCAGGGGCCTTCTACCTTGACCTCATCTCCACTGAAATCGGCGCTGTAGAGATTGCCGTAATAGGAGACGAAATAGGCTTTGTCCTTATCCAGGGCCGGGGCGATGAAGACTGGATCATCCTTCACGGAGAACATGGGCTTGCTGCGCGACTGGCTGGCCACCTTGCCGTTCTCGTCCAGATTGATGGTCAGCAAGCCGCCATCGCCGCAAATGGTCATGAAACTGCGTGGCCGGTTAGGCTGGGGGATCACGCTCCAGCACCCGGCAGCGGCAGTCACGTCCTCCACATAATCGCCTTTGGCCACATCGACAATACCAATCGAGGTCGCTGGCGAGGCATTTTGCAGCACGATGAACTTGCCATCCGTGGTCTGACGGAACAGGCCATCGTAGTTCAGGCCCTGCACGCGCTTGGGCGGCAAAGCGATCTCTTTTTCAAAGGTCAGCTTGTCGGCATCCCAGACCTCCACCACGTCCGAGCGCTTACCGCGGGTAATACGCTCGTGGTAGGTCGTCATGGTGTAGATTTTCTTGCCATCATTGGACAACTGCACATGACCGTTAAAGGCCGTTGGCACCATGCCCAGGAATTTGCCCGTGGTGTAGTCATAAACATGGACACGGCTTTCGGTCAGGTGCATGAACACCGAGTCCATGACATAGATACGATTTTCCTGCGGGGCAGACACACTGTGCCCGCCTGTCAGAACCTCGCGCGGCTTGTCCTGGGCTTGCGCGCCACCGCCCAGCGCCAGCAAGCCCAGCAAAGCGGCGGCAGTCGATACTTTAAATTTAGACTTCATTGGATGTCTCTCCTCATGGGCGTCCACGCTGTCAGAACGCATAGGCATAACGGAATTGCAGGCCGCGCATACGCGGGCCATTTTCGACTTTCAAATCATGGATGTATTGCAGTTGCACCTGATGGGCATCCGTCAACTGATGGGTGATCTCGGCTGCAAGTTGATGGTTGCGCGCCCGCGTGACGGTGGTTTGCCCATTGACCCGCTCGCGACCGCCCGTTTCGTAGCGGTAGCGCAAACCCACATACGTTTTCTCAGTCAAGTTGGTGGACACCAACGCCATCAAGCGGATTGCCGTGTCTTTTTTCAGGGTCTGGCCGTAGTAGTTCTTGTTATTGCCAAAGAACTCGAACTCCGCCACGCCCTCCACAAACGAGGATTCCCCGAAACCTTTGACGATTGCAAAATCCTGTACGGTGCTCCAGCGGTTCTTGCCGGCAGACACATCGGCCTGCGAGCCGTGGTAGCGACCCGTCGGTGCGGTAATGAAGGGCTCCCAGGCAAACCAGAATCGATTGTCAGGATCGTTGTGCAGCCAGACCGCGGCACCGGCGGTCACATCGCCAATACCAGTCAGGCGGTCACGCGGCGCTCCGGGCACATCCAGGGTGGTGCGCAAGCCAGGCACAATCAGCTCATACTGCACCGTTTTACCGGCCAGTTCGCGATAGTGCATCTGGCGGTAAACCATGCCTTGCACACTCAGTTTGGGGCTGTCTGCCAGACGGGCGCCCTGATCGTAAAACCCGTGAGATTTCAGCCCCATCATGTAAACGGCCAGAACATTGGTCCCTACTGGAGCAGGAATCCAGTCCCGTGCGCTGGGGTCCCCGGCAAAGGCGGCCCCGACACTGACGCCGCTCAAGGCCAAGGCCAGAGCGGTACGCTGCACGATTGCAATCATTATTGTTGTCTCCTCAAGAAGGCGCGAACGGTATCGTTATTGTGTTCGCGCCCGTGTACTGAATCCGCTCAAGGCCTTGTCATGCCGACCTCCAGGCCTAGCTCGGCTTTTCGCTAGGCGGCCGGGTAGGCCATGCAGACCGATTTGGTCTCCAGGTAAGCCTCTACGGCCGCACGCCCGTGCTCCCGACCCAGGCCCGATTGCTTGTAGCCCCCAAAGGGCATGCTGGGGTCCAGCATGTTATGCGTGTTGACCCACACGGTTCCGGCCTTGATGCCCGCAGTCAAACGCTGAACGCGGGCCAGATCCTGGCTCCAGACGCTGGCGCCCAGGCCAAAGTCCGTATCGTTGGCCAGTGCCAATGCCTGCGCCTCCGAATCAAACGCCGTGGCGACCACCACCGGCCCAAAAATCTCTTCACGCATGATGCGGGCATCGGGGGCCACATCGGCAAACACCGTGGGGCGTACAAAATAGCCTTGCTCAGGGCGCGCACCCTCGCCCGCCAACATGCGTCCCCCTTGCTGACGACCCACGTCGATGTAGTTCTGCACGCGCTGCTGATGGCGCGCCGAGATCAGCGGCGCAATCTGGGTGGACTGCTCAAAACCCGAACCCAGCGTCATGGAGGACGCCAGATCGGCTACGCCCTGCACCACGCGCTCATAAATGCCTTTTTGTACAAACAGACGCGAACCGGCGGTACACACCTGCCCCTGGTTAAAGAAAATGGCATTGGCCGCCCCTTGAATGGCCATGTCCACATCACAATCGTCCATGATGACCACAGGTGACTTGCCGCCCAGTTCCAAAGACATGCGCTTCATGTCATTGACGGCCTGATGGCCGATCAACTTGCCCACCTCCGTGGAACCAGTAAAGGAAATCTTGTTCACGTCGGGGTGTGCTGTCAGTGCCGCGCCCGTGCTCTCGCCACGACCCGTGATGACGTTGATCACCCCAGCGGGAAAACCGGCCTCCAGAGCCAGTTCGGCCAGACGGATGGCCGTGAGCGGGGTTTCCTCAGCGGGCTTGAGAACCACGGTGCAGCCAGCGGCCATGGCCGGGGCGATTTTCCACACTGCCATCAAGAGCGGGAAGTTCCAGGGCACAATTGCCCCCACCACCCCTACCGGCTCCTGACGGGTATACGCGTGGTAATTGATACCGGGTGGAAAAGCGATGGAAGGCGACAGTAGCTCACCACTGATCTTGGTGGCCCAGCCGGCCATGTAACGCAGCCATTGTGCGCTGGCACCCACTTCCAGACCGTAGGAGAAGAACAGCAGCTTGCCATTGTTCAAGGTTTCCAGACGAGCCAGTTCGTCGGCATGAGCTTCGACCAGATCAGCCAGACGCAGCAACAGGCGCTCACGCTGGGCAGGCAGCATCTTGCTCCATTCGCCCTGCTCCAAAGCCTGGCGGGCGGCCCGCACGGCCCTGTCTACGCCTTGAACACCAGCCTCGGGCTGATGCGCAATCACGTGTCCCGTGGCGGGATCGTAGACGGGTATCGTGGGTCCTTGAGATTCAGTGACGGGTTTGCCGTCAATAATCATGTGTTCGCGAATCGCGTTACGCTCGGCTTGTACGTCCTGCCCCATAGTCTGTCTCCACACGGAATAGTTGATTCTTCACGAATCCAGTATAGGGACGAGGCCAAGCCCAGACTTGTGATTCTGTGCACGAGGGCTTGTTGATTTGGGTACGGAGTGCACCCCGACCTGCGTTAGAACAAATCGAGCTGGGCGGGCAGGCTGGCTTGAATGTCACCCACGCCGCTCACATGGACGCGGCGTTCGAAGTGCAGCAAGCTGGCTTTGCGATGCAAGCCGGAACTAAAGCCGGTCAACATGCCATTGGCTCCCTGCACGCGGTGGCAGGGCACGATGATGCTGATGGGATTGAGGCCACAGGCCTGACCGACCGCGCGCACGGCCTTGGGGCGGCCCAGATGATCGGCCATCTGACCATAGGTCCAGGTCTGGCCGTAGGGGATGGTCAGCAAAGCCTGCCAGACCTGTTGCTGGAACTCGGTGCCTTGCAGGCGAAAGGGCAGATCAAACTGCTGCCGACGACCGGCGAAATAATCATCCAGTTGTGCCTGTACCGGCAAGGCCAGCTCCGGTGCAGGCACCAGACCGGCCCGTTGCTCGGCGGTCAGGCCATGCACGGTCTCTTGCTCGAAGTCCAGACGCAGCAAAGCACCTTGAGCATCGACCAACAGACGCATCGTCCCTAAAGGCGTGTCAAAGCAGGCCGTACGCAGCCCGACATAGGCAAACATGGCAATTCCGGTCCAAAGGCAGAATGCTTGATCATACTGCGCGACTCGAGCCTCTTCAAAAACGCGGACAACACCCAGGCAGCTTGGGCTTTAGCGTCAAAGAGAATCGACAAATGACAAATGACAAACTCCAGATTACGCAAGACAGTTTGTTGAGCGGGATACTCCAAGCAAGGCGCATGCTCCCACAAAGCGTCAGGCACTCAATAGTTAGGAGTTGGCTTGTACTTTTGTGTCTGCCCACACCCACCGCTAACGGATGGGAGTGACGATCAACACGCAAACCTCGACACCCTCAAGCCCCTAACGCCGCTACATCAGCCGAAAGAACCACCTACGGCCAGGCCCTAGAAGCAGGCAGGGCTTGTATTAATAGTCATTGTGAGCCGGTCTGGCCCGGGGGGCCGTCCTCCGGGCGATTCAGGCTTCTTGCCGCAGGCAGGCTGGCTATTCGGGGTTCAAGCGTCCTGTTGTTTGAGCGCAATGCTTGTGCCTTGTCCGGGGGACAAGGCACTTTCGCGAATTCAGGACGCGCTCGAATAGCTCGCCTGACCAGGATACCGGTGCGTAGCACCGACAAGGAGCCAAGCCCGGAGGACGGCCCTCCGGCCCAGACCGGCGTTTTCACGAGACACTCTCTAAACATGCAGCCACTTTTGCGCTCCTTGTTTCCTTATCTCACCAGCCTCCTGCTTCGGACGCAGCTCCGCTCTACCAGGGCCCAAAACGAAGAAGAAGAAGAAGAAGAAGAAGAAGAAGAAGAAGAAGAAGAAGAAGTGACGCAAGCAAAAAATAAAAAACGGATAAACAGCGAGGGGATTCTCGATGTTTATCCGGCAATGACAACAAGTGCAGCAAGGTTTAAACGGTTTGCACACCCGTGACGGTCAAGTCCAGGCCCACACGGCGTACCACAGCCTCGAACTCGTCACGGCTGAGGTGATCCAGCGCCGTGGCTGGATCGCGGGTGGCGTCGCAGGCGATGATGCCACGGCGCATGTAGGAATACTTGCGCAGCGCCAGTGCCACTAGCGGTTGAAACTCGTAACGGATCAGCGAGCAATAACGGTCGAACACACGCGCGGCCTCTTGCTGCTCGCCTTGCCGATACAGCGCATAGACTTTGAGCAGGATTTCCGGAAAGGAGAAACCTGTCACGACACCATCGGCACCCCGCTGCAATTCCTCCAGAAAATGCATGCCGCCCAAGCCACTCAAAATGGGCAAGGCATCCCCTGACAAACCCCGCACGGCGGTGATTTTCTGGCCGACAGGGGGATCTTCGGAGTTCAGAATGGATACTCCCGCCTCCTCTTTCAGCCGCACCGCCAAAGCCGGGCTGATACGGGCTGCAAACAATTCCGGAAAGTCGTGAATGACGACGGGAATACGAATGGCCTGCACGATCTGGCGATAAAAAGACACCTGCATCTCGTCGTCCGCCCCGGCCAGGGGTGCGACAAAGATGGCATCTGCTCCCAGGTCCTCGGCACTGCGAGCCTGCTCCACCGCGGCTGCCGTTCCCATGGCCCGCACCCCCACCCAGACCGGCACTGCGCCACGCACGCCGGCCACCACCGTTTCAATAACACGCCGACGCTCGAACGTGCTGAGCTTATGCAACTCGCCCATCACCCCCAGAATCGCCAGTCCGTGTATACCGGCCTCCAGCTGAAAATTCACCAGACTGACCAGGCTTTGCAAATCCAGCTCGCCACCCGGTTTGAAAGGGGTCGGGCAAATGGAAAAGACACCTTTATTTTTCATAATGACACTCAGGCTCAACGTGGAATGACAAACGGCTTTTGCATACGCGAAATCATGCGTACCAAGGGCCAGAGAAGAATGAAGTAAATCAGCGCGGCCGCGACCAGCGGTGTCTGGCTGTAGGTCTCACCCTGCATGATCTGGGCCGAGCGCAACAGCTCGGGCAAGGCCACGGCCGAGGCAATCGAGGTCTGTTTGATAGCTTCCAGCGTATTGCTTGCCAGATCAGGGATCACATTTCGCACACCTTGCGGCACTACCACATAGGCCATGGCCTGGCGGGCATTCAGTCCCGTCGAGCGAGCCGCCTCATTTTGCCCCGGTGACACCGACTCCAGGCCCGCCCGGAAAATCTCCGCAAAATAGCCACTACTGTTCAGGACCAGGGCCAGCACCGTGGCAGAGAACTCATTCAGAGGCAGGCCCAGGAACGGCAGGCCGTAATAAATGAAGATCAGCAGCACCAAAGGCGGAAAGGCCCGGAAAAAGTCCACGTACAGCAAAATCAGCCGGTTCAGCCAGCGATGCTGCTGATAGTGCACAGCGGCAATCACCAGACCCAGCAAGGCAGCCAGCGGCACGATAATGACCGAGAGCTTGATGGTCAGCCACAAGCCCTGCAGCAACAAGGGCCAGCTGGCGGCGAGAATCGTCGGATTGAGGAAGGTATCGATCAATTCCATCGCGCATCCCTCCTACGATTTGATCGCATAGCGCCGTTCCAGCACCCGCGTGAGATACACGAAGGGGAAGAAAATCAGGCAGAACAAAAAGGCCCCGGCCGTGAAGGCGGTGGGGTTGGCAATGGTGGACTGAATGTTGCTGGAGACGTTAAGCAATTCAGGCACAGCGATGACCGAGCCCAGCGTGGTGCCTTTGGTAATCCCGATGGCACGATTGGTCAGTGGGGGAATCGCCAGCCGCACGGCCTGCGGCAAGATGATGGCAAACAGCGTCTGGCTGAAACCCATGCCTGTCGAGCGCCCCGCTTCCCATTGCCCGGTCGGCACCGCTGCAATACCGGACCAAAAGATCTCTTCCGCAAAGGCGGACAGCACCAGACTCAAGGCCAGCACCGTGGCTGGCATAGGATCGATCACAATCCCCACAGACGGCAAAGCAAAAAAGACCAACACAATAATGACCAGTTGTGGAATCGCACGGAATACGTCCACATACAGCGTCATCAGGATATTGACTGGACGCCAGCCATAACAGCGCAGCACCGCCAGTGCCAGACCCAGGGCCGTGCCCAGAACCACGGTCATGACGGCCATTTGCAGCGTCACCCAAAAGCCCTGCAATATCTCAGGCAGGTAGGGGCTGATCAGCGTCCAGTTAAAGAAGTAATAAAGAATCTGCTCCATGGCGGGCCTCAGTGCATGCGGCTCAGAAAATCCTGAATGCGCTTGTGACGCGGCTGGCCCAAAATGTCCTCGGGACTGCCTTGATCCAGAATCACACCCTGGTCCATGAATACAATGCGGTCCCCCACCTCGCGGGCAAACTGCATTTCGTGGGTCACAATCACCATGGTCATGCCTGCATCACGGGTACGTTTCATCACGTTCAGCACTTCCCCCACCAGTTCAGGGTCCAGGCCCGAAGTAGGTTCATCAAACAGCATGACTTTGGGCTCCAGCGCCAGCGCACGGGCAATGCCCACACGTTGCTGCTGACCGCCGGACAACTGGCTGGGATAGTGCTCCATGCGCTGGGCCAGACCGACCTGCTCCAGGTGATGACGGGCCAGTTCCTCGGCCTGTGGCTTGGGTACTTTTTTCACCTTGCGCAACGCCAGCATCACATTGCCCAGCGCCGTCATATGCGGGTACAGATGGATGCCCTGAAACACCATGCCTATGTTTTGGCGCACCTGATTCAGATCGGTGCGAGGGCAGGTCACTTCATTGCCTGCCACCATAATCGTGCCGCTGGTGGGGGTCTCTAGACGGTTGATGCAACGCAGGCAGGTACTTTTTCCCGAGCCCGACCCGCCAATCATCACAAGAACTTCGCCGGTGTTGACGCTCAGGTCTATGCCTTTAAGAATTTCGGCCTGCCCAAAGGATTTGCGCAAGCCCTGGATGCGGACAATCTCACTCATGGTCGCTCCTTGACCGCCTGCCATCCGGGCAGGCGGGAACCGGCCCAGCAGGGCCGTATAGCTGGAAAATCAGCGCAAAAGCGCCTTAAGGACGGGAGCAGTCGGGGGTGTGCCCGGTGGGCTCGTAGCCGGGATAATCAGGCACGCCATAGCCGGGGAAGATCACCGTCATGGCGGTGCCGGCATTGGGTTCAGTGCCAAACCATTTCATGTGCAGCTTGGACAGCGATCCATCCTGCTTCATGCATTCCAGCACTTCGTCGACACGATTGCGCAAAGCCGTATCGTCCTTGCGAAACGCAAAGGCATAGTTGGCTTCGGTCGTCATGTCGTACACCGGTGCCAGAGCAGGGGTTTGCGTGGCAATGTAACGGGCCAATGGCGTTTCGGACATATTGGCAAACGCGCGGCCAATAGCCACCGCCTGCACCGCATCGGTATTCTTGTTGAAACGCTGGATCTTATAGCCGTATTTATCCTGGTTATCCTGCAACCAGCGATCCGAGAAACTGCCATTATTGACAGCAATCGTCTTGCCTTTCAGATCATCCAGCGTATTGACCGTTGCGCCTTTTTTAGCCAGAAAGCTCAGACCGCCTGCCATATACGGCTCGGCAAACAGCATTTGCTCGGCCCGTTCCCGTGTGGTGTTGGTGGGCGCCGCCACCATGTCGTAGCGACTGGAAAACAGGCCCGCAAAAATGGCGGAAAACGGCGTGTCGATGACCTCGGCACCGTCATAGCCCATGCGCTGGGCTACTTCCTGGGTCAGATCGTTGGAAAAACCATCCAGCTTGCCATCGGCGCCGCGCATGAAAAACGGCACCAGGCCCACATCCGCGGCCACTTTGAACTTCTTGCCCTGATTGGGATTGTCCGCCTGTGCAGGCAGGCTCAAGGCCAGACTTGCAGCGACAGCCGCCAGCATCACACCCGCTTTCCTGCCCAGACAGGCATGTCCCAGACGGGCACGTCCCAAACGGGCATGTCCCCCTTGAGAGGGAGTACGTGTGCGAGAAATAGCCGCGACCCACGCGGCAATGGTGTTTACACCTTGCATATTGTTGTCTCCTTGCCATTATTTTCTGTTTGTAGTGCGTTCATTCTAGGGTTGGAGAAACCTTGATGTCATATGCTTTTTTATTAACTCTTCATAACATTGCATTAAGCTAATAAGGCTGCCGCCCGCACAACACGGCGTTTGCAGGCAAGGTTCGGCAGGCGCCAATAGCGCAACCGGAGCAAGACTCCTCTATGAGAAAGGGGGCGACGCGCCAGCGACGCCGTGCAGGACTAGGGCTTGAGTAATGAACGAGCCACTCAGGCCCAACCCGCCCGCATGCCCCGGGAAGCCGTCGAGACCACCATTTCCATGAAATCGTGTGCCAGTTGCGAGACCGGCACCACATTGGAATGCAGCATGTGCAAGGGCATGGTGGTGCGCGGATTGATCGGTCGTACCACCACATCCGGCCAGACGCGACCGGCCACGGCCAGTTCGTCCACAATCGCAATTCCCGCGCCGGCCTGCACCATGGCACAGGCAATATGAGTCAGACGCACTTCTACCGCCAGCTGCGGTATGCCGGGACGGTTGCCGAACAACTGCTGCACCATCTGGCCATAAGGGGTGTCATTGCCATAGCCAATCAGGTCCAGACCTTCCAGGTCACGGGCGTCCAGCTCCTGCTTGTCAGCCAGCGGATGGCTGGCTGGCAGCACAGCCACCAGATGGTTTTCGTAAATGGATTGGGCGTGCAGGCTGGGATGGGTCAGGGGCACAATCGCCACGCCCACTTCGGCCTGTTGCGTGACCAAAGCCTGTACCAGGTCGCTGGAAATCAGGGTACGCACATAGACCTTCACATCCGGAAAGGCCTGGCGAAAACGCGTCACCGCCATGGGAATCAAGGTCTGTCCCAAACTGGGACTGACGGCAATGTGCAAGCTGCCATGACGCTTTTCGATCAAGTCGGTCGCCACCTCGTTGACCCGCTGCACACTGTTATGGACTTGCTCCACTTCCTGATAGAGCCGACGCGCTTCGGGCGTGGGATACAGCCGCCCTTTGATGCGCTCAAACAGCACCAGACCAATGCGTGATTCGGTATAGGACAGGAGGCGGCTGATGGCCGGCTGCGACACGTTCAGCAGTTGCGCTGCCTTGCTGATCGAGCCGGTCAGCATGATGGCGCGAAAAACCTCGATTTGACGAAGATTGAGCAACATCCCTTAACGTAGCCTTATGTTTCGAGCACAAATAAGCATAAGACATTTTAAGTGGCCTATGTTTCAATTTTTTCAAGCTGCCATCCCGGCGCGCCTTGATCGCACCGGGCTTACAGAGCGGCCTCATTACTACGACACGGAGACAAAACCATGCAAACCCTGCTTGCTCGCACCCTGGCGGTGCTGGGCGTGGGACTGGCCGCTGCTGCGCCCACCGCCCACGCCGCTGACAACGTTCATCTGATGCTGGACTTCATTCCCACCGGCGACTATGCCCCGTATTACTCGGGCATTGCCAACGGGATTTACGAGAAACACGGCATAGACCTGAAGATCACCCGCGGCACAGGTTCGGGCGACACCGTGCTGAAGGTAGCCGGTGGTGCCGCCGATATTGGTCTGGCCGACATTTCCGCCATTCTGACCTCGCGCCAGAACAGCCAGACTCCCATCAAGGCCATTGCGTCCACCTTCTCGCACTCGGCCCATTCCCTGTTTGTGCTCAAGGACTCGGGCATCACCAACTTCTCCGGCCTGGAGGGCAAAAAAATTGCCGTCTCGCCCGGCAACAGCCACAAGCTGTACTTCCCCATGGTGGCGCGCA
The DNA here is from genome assembly GCF_019343455.1 of Alcaligenes ammonioxydans. NCBI lineage: Bacteria > Pseudomonadati > Pseudomonadota > Betaproteobacteria > Burkholderiales > Alcaligenaceae > Alcaligenes > Alcaligenes ammonioxydans. The sequence continues at coordinate 352,170 of NZ_CP049362.1, read as the reverse complement.
AAGCCAATACCGATCCCGACAAGATTCAGTGGGTCACCGTCGACGGTTCTTCCATGGCGCCACTGCTGATTAACGGCAAAGTGGACGCCGCCCCTTTCCTGGCCACCAACTACTACTACCAGAACAAACAGGCCAAGCGTTTTGGCAAGGAGATCGTGGTGCTGCCCTTTAGCGACCAGGGTTTCAACATCTACGCCCTGTCCGTTTTCACCACTGACAAGACGCTGGCCGAACGCCCACAGATGGTGCAGAACTTTCTGAACGCCACCATCGAGGCCTGGGACGCCGCCCGCAAGGACCCGGACACGGCTTGTCAGGCCCACGTCAAAGCCAATCCTGAAATTGACCGGGATGACTGCATGGGCAATCTGAACGCCGTGCTGGGCTACATCTACACCGATTTCAGCAAGGAGCACGGTGTCGGCAGCCTGGAAGAGGGTCGCATGAAAAACACCTATGAAGCGGTGGCGGAGGCACAAAGCCTGGACCCTGCCTGGGACTATCACCAAGCCTACGACACCCAGTTCATCGTCAAGGCCAACGGCACGGCCAAGCCCTGAGCCACGCTGATTTTCGCGAGCGCTGGCTGGCCCCGGCGGGCCGGCGCGCGCCCTAGGAGCGCATTGTGATACGCATTCAAGACGTGAACCTGATCTACGGTCGTCATACCGAGCGCGAGACTCAGGCACTGAAACACATCAATCTGGACATCCAGGACAACGAAATCATTGCCATCGTCGGCGCGTCGGGCTGCGGGAAATCCACCCTGCTGCGCCTGATTGCCGGCTTGCTGATGCCCTCAAGCGGCACCGTCAGTATTGATGATGAAATCGTTGCCCACCCCCGCCAGGACACCGGCATTGTGTTCCAGGCCCCGACCCTGGTGCCCTGGGCCAATATTCTGGACAACACCCTCTTGCCGTCCAGCATCATGGGTTGCCTGGACGATCAGGCCCGCAGCCGCGCCACGCGCCTGTTGACCACCGCAGGTCTGGGCAATTTCCTGCACCATCATCCCAAACAGTTGTCTGGTGGCATGCAGCAACGCGTCGCCATTTGCCGCGCACTGGTTCACAACCCGAAAGTGGTGCTGATGGACGAGCCTTTTGGCGCTCTGGACGCGCTGACCCGCGAGACCATGACGCTGGAGTTGCTGCGCCTTTGGTACGAAGACCCCAAAACCATCGTGTTTGTGACGCACTCGATTTCCGAGGCCGTCATGCTGGGGCATCGCATCGTGGTCATGTCGCCACGCCCCGGCCAGATTACCGAGATTCTGGACGTGAGCCTGCCGCGTGAACGTGACTTTTCCCTGGTGGGCACACCGGAATTTACGCGCTGTGCCGCTGCCGTGCGTGAACTTATTTTCCAACACGAGGTGGCGTGATGAGTGAGCAAGCTCAAACCCTGGGCGTCACGCCCGTCTATAAACGACGGCTGCGCCTGCGCGATTTCAATGAAATTACCGTCCCGGCCATCACCCTGATTGCCGTGGTCATTTTGTGGGAGCTGGCCAGCCGCCTGTTTGACATCCCTGAGTACCTGGTGCCCGCCCCCTCGCGCATCTGGGCCGACTCCATGCAGATGAAAGAAGCCATGCTGATGCATACGCTGGTCTCGACGCGCACCATCATGCTGGGCTTTTTGCTGTCCATTGCGGTGAGCTTCCCGCTGGCCGTGCTGATTACCTATTCACGTTTTTTTGAGCAGGCCATCTATCCCTTATTGATCCTGACCCAATCCATCCCCAAGGTGGCTCTGGCTCCGATCCTGGTCATTATCTTCGGCCCCACCGAGTTACCCCGTGTGGTGGTGACGTTTCTGGTCGCCTTCTTCCCGCTGGTGATCTCCATGACGGCGGGCCTGCTGGCAGCGCCACCCGAGCTGATTGAGCTGGTGCGTGCGTGCCGCGCCACCCGCCTGCAGGAGTTTTTCCGCATTCGCCTGCCCTTTGCCGTGCCCTTTATTTTCTCGGGCCTGAAAGTGGCTATTACCTTGTCCGTGGTGGGCGCCGTGGTGGGCGAGTTTGTGGCGGCCGACCAAGGTCTGGGTTACCTGATCACGACCTCCACCGCCTTTTTCAAGACGCCGGTTGCCTTCGGTGCCATGGCCATCCTGTCGGTCCTGGGCATTGTGTTCTTCCAGGTGATTTCCGCCGCCGAACGCATCCTGTTCCCGTGGGCGATCAAAGACAATCGGAGCTGATCATGACCTTCCCTTATACCGTCATCCGTGGTGCCCTGGTGCTGTCCCACGCCCAGGCCAAGGCCGAGCCTTTGGACATCCTGATCAAGAATGGCAAGATCGAAGCCATGGGCCCGCCCGGCTTGCCCGTCCCCGTCGATGCCACGGTGGTGCAAGCGGACGACCAATTGCTGCATCCCGGCTTGATCAACGCCCACACCCACGGCCATGGCACCTATGCCAAGGCCATGGGAGATCGCTGGTCACTGGAACTGTTATTGACGGCTGGCCCCTGGATCAATGGCGACCGCCATCTGGAAGACAAATACCTGAGCACGCAGCTCAATGCGGCCGAAATGCTGCTCAAGGGCTGTACCGCCAGCTACGACCTGTACTCCGAGGTGCCTGTACCCACTGCCGAAGGCATGAATGCCGTGGCCCAGGCCTATGTGGATGCCGGCATGCGGGCCACGGTCGCGCCCATGATGGCCGACCTGTCCTTTTACCAGTCCGTGCCCGGCCTGATCGAAGCCCTGCCCCAGGACTTGCAGAAGTTTGTGGCCCAACTGACACCGCAATCATTCCGGGCCACGCTATCGGGGCTGACGGACTTTCTGGACCAGCAGCGCAACGCCGACCGCATTCGCGTGGCCCTGGCCCCGACCATTCCCATGTTGTGTTCGGACGAGTTCCTGCAAAGCTGTGGTGAAATCAGCGCGGAGCGCGATATCGGCCTGCACAGCCACGTTGGCGAGTCCTATGTGCAAGCCCTGACCGGCATAAAACGTTATGGCAGCACCATTGTTCAACACCTGGACAAGCTGGGCCTGATCTCGCCCCGTTTCACCCTGGCGCACGCCATCTGGCTGGACGAGCGCGACCTGGACATTCTGGCGGTGCGCGGAGCCATGGTGGCCCACAACCCCGGCAGCAATATGCGTCTGGGCAATGGGATTGCCGATGTGAATGCCATGCTGGAGCGCGGTATTACCGTGGGTCTGGGCACGGACGGCTCAAACAGTGGCGATAACCAGAACATGTACGAAGCCATGCGCCTGGCCTCCTTCTCATCCAAGGTGCGTGGCCCCAATACCGAACGCTGGATTACCACCGAACAAGCGCTGTACGCGGCCACCGAAGGCAGCGCCCGCTGCCTGGGCATGGGCGAGCAACTGGGACGTCTGGAGCCGGGTCGCAAGGCCGATATCGTGTTTCTGGATCTGGCCCATATCAACTGGATTCCGCATAACAACACGGTCAATCAGCTCGTGCATCTGGAAGACGGTCTGGCCCTGCGCCACGTAATGGTCGACGGCCGGTTTGCCGTGCGCGACCGACAGTTAACACAAGTGAATATGCCGCGCCTGCGACAGCAAGTGGAGCAGGCCCAGGAACGCATCACACGCAATACCTACGACAAGCGCCACATCACGGAAAAACTGGCCAAGGCCGTAGGTTCTTTCTGCCTGTGCCTGGGCCATGACCGCTATCACGTGCAGCGCTGGGCACACCCTAGCCAAGACTTAACATGACGTTATGTTTTAAAGATAAATAGGCATACGACATTCATGAGTGGATTTGCTTCAATCATGGAAACGAACACGATTGCGGACACGCGAGCTAGGCGGGTCCGAGCCCTTCAAGGAGGAAGACAATGAGCGATTTTGATCTGGTAGTACGAGGAAATATTGTTGAGCGCGACCGCATCATCACGGACGGCTGGGTCGCCGTGCGTGAGGGCCGGGTGGCCGCACGCGGTATTGGCGCGGCTCCTTCAGCCCGTGAACATGTGGATGCGCGTGGCATGTGGGTCATGCCCGGCGTGCTGGACGGTCAGGTGCACTCCGGCAGCCAGGCCAATCAGGAAGGGCTGGGCTGGGCCTCACGGGCGGCGGCAGCCGGTGGCGTCACCACCATGGTGGAAATGCCTTATGACGACCCCGAGCCCGTGGCCTCCCGCCCGCAGCTGGAAGACAAGATTGCCCGCATTGAAAGCGATTGCCATGTGGACGTGGCCTGCTACGGCACCCTGAATGACCAGCACGGTCTGGAAGCGGCCGCCGGCCTGATTGAAGGCGGTGTCTGCGGTTTCAAATTCTCAACCTTTGAAGCCAGCCCCAACCGCTTCCCGCGCGTGGAAGAAGACATTCTGATGGAGGCCTTTCGCCTGATCGCCCCCTCCGGTCTGGCTTGCGGTGTGCATAACCAGGACCAGGAGCTGACCCGCAAGAACATCAAGCGCATGGTTGAAGCGGGTGATACAGGCTGGGACGCGTTCTTGCGCGCCCATACCCCCCTGATCGAAAACCTGGCCACCAGCGCCATTTATGAAATCGGGGCCCAGACCGGCGCCCGTGCCCACGCCGTACACGTCTCCCTGTCGCGTGGCTTTGAGATCTGCAATATGTATCGCCGGGCCGGCCACAAAGCCTCGATCGAAACCTGCGTGCAGTACCTGATGCTGAACCACGAGGAGCATACCCGCCGCTTTGGTGCCAAGACCAAACACTACCCACCCATTCGTCCCAAAGCGGAAATGGATCTGCTCTGGACCCACATCGCCAACGACGAATGTACCTTCGTGTCCTCCGACCACGTAAGCTGGGGCCTGGAGCGCAAACAGTTTGAAAACGTGTTTCAGAACTCCTCCGGTGGTCCTGGTCTGGAAACGCTGCTGCCCGCCTTCTGGACCGGCTGCGCCGAGCACGGCATTTCCCCCACCATGGTCGTCAAGCAATTGTGCTGGGGCCCGGCCCAACACTTCCTGCTGGAACACCGCAAGGGCTCGCTGAATGTAGGTGCAGATGCCGACATCGTGATCGTCAAACCCGACACCTACCGCTTTGACCCGTCCACCAGCCTGTCCGCCGTGACCTGGAGTTCTTTTGAGGACCGCGAGTTTCAGGTACGTGTGGAAGCCACCTATGTGCGAGGACAACTGGCCTGGGACGGCAAAACCATACGCAATGCCGCGGGCGACGGTCAGTTCATCCGTCCGCACAAAGCAGGCGAATTGTCATGAGTCTGGCCATGCCCTTGTTGAATCAGGAGCGCCTGTGGCGCAGCACCCAGGAGCTGGCAAGGTTCACATTGCCCGACCAGCCCTGGACCCGCCGCGCCTTCTCCGATCTGTTTCTGCAATCACGTCAGTGGCTGCGGGAACAGTTCGAGCAAGCAGGCTTGAGCGTACGCATGGACGCCGCCGGCAATCTGATCGGTCGCCGTGAAGGGCGCAAGCCTGGGCTGGCGCCGATTACAACCGGCTCACACTGCGACACCGTGATGTATGGCGGACGCTACGACGGCATTATCGGCGTGCTGGCCGGGCTGGAAGTCGCCCGTTGCCTGAACGAGCAGGACATCGAGCTGGACCATCCTTTTGAAGTGGTGGATTTTCTGTCTGAGGAACCTAGCGACTATGGCGTGTCCTGCGTAGGCAGCCGTGCCATGGGCGGTGTCCTGTCCGAAGCCATGCTGGCCGAACGCAATCCACAGGGCGAAACACTGGCGCAAGGCATTGCCCGCATCGGCGGCCGCCCCCAGGAACTGGCCCAGGCCCGTCGTGCCCCTGGCGATACTGCCGCCTTTGTCGAGCTGCATATCGAACAAGGGCCCGTGCTGGAGTCGCGCAATCTGCCCATTGGCGTGGTTAGCAATATCGTGGGCATTTGCCGCCATCGCATCATCATTACCGGTCGCCCTGACCATGCCGGCACCACCCCCATGGACATACGTCGTGATGCCCTGGTCGGTGCCAGCCTGATCATCGGTGAAGTGGACCGCAAGGCCCGCCGTGCGCTGGGAGGGCCAGACTATCTGGTCGCCACCATTGGCAACCTGAACCTGACGCCCAACGCCTCCAATGCCGTACCCGGCCGTGTGGAGATGATGGTGGAAGTACGCAGCGACCGCCAGGAGCTGATGCAGAACTTCACCGAGGAACTGCTGGCCCAGTTGCGCCCGGACATCGAGGCCATGGGCCTGGGTCTGGACGCGGCGCAAGTCAGCCTGGCCAAGCCCACGGACTGCACGCCCGATGTGATGAGCATCATCGAGCAGGCCGCCAGTGCGTTGGGTTACCCGAGCATGGTGATGCCCAGCGGAGCCGGTCACGATGCGGTCTACATGGCCCCCAGCGGCCCTATCGGCATGATTTTCATTCCCTGCCTGAATGGTCGCAGCCATTGCCCCGAAGAATCGATTACTTCCGAGCAGTTGCTGGACGGTACACGCGTGCTGTATCAGAGCATTGTCATGTTGGACCAGCACCTGGAGAGCTGACATGGACTGGTCCTGCGATCAGCTTGGCGAACGCGAACGCTACCGCTTGTTGGTCAACACCGTGTTGCCGCGCCCCATTGCCCTGGTCACCACCTGTGACCCGCAAGGGCGCGTGAACACGGCCCCTTTCAGTTTTTTCAATGTGATGGGCTCAGAGCCTGCCGTCTTGGCGCTGGGCCTGGAAAACGACGCGCACTCTGCCGATGGCCTGAAAGACACCACCCGCAACATCCTGGCAACAGGACAGTTTGTGGTGAACCTGATTAGCGCGAAACTGGCACACGCCATGAATATCTGCGGCATAGCCTACCCGACCGGACAGGCCGAGCACCTGCAAGCGGGCCTGGATCTGGCCCCCAGCGCACAAGTGCAGCCGCCCCGTATCGCCCAATGCCCGGTGCAGTTTGAATGCCGCTTGCACACTGCACTGGACCTGGGCCCGCTACGCCATATCGTCATTGGCGAAATCCTGCATCTGCACTGCGACGACGCCATCCTGACGCCTGACGGGCGCATTGACATAGCCGCTTACGACCCGATCGGGCGCCTGCATGGTTCGGACTGGTATGTCGGCCTGCAAGGCCGCTTTCAATCAGAAAAACTGAGCCATCACAACGGGCCGCCGCCCATCCAAACCTAAAAACATCATGAATCGTCGCCCTCATATCTACGTTCTGAACCCCAATTCCAGCCAGATCGTAACGGATGGCCTGGACCGTGCCGTCCAGCCCCTGCGTCTGGCCGATGGCCCGGCCATCTCCTGCCTGCGCTTGCCCCAAGGCCCGGCGGGTGTACAAAGCCAAACCGATATTGACACCCTGATTCCTCACCTGCGCGCCCAGGCCCTGAGCGTCCAAGAAGACGCCGCCGCCTATGTGGTGGCCTGCTTTAGCGACCCCGGCCTGTACACTTTGCGCGAAGCGGTGGATGTGCCTGTATTGGGCATTGCCGAAACCGGCGTGCTGACCGCCTTGACGCTGGGCCAACGCTTTGGCGTGCTCTCCATATTGCAGGCCTCCATCCCGCGTCACCTGCGCTACTTTGGGGCCATGGGCGTCACCGACCGCCTCGCTGCCGATCTGGCCATCAATATGAGCGTGTCAGAACTGGCCGACAAGCAAAGAACCCTGCAAGGCCTGACAGAAGTCGGCCGGCGTTTGCGTGACGAGCACGGTGCTGATGTGGTGGTACTCGGCTGCGCGGGCATGGCCAGTCAACGAGAGGCGCTGGAGCAAGCCTTGGGGATTGCCGTCGTGGAACCCACGCAGGCTACCGTGGCCGTTGCCCTGGGTCGTTGCTTGCTAGGCTGGTAAGTGTCGATGAATGCCCCTCCAGAATCGAGCGGTCTGGCAAGCGCACGGCGTCTGCTCCAGGCTCGCCACGAACACCGCCCCATCCAGGACTGGCCCGAAGCGCTACGCCCGGTGTCTTTTGAGCAGGCCTACCTTGTCCAGGCACTGCAAATGGAGGTGTTGGGTCCTATCGGCGGCTGGAAAGTAGGTGCAGCCACCGCAGTGGCCCCCCCTACCTGCGCGCCCCTACCCCTGCGCTTTCGCCATGCCAACCCAACAGAGCCCGTCGGCACGGATCTGGACTTGCGAGGCATGGAAGTGGAGATTGGCCTGATCCTGGGGCAGGATCTACCACCCAGTCACGCCCCGTACTCGCTGGAGCAGATCTGGGAGGCGGTCAGCCAAGTCTGCGTGGCGGTCGAAATCGTAGAGTCCCGCTTTGCGCAACGCGATACGGTAGGCCGCCTATCCACCTTGGCAGATCTGGCCAGTCATGGTGCGCTGGTCTATCAAGCCCAAGGCAAGGCGGCACAGGACAGGACACTACTCCAGCCGCAGTGGGCGCGCTTGCAGGTCGGACAGCACCCCCCCCTACAAGGCCCAACTCAAAACCCCGCTGGCGAGTTGACGCGGCTGCTGATCTGGCTGGCAAATCAAGGCAGCCATCATGGCGGTGGATTGCAAAAGGGACAAGTCATCATCACCGGCTCTTGCCTGCCCATGCTGTATGCCACTGCCGGAGACCGGATTCAGGCGGCCATTCAAGGGCTAGGCGAACTGGACTTTATCTGTGCCTGACACCAGCGGAAGCGGCCTGCCTATCGGATAGCACCGCAAGTGGGCTTTTACTCTCTATGATGTGTACTGCAAAAAGTACACGGGCGCGATCCATTGCCGCCCCGCCACCCCAACATTCGGAGAAAGGCCCCATGAGCAAAAACGAAATCACCTGGTCCAATGGTCAATGGAGCGACACCAGCGCCCCCTTGATTGGCGCTACTGACCACGCTTTCTGGATGGCCACGACGGTGTTTGACGGTGCCCGCTCCATTCAGGGCCATACGCCGGATCTGGACCTGCACTGTGAGCGTCTGAACCGTTCGGCCATCACCCTGGGCATGGAACCGGTGATGACCCCCCAACAGACCGTCGACCTGGTACACGAGGGCCTGAAAAAACTGTCCCACACGACGGATTACTACATCAAGCTGCTGTATTTCGCACCCGGCGGTTTTATCCAGCCTGATCCGTCAACGAGCCAACTGGCCATTCATATTTTTGAATCTCCCATGCCGGACGACAGCGGCTTTAGCGCCACATTCAGCGAGTTCCTGCGCCCCGATCCCTCCATGGCTCCCACCGATGCCAAGGCGTCCTGCCTGTACCCCAATACCCAGCGTATCTTGCGCGATGCCAGCGCACGCGGTTTTGACAACGCCATCGTGCTGGACTCCAAGGGTAAAGTGGCTGAGTTTGCCGTCGCCAATTTGTGGATTGTGCGTGACGGCATCGTGCTGACGCCCGAACTGAACGGCACATTCCTGAACGGCATTACCCGCCGACGTGTACTGCTGCTGCTGCGAGATGACGGCATGGAGGTGCGGGAAGCCAGCCTGACGCCACAAGACGTGTTGGAAGCAGATGAAGTATTCAGCACTGGCAATTACGGCAAGGTCCTGCACTGCAATCGCATTGACGACCGCCACTATGCTCGTGGCCCGGTTGAAACCCGTGCTCACGAGCTGTACATGGCGTATACCGAACGCAATTAAGGGGCGAACAGACTCGCCGCCCCCACGAACACCGGGGGCGGATGAGTCTTGAGCCTGAACAACTGGGTGTCCGGGACAGGCTCTGCCCCTGGAAAAACGGCTCAATCATGAGCCGTTTCGTAATCAAGCCTGCGAATCAACCGAGCATGGGTCCAGTGGCTCATTGGCGACCGGGGCACTTTCCTGCAGCGCCTGCGCCTGCTTCATCTGATGGAGCAAGCTATGCAGCATCTCGGTGGACAGACCGTGCAGCACCAGGCGGTAGCCAGCTCGCAAGGTCGACATGGGCACCAGAGGGTGGCCATTGTTCACCAGAATCAGGTGCTCAGGAGCCTGCAGGATCTTGGCCGCGTAAATGCCAATGGTCTCATCCAGCTGCAGGGAGTTGGCCGCGCGCCAGAAGTCGTTATCGGTCAGCAGCAACTGATACAAGGGCGTGAACAGTTCGATGGCACTTTGCAGGTCCACCTTGTTCAAGGGACCTTGGGGCATATCCTCCAAGGCCAGGGGCACGGGCTGAATCATGGAAAAATCCACCCGCTCCGGCGGGCCAATTTCCTGATGATTGTCCCGCAACGCCTGATTGAGACGGATGACGAAATTGAACAGGTTCAAATCGTGCTTCACAAAGGTGTGATCCCGCAATTCGTCCAGATTCATGGGCGTGAGCGGCGTGGTCGGCACCGAGGTGGGGGAGTTGGCGGCAATAAAAGCCAGCACCTGTGAGCCCAGGTGAAAGTGTCGCAAGATCAGCCAGTTTGCCTGAGGCGAAACAAAACGCTTGAGGCCCCACACCAAAATGCGGTGCAGCAGGCCCGAGTGCGACCATTTGCGCGGCAAAAAGGTTTTAACGACCTGAATCAGCACAATCGTCAAACGGGCCAGGGGCCGCAAAAACGGCAACAAATACTGGCGCGAGGACGAGCTGGAATCAGTCAGCCAGGCCTGCTTGACCTCGTCTGGCAAGGGGGTGCTGCGATCCAGATACAGGGCCCGCCAGGGATTGGGGTCCTGCGGGTCATGCGGTTTGCTTAAAAAATCCGGGATGGGGTCCATGTCTTAATACTCTTTCGCGTATTGGAACTGCATCAGATACAAGGCGGCGGTACGACGCGCGGTGTCAATAATAATCTGCTCGGCACGGCCTGTTTCATCGCAGTCCAGGGCCAATTCCACCGCCACCAGCCATCGGGCCAGATGATGCTCGTCATTCATGCCGTGATAGTGCAGGAAGCGGTACATATCCGGCTCCAGCGACAACGCGGATTTGAGCAAGGGCAGCAGGGCCGGCACAATGCGCTGACCGGTACCTTCAATAATGTAGATCGCGCCCAGCAAGCCAATCGGGTCCTGGCTGGCCGCCAGAGCATGCAAATAGGAATTCAGCGCCTGACCGCCTGGATTACGCGTCAATTGCTCTATCTCGGTAGCGGTACCGCCTGCGTGCCGGTAGTCCTCGAACAGAATGTTGAAATCATCCTGCTCTTCGCCAGCATGCAGGCGAATCAGCTCTGCCAAGGGCGCGTAGGCGGGTGATAAGGAGTCGCAGGCTTCACGCATCCATTTAGCCCCTTCCCGTACTTGGGGAATCCAGTCGGCCATCCATTTCTGATAATCCTGCATCCGGATAGAGCCGTCGTGCAGGCTGCGCAGCAAAGGCGTACGCCACACTTGCGAACGATAGTCATGCCAGATAGGGGCCAATTGCGTCAACAAGTCGCGCAAACCTTGTGGGGCCGTGGCAGGGTCGTGCGGGGGAGCGATGTCCACCAGATCGCAGGACGCCACCGCCGCCTGCTTGGCAGACGGGTAGGACACGGCGGGGGCCGGTGCATCGCAGGCCTCCACTTCCAGTAGCATGTAGGCCGTCATGAAGCGACCCGACTCGGGCACGTAGCACAGGATTTGTTCGCCGGGCGTCAAGGTCCGATCGCGCATGAACTCGGCCAGCATGATCAGAATCGAGGCTGCGCCCGTATTACCGCGCCAGCGCAAATTGCTGTACCAGCGCTCGGCAGGAATACCCAGGCCTGCCTGCTCCAGCAAGTCCGCCACCACGGGCAGGAACTTCTCGGACGAGTAATGGCACAGGAAATGGCTGATGCGCTCAGGGTCAACCCAACCGTCTCGCACCAGTTTTACGTATTCGTGAATTCCGATATCGAACAAATGAGGCAGCAAACGGATATCCTGACGCAAGGACAAGGCGCCATCCTGCTCCGCCTGAGACCAGGAGTCGTAATCCAGATGGCTGCGCGTCGAATCACGCGCCGCGCCCAGCTGCATGCATACGGGATAATCGCCGGAAAAGGATTTTTGATGAATCCAGCGCAAACGCAAACGCACACCGGCCTGCGTGGTAGGCAGAATCTGATCCTGGTGGCTGAGTAACGCAGCTCCCGCGCCATCGGATAACATCCAGCGCAAAAAATGGGAGTCAAAATCTGCCTGATAATCTTGTGACGCAAAGCGCGAACGGCGGAACAAGCGCGAGGGCATTTCACTGGCTACTGCCACACCGTGACGGTGTGTGCCCAGCTCAATCCCTTGGGCAACAGCCTGCAGCGCCGTGACACCCGCGGCACAGATCCCGTGAACGGAATGCACTTCCAGGGGCGGGGCCGCCAGCTCTCCCTGAATGGCATTGGCAAAACCGGGCATCAGCAAGTCCCCGCCCGAGGACCCGCTGGCCAGCAGGCCCACATCCGCCATGGTCAAACCTGCCTGCTCCAGGCAGGCCCGCACGGCATTAGCGGCCATGGTGGCATTGCTCCAGCGCGTACTGCCATCCTCCCCAATGGCGTAATAGCGCTGCGCAATACCGTTTTCGGCCAGAATGCGCTGCTTGATGCGCCCTGAAATACGGTTCAGCGGGGCGATAAACTTGTCCATTGCGGCGTTGTCGACCGGCTCGCCGGGCATAAACCACTGAGCCTGATGAATCACGACCTGATCAAAGGCCACGGGCATAACACTACTCCTGATTACACGCCATCACGCCAATGCGTTGTCTGGCCCACGGCGTTCATGGTTTGACTGCGGTAGCGGGGCACGAACAGACCCAACACAAAAACACGCAGCATATAGGGCACCAGCCCCCCTTCATTCAAGGTCTCGGGGGTGCGGGCTCGGTATTCGGTATCGTGCAGCCGCTTCAGCTCCGACCAATGCGCACGCGAATGCTCATGGTGGGCCACATGCAGGCCGATATTAAAAAGCAAGGGGTTGACCAGCCCCTCAAAATTGCGCGCGTAGCTCAATTGACCGCCCTGATGGGCCTGATGACTGCCATCGGCATGGGCATGCTGTAGATAATTGGTGGTCAGGAGCCAGTGCAAACCATGCAGCTGCGGCACGATGACGTATAAAAAACCCTTGACTGGGTCCAGGGCCAGGGCAAGCGTCCAACTCCCCAGCCACAGTCCGTACTGCGCCAGGCAATAGCCCCAGACACCCGGCCAGTGTCGGCGCAGGCGGCCCAGCCAGGCATAAATTGCCGGATACAGCGCAAGCACGGCTTCAAAGGGGTGCATCAACCAGCCCAGGGCGTCGTTGGTATCGCCACGCCAGAAGCGGTAGGTACGAGCCACGTCTTTTTGTCCATGTTTATAGCGATGATGATTGCAGCCATGCGCCGGCCAGAACACGCAAGCGGGATGGCCCTGTAACAGGGTCAGCCAGAAATCCGTCAGGCGATTGGGCAGACGGCCTCGCCACATGCGCACATGATGATGATTGTGGTTGATGACACCCATACCCAGTGTCAAAAACAGCAGCAAGCCATACAGAATCCAGGAGAAGCCACCCCGCCACAGCGCGACCACCACGACCGGGTAGACAATCAGGTACAGCAGGCTTTGCCAGTCACGCGGGTGACGTAAACGCCACGCAGCACTCATCCCCGCGCCTCCTCGGGGCGATCAGGCAGGCGCGTGCCAAACAGGCGGTCCATGAAACTGAACTGAAACCCATAGTTCCCGTTGTACTGGGCATGATGACGCTGGTGACGACGACTGGCGGCCAACCAGTTCCGGCTGGAGACATGGGGGAAAAAATCGTAATTGGAGTGGCCTATGCAATTGAAAAACAGGCTGAACAGGGGCACCGACAAGAGCGACCAGAAGCTGAAATCATGCACAACCATCGGCAACAGAATCACATTGCCCAGCATCAGAGATTCAAGCGGGTGAAAGCTGTAGGTGGAAAACGGCGTCACCACCACAGAAGAATGATGCGGGCCATGATAACGACGCAACCAACGCGTGTGCAGCAAACGGTGATTCACCCAGAAATGCACATCGTTCCAGATCATCAGGGCCAGAATTTCCAAGGCAATGCGGGTGGCGCTGGCGTCCGGCGTCAACCGCGCCCAGCCCAATTGCAGCAGCCCCCAGGGGAACACCATGCCCAGGCCGAAAATCAGAATGGCCGATCCCGACTGCTTCAGTTCCCGGCGCAGTTGACCGGGCCGCAACGGACGCGTATCGAGAGGACGCCCCCAGCCCACAGCCGGCAAGAGCCATCGTGTCAGCGCCAGGGTTACCAGTGCAAACAGCAGGTAGATGCCGCCGAAAAACAATAAGCCCACGCCCATTACCTGCCAGACGCTCAAGGCCTGAAAAGCCTGCCCCATTCCACTCTCTACGTAACAAAATGTGCTAATGCTAGCGCGGTCAGAAAAATCACGTTTGTTAATTTAGTTACTAATTGCTTGCCGCCGTCCAGGCGGCCCACGCCAGGCCGACTTGCAGCAGCCCGGCGCGGGAACAACAGCCGTGTACTTCTGCTCCGTGGCAGTGCCATTGAGAAGCCGGTACTCACCCAGGGCGCCTGTGTGAGGAATACACAACACAGCAGAACTTGATCTTGCGCTTGCCTTGAACTTGTCCGCATACGATATACTGAGTCGTCACAGACTTTCCCTAGACACCATGAGACGTTGGTTCGTCGTCGTCTTACTTCTCATCCTACCCCTGCAGGCTTACAGCTCTCACTACCACGCAACCGTGCAAGGTGGTCAGTCCGCCTTATTCGCTCAACACGAATCGGATGCGGCCGAGCCTGTGGACCACCGAGTCAAATCCGGAAAGCATCCTTTGCAGCAGCTCAGCGCCATTTTGGCGCATACGCCCATGCAACAGTACGCTGACCATGCGGATACCCCTTTGCCCTGCCCGGTTCAGTCGTTCTGGCTGCATGCCTGGCCTTCGGCTTGCCCGCCTTATTCCCTGCCCGCTATTTGCTGCGAATTCGCCCCCGAGCATCGTCCACCACGAGTCTGACTCCTGACGCGCCCCTGCGCCCTGCTTGTTTTGCGTTTTTGCACTTATTTCTCTGTCTAACAGGACAACATCATGGAATGGCTACTCGATCCCAGCATATGGGTCGGCTTATTAACTCTGGTGGTGCTGGAGATTGTTCTCGGCATCGACAACCTGATCTTTATCGCGATTCTGGCCGATAAACTTCCCCCGCATCAGCGTGACCGTGCTCGCCTGATCGGCCTGTCTCTGGCGCTGATCATGCGTCTGGGTCTGCTGACCATCGTCTCCTGGCTGGTTACCCTGACCACGCCGCTGTTCTCCATTGGCCCGCTCAGTTTCTCGGGGCGCGACCTGATCTTGCTGCTGGGTGGCCTGTTCCTGCTGTTCAAGGCCACCAGCGAGCTGCATGAGCGTCTGGAAGGCGGCAGTCACCACGCCAGCACCAACAAGGCTTACGCCAGCTTTGGTGTGGTGGTGGCGCAAATTGTGGTGCTGGATGCCGTGTTCTCCCTGGATGCGGTGATTACCGCCGTGGGGATGGTGGACGAACTGCCTGTCATGATGGCGGCCGTTATCATATCCATCGGTTTGATGATCTGGGCCTCCAAACCACTGACCACCTTCGTGAACAATCACCCCACCGTGGTGGTGCTGTGCTTGAGCTTCTTGCTGATGATTGGTCTGACGCTGACCGCCGAAGGCCTGGGCTTCAAGATCCCCAAAGGCTATCTGTACGCCGCTATTGGCTTTTCCATCCTGATCGAGTTCTTCAACCAGATTGCCCGCCGCAGCCTGCTGCGTTCGGAGTCGCGCCGCCCTTTGCGTGACCGTACCGCCGAGGCCGTGCTGCGCATGCTCAGCAACCGCAAGCATGAAGACAAGGATGAAAGTGGCAGCGAGGGCCAGCCGGATCTGGATGAACAGACCTTCCGCACCGAAGAGCGCAATATGGTCAGCGGTGTACTCAGTCTGGCCGAACGCCCCATCCGCTCGCTGATGACCCCTCGCCAGGAAATCACCTGGCTGAACATCGAAGACACCACCGACACCTTGCGTCAACAGTTGCGCGCGACCCCCCACAGCTTTTTGCCCGTCTGTCAGGGAGATCTGGACCAGGTCGTCGGTGTAGCGCGCGCCAAGGACCTGCTGGCGGATCTGGACGAGTACCCACAGGTCAAGCTGTGGCCGGATCTGCGTGAACCCATCATCGTGCACGAGCACACCGATGTGCTGAGCGCGATTGCCATGCTAAAGCAGTCCAACGGCCAATTCGTGCTGGTCACTGACGAGTACGGCGCCATTGAGGGCTTGCTGACACCCATCGACATTCTGGAAGCGATTGCCGGCGAGTTCCCGGACGAGGACGAGCAGCCTGCCATCCAGCAGATCGGCCCCAACCTGTGGCAGGTGGACGGCAGCATAGATCTGCTCTTGCTGGCCCAGGCGGTCGAAGCAGACGATCTGCTCCTGAAAGACAACAGCTTCAACTCGGTCGCCGGTTTCCTGCTGGAGCGTCTGGACTCCCTGCCCACCGTGGGCACGGTCGTTGAAGCTGAGGGCCTGCGCTTTGAAATTACCGAAGTCAGCCAGCGTCGTATCGCCACGGTACACGTCAGCCGCTTGCACGTAGCGGAGCAAGCGCAGGAATAAGGGCGACCACGCTACACAGCGGCCGTACTGGAGCGGGTCTGCAGGAACGCCTCCAGGTCGCAAGCAAACAAGGCCAGGGTATTACCCTGGCCTTGTTACCTATGACAGGCATCCTCTGCGCTGTATGTAGCTCTTGTTGTTCACGAATGCCGGCAGCGACCGGCATTCGCTGCCCTGTTGTGACGAGGACAAGGGGGGCGTACCAAAATCAGGCGCGACTTAGCAGAGCAATCCCGCCGGGAAGACGCATTGCATCCAGACCGTAGAGCTGCTGCAAGATGTCCAGCGCCTCCGACAAATTATCCAGACTGACCCCGAAGCTGACCAGGATAGAACCCAAGGACGCGTCCCGTAGAATCACGTGCCCGGCCCAATATCGGTTCAGCTCGGCCACCACCTGGGACAAGGGCTGTTCATGAAAGACCAGCCGGCCCTGGCGCCAGGCAGGAAAATCCTTCTCCAGAACGGTTTGCACCGCGCTGATGGTGTGGCGTCCGTAGACCAGCCTCTCGCCGGCCGCCAGACGATAACCCTGTCCACCGAAATCCACCTGGGCGCTGCCTGACAAACACGTCACCTCGGTTTCGCCATTCACATAACGAATATTGCTGCGGCCGTTAAAGGTCTGAATGGACCCGGCACCAGCAAACACGGTACAGACCGATGCCGAACGTTCGGACTGGCGCACTTCCACTTCGCCCTCAAGCAAGGCCACGACCCGGCCCAGATGTGGATCATCGCTGACATTCAAACGACTGCGCGTATTCATGTCCAGCCAGACATGATCGAGCAACTGCACGCGCCGCTGCTCACCCGCACCGGTACGGTAATCGGCACGCAAATCTGCCAGCGAGGGCCACAGTTGCAACGGTGGCCTGGCGACCAGGTATAAACCGCCACCCAGCAGCAGGCCGCCCAGCAAGGCACGGCGCAAAGGCCGATGGCCACGTTTTTGGGTCAGCTTGGCCTCACGTAGCCAGTCTTCGCGATGCTGGGGCATGGCATCCCACAGTTCGCGAGCATGAGCAAAGGCGGACGCATGGGAAGGGCTGCGGCCACACCAGCGGCGCAGCTCCCGAGCCTGACGAGAGGTCAGCGAGGACGTTTTCAGGCGGCTGACCCAAGCTCGTGCCTCTTTGTGCAAGGTGTCTTCATCCAGATTCAAGGCAGTAGCGGGGTTCATCAACAATGAGTAAAAAAACGCGACACACCGGTCGCAGAGCGTCATCCAAACGTTTTATCCCGTCGTTTAAACGGATAAAAAGCGAAATTCAACGGTAAGCGTAAATTGTCGGAAACTGCAGGCCCTATCGTCAAGCGATAGGCCGTCATAAAGGGTAAAGCCTAGGTTTGGCAGCACTGCATCACCTGCTGGCGCAACCAGGCGTGGGCTGGGTCAGTGTGGCGGCGACGATGCCAGACTTGCTGAAACAAGACGGGGGGAATGGGCAGGGGGGGCTGGAAAAACACCAGTCTGGCCTGATCGCGTAAATGCTCGGCACTACGACTGGAGACTGTCAGGATCAAGTCCGTGCCCTCCAGCACCTGGGCCGCTGCACTCCAGTGCGGCAAGGAAAGCACAATCTGCCGGTGCAGGCCATGCTGGCTCAAGGCCTTGTCGACCTCGCTCTCGCCGCCGGGGCGCATGGCCAGCAACACATGTGGACGCTGCAACCACTCGTCCAGGCCCAGGGGCTGCCCGCCGCTCAGGCTGGCTTGATCAGCGATGCAGATCAAATGCTCATCAAACAAAGTCTGCGCCTGCAAGCTGGCCGCCATTTCCGAGAACACGCCAAAGGCCAGATCAATCTCACCATCACTGAGTTGGGCCAGCATGGCCTCGCGGCTGGCCTGGCTTACCGCCAGCCGAATCCCCGGTGCCTGCTGTCGTAAACGTCGCATCAGGGGCGGCAGTACGATTTGCGCACCGTAATCAGACATGGCCAGACGAAATTCACGTTGCTCGCTGACCGGGTCAAAGCCCCCCGTATCCAGCAAAGCATTGAGCTGCTGCAAAGCCTGTTCCAAGGGACGCTGCAATTGCAGCGCCATCGCTGTCAGCTCCAGCCGCGAGCCTCGACGTATCAGCAAGGGATCGTTAAACACCTGGCGCAAGTGCGCCAAGGCGTGACTGACCGCAGGTTGGCTTTTATGCAGTCGATGGGCAGCACGCGTCACATGCTGCTCCGTCAACAAGGCATGCAGGCTTAGCATCAGATTCAGGTCTATACGACGTAGCTCATCCATAGAACGAATAATGACTGTGCGCACTATCAATTTCAATAAGTTTTACGAATAGTGCAAGATAAGGTTTTACCTTCTATGGAGAGTTGTCTATGTCCGGTACCGCTTTGATAAGCCTGTTCGTGGCTGTTTTTGCGGGAACGGTGGTGCCGTTCCAGGCTGCCAGCAATGCCATCCTGGGAAAAATGCTAGGTCACCCACTCTGGGCCACGCTCGTGTCCCTGTCCATCAGCGCCGCCTTGGTTCTGCCCACGCTTTGGCTGATGCGCGCCCCCGCACCGGTGACCGCACAATTGGCCCAGGCGCCCTGGTGGGTTTGGACGGGCGGAATTGGCGGGGTGATCTACATCAGCGCGGCCTTGATCCTGACCCCACGAATGGGCGCGGCCAGCTTTATTGTGTGCGTCGTGGCCGGGCAAATGCTCAGCTCCATGCTGATCGACCACTATGGCCTGATGGGTTTGAATCCCCGTCCCGTACCTATGGGCCGCATCCTGGGCGTGCTGCTGATTCTGGCCGGAGTGGGACTGGTGCAATGGTTTACCCCCTCGGCACCCACCGGCAAGGCCTCGGGCCCAGACGCCACAGCCGAGCACGGCGAAGCTCTGCCAGAGAATCAGGCGATAGCCCGAGAGTCGCCAACCAACACGCCGCCCCGCGCCTGAAGCCGACTCAGGCCCGCTTGCACTGAGAACGGAACTGGCTGCACCACCAAAAACCGGCTGACAAGGCCGCTGCCGCCAGCATGCCCAGCGCCAGCAACAAACCGCTCTCAAACAGGAGCGGGGCCACTACGCCGGACACGGTAGCAAACAAGAGCATTTGCCAGGCACTTTGTACCGAGGAGGCCAGGCCGCGCATGCTGGGAAATGTCCCCAACGTCACCACGGTCATGCCTGGCAAGGCCATGGACATGCCAAAGGCATAGACAAAAATCGGCATCACCGCCCAGGGCACCTCTGCCTGAAACAGCAGGTTGTACACCGTGTTAAATGCCGCCCCTCCCAGCATCAAGCCCAGGCCCAGGCGGATCATGCGCGCCGGGGCCAGCTTCTCGGCAAAACGCGCATTGATTATCGAGCCACCCAGCATGCCACCAATAAAGGGCAGAAACAGCCAGGCAAATGCCGTCTCCGTCAGTCCCAATACGCCAATCACAAAGCTGGCTGCCGACGAAATGTACAAGGCAAAACCGCCAAATGCGAAGGCAATCGCCGAGATCGCCAACACAAAGCGGCCATTGCTCAAAGCGCGCACGTAATTAGCCAGAATAACCCCCAACTTCAAGGGCTGACGGGAGGCCACGGGCAAGGTTTCAGGCAACTGGCGCCAACACACGGCGATCAGCGCGACGCTCAGCACCGTGAGCATCCAAAATACCGAGCGCCAGCCCGAGTAGCTGCTTAAGTAGCCGCCCAACACGGGAGCAATCGCCGGAGCCAGGCTGAACACCATCGTGATATGGGCAAACAAACGCTGGGCCGTGACGCCCTGCACACAGTCTCGTGCCAGGGCCTGGCCTACCACCCGGCCCGCTCCTGCTGAACAGCCTTGCACCATACGGAAAAACAGCAGCCAGGAAAAACTGGGGGCCAGTGCAGAGCCAATCGAACCGATCAGAAACAGGATCAGGGAGGCCAAAATCACGGGGCGACGTCCAAAACTGTCAGACAACATGCCCCAGAACAGGCTCATGAAAGCAAAACCGAACAGATACAGACTTAAGGTCTGCTGAACCATTGACTGGTCAACAGAAAATTCGACACCAATGCGGTGAAAGGACGGCAGATAGGCATCGGTAGCAAAAGGCCCCAGCATCGCCAACGCCGCCAACACCAAGGTCAGCTTGCGGTAATTCATAGATAGCTTTGGAAAACAGGGAGGGCGCCAGACAACAGCGCAGGGATAGGGGCATGGTACCCCTTAACCGGACCGTACGGACACCTCCGTACGGAGCATAGTGTATCAAACGCCCCAGACAGGATCGAATCCCTGGGAGGCGCCCGGGCCAACGCGCTGACACCGGGATTAACAACCGGTTCAGCGCTTGCCGGGCGAGGGTGTTCCAAACGCCTCGCGGCTGGTCTGCCCAAAGCCGCTTTGGTGCAAAAGACTGCGTTCAATAAAGCGGCTGACTTGAGAGCGCACTTCCGGCAGCCAGGGCCCTTGGTCGAACACCTGTGGAAACTTCATGCTGAACCAGGCGTACAGACTGATCTGCTTGCTCAACAATTCGGCATCCTCCAGACGCGAGGGGCTGGCCGACTTCAGCCAGGAGGGCGCCGGGGGCAGGGCCATCGGCCGTTGCGCCACATAGGCCGACAGGCAACGTTTGAAATAATCCAGCTCGGTATCTTTATCCACCGAGACCGGCGCACAGGCAAAGGTGAACTTCTCGCGCAACTCCAGTTTCGGTGCCAGGCGGTCCACCCAAAAACCCAGCTCGATGGCATCTTTCAGGCCGGCCGTCTGGAACAAAGGACTGTCTGAGGCCACCTTCTGGGCAAAATACTGCAACACCGCGCCAATATTGTTGTTATCCAGCAAAGCCGCCAGCGCCTGGACATGCTCGGGGCTGGGCGCGATGGGCAAACGCAGATCCACACTGGGTGCCTCAGTTTGCAGTTGCGTACGGATGTGGTTCAAGTCCTGCTTGTCCATCGCCCCCACATACCCTTTGGGGTACAGACCGTAGCGGCCGGCACGGCCGGCAATCTGGCGGATTTCGGTGGCGTTCAGGACGCGCATGGAGCGGCCATCAAACTTGTGCACTGTGGAGAACAGCACACGGCGAATCGGCAGGTTCAGACCCATGCCGATCGCATCGGTCGCCACCAGCACATCGGCCTCGCCTTGGGAAAAGCGCTCGGACTCGGTACGACGCACTTCCGGAGCCAGCGCACCATAGATCGTGGCCACTTTCCAGCCTTGGGCGCGGTAGCGGGCACTCAAGGTCAACACATCTTTACGGGTGAAGGCCACCACCGCATCGCCCTTGGACACTCCCTGCGCTTCACGCTGACGATCCTTGCGGCCACGCCAGGCGGCAGGTTGACGCCCTTGTCTGCCCGTGGCGGGCGGTGGCTCAACCGGATAAGGCATCACTTCCAGTGGCGTCTTGCGTTCGGTAAATTCCAGCTCCATGGTCTCTTCCATGGAGCGCACCAGCCGCTCACAAGGGCGCAACACCGAGGCATCGCCACACACAAACAGGGTACGGGCCGGAACACCGACCAAGGCTGCCGTCCAGGCCCAGCCACGCTGCTCGTCTTGCAGCATTTGAATCTCGTCCAGGACGGCCACGCGCACTTCCATCGTGGGGTCCATCATCTCGACCGTGCAGGCGGTGTGCTGGGCGCCGGGCACCATCACGCGCTCCTCGCCCGTCACCAGATTGCAGGGGATGCCCGCATTCATCAAGCGATCGCGCACTTCCATGGCCAGCAGGCGCAAGGGCGCAAGGTAAACCCCCGAGCGGGCCTCCATCAACGCTTCCAGGGCCTCGTGAGTCTTGCCCGAATTGGTCGGCCCCAAACGAAACACCAGGTGACGTCGTATGCCACGAGCCAGACTGAACATTTCCGGGAAATCGCCCAGACGCATCAAGTCCTGGGCACGCTGCTGCTCCACACTCTCCAGAATGCGGCGCACCGGGCCATTGAGCAGACGCTTCTCAAAATCTCCGGCCTCGATTTCCTTTTGCTCGATGCCCTCTTCCAAGGCCATGCGCAAGGCCTTGGCCAGTTCCAGAAACGACGAGCCATCAATCAGGGGGCGCTGGGTTTGCAAAAACGCATCCAGCGAATCTTCCAGACGCTGGGAGAGACGGTTTTGAGCCGCCGTATTGAACAAGACCGCCACGCGCGCCGGCAGACGATCCAGCTCCGAGCCAGTACGCGGCAAAGGCACAGCCGCCTGCATGCGTACATTGGCGCGCCAATGCTGACGCTCGCCCGCTACGGGCACATTCACCGCCAGCCACACATCCTTGTGCCACCACAGACGTAACGGATCTTCCGGGTCGAGCTCGTAATCGCACGCTTCCTGCGTCCTGATCCGGTTCAGTACTTGTTGCTGACGCCATTGCGTGCGGGCGCGGTCAGCGGCTCGCTGATACTGCGCTCGTTCACGATTGCTCAGGGTACTGGCGTGCTGTTCTCGCCATTGTTCAATCTGGCTTTGATCTATCGCAGCCAGTAAATCCGGATGATGGGCGACGCGGTCACGCCCTCCAGCGGCTGCGCTGCGCACTTCCAGCTTGGTACTGGGCAAACGGCGGTCCGCCAGCCACAGCTCATACTCCTGACGGGTAATCCCCAGCAAGGCCATGGTTTCTTCGGAACCGATACACTCCTGCTCCCAAGCCCAACGTTGCTGGCGCTGCTCACGCTGACGTTCCTGACGCTGGGCTTGTGCCTGCAACAGAAACTCCTGCTGCTGGGCATCCAGCTTGAATTCCTGGGCCAACACAGCGGCGCTGGCATTGCGGCCATACACCGTCAGGAACCAATGAGCAGGCTCACCGGCTTGCAGGCCCTCAAAAGCCTCCAGGGTAATGCGTTGCGGCTCGCAACCTTGCTCTTTTAACCATGCCGTCAGACGCTCCTGTGCGTGATCGAACTTGCGCTGCTTGTCGCTTTGTTCTTTTTGCCGCGCCTGTTCACGTTCTTTCTGGGCCTGCTCCCAACGCTGACTACGCTGCTCGCGGTCGCGCTGTTCAGCCTGTAACTGCCACAAATAGGTTTGTGCCAAGGGCAAGCTCTGCCAGGCCTGCAGCAGCGCTTGCAAACGTGATCCACGCTCAGCTTCCGGCCAGTTCTCGCTCAAGGGCAAAGACTGGGACGCGATCGCCCCGGCCAAGCGGCCGCGCTGTTCAAGCAGTTGCTCACGCAAGGCTTCATACGCATCCGCTTCCAGCTTGTCCACGCTCATCTGATAGAGCAAGCGCAAGATGCCAATCACAAGCTCGGGCACCCCTTGAGACGCCAGGCGCTGGTCCGCATCCTTCAAACCCAGTTCGGCAGCGATGATCTGATTGAAAAAAGCGGCATCCTGCGGCAGGCGCCAGGCTTTCAGCCATATCCGCCGTATGCCTGACCGGTCCTGATAACGCGCTTTCTTGGCGACCTGACGAGCCACGCCTTCCAGGCGCGGGTAGTCCAGCCATTGAGGATGGAGCAGCATGCCCGCTTGAGTGGGGACGGGAGAATCGGAAACGGACGAAGCGCGACGCGCAGCCATAGGGCGGGGACCTGAAAATACGGGAAGAAGAGAACGAGAAAGGCAGAAAAGCCGGTTCCAGCAAGCATGAGCAGCATTATACGGGTCTGCTCTAGGACGTTCAGAGAATACAGGCAATCACCGTAATAAACGTCATTGAGGGCAAGAAAACATAGGACAATCCCCGCCCACAATCATCAAGCAAACGAGTCAAAGCAGGCAAAGAAAGTAAACTGGGCTCGCAGCGGATGGCGCAGAGCCAATCACATACGCGGTCCGCCTCGAGGAAACCGTCACACTGCCTTCCTTCGCGTGGGAACGACGGCTTGCACAAGGCATCAAGCACGGCGCCCTCGCCAAGCGCAGCAGCAAAACAGCGGCTCAGCTAAACAAGATCAGCGAGGCCACACATCAGCCAGCCATTCCAGACAGCCTTGCGGCAAGGCGACCCAACCGGACTGACTGTGATTGCAGCCCGGTATCATGCGAAAGCGCGGTTCCCCACCCTGATGCTGAGCCAGCTCCTGCGCCAGCTCGCGCGCGCCATCGACCATGCGGCGCTCCAGCAGACGCTGACGCCGCTGCTCGCGGGCCGGTTCCGGCAGGGCCTCTTCGGCCGGTCCCAGGCGCTGTTCGTATTCGCCGACCGTGATCGACACCGGCACGGTCAAGGCCGCCGGCGGCAGGGGCTGCGCCAGCAATCGGGCCAGATAGGCGTCCCCCCACCACACCGAAGGGCTGGATACCGCCATGGCCTGGAACAGGCCTGGTTCGTGCACCAACGCATGCAAGGCAAACAAACCGGCCAGCGAATGGCCGCACAACAAGCGGCGTTGCGGATCCAGTTGCGCCCTGCCGTGCGCCCAGGGCAGAAACACATCGCGCAGCAAGACCCGGAAATCATCGGCACGCCCGGCTTCGCCCTCGGGTCCGGGCGTGTAATCCTGATCGCGCCAATTTTCCTGGACATAGTCCACGCCCAGCACCGCACCGCACAGAGGCGCCGCACCGGGTACGGCGGCCAGCACCGCCTGAAACTGCGTCTGGTCCAGCACGCAGGCCAGCGGCCAGCCGCTTTCCGGGGCCGAGCCCAGGGGGACGGCCAGGGTCAGGCGATAATGACGCCCCAAAGGCGAAAGATAGTCTAGGTGTTCAAGCTGCATAAAAGAGTCGCGGTGATGACGCCAAAGCGTAGCCGATGAACTATACTTTCTTTCTGCGTAAACGGTTCTCATTCAGAAACTTAATGTCCACATCTGCTGTTCCGGCCACGGCGCTGGCCGACTATCAACACATCCTCAAGCGGCGCTGGCTGCTGGTGGGCGCCCTGATCCTGATCATCATGGCCTCGATTGTGGCCGATTTCATGCTCGGTCCCTCGGGCCTGAGCCTGGGCGAACTCAGCCACGCGCTGTTCAAGCCGGAACAGTCCGATCCGACCACACGTGTCATTGTCTGGGAAATCCGCCTGCCTTATGCACTCATGGCCATGGCCATTGGCCTGGCCCTGGGCCTGTCAGGCGCGGAAATGCAGACCATTCTGAATAATCCCTTGGCCAGTCCCTTCACGCTGGGCATTTCCTCGGCGGCTGCCTTTGGCGCCTCCCTGGCCATCGTGCTGGACCTGTCGCTGCCCGGTGTTCCCCAGGCCTGGACCATTGCGGCCAACGCTTTTGTATTTGCCCTGTTTTCGGCCTTGCTGCTTGACGCGGTGGCGCGCTGGGGGGCGATGAGCACTGCCAATCTGGTGTTGTTTGGGATTGCGCTGGTGTTCTCATTCAATGCGCTGGTCTCGCTGGTGCAGTTTGTGGCCAGCGCCGAAGCCCTGCAAGGGCTGGTGTTCTGGACCATGGGCAGCCTGTCGCGCTCCTCCTGGGGCAAGGTCGGTATCATGCTGGCGGTGTTTGCGCTGATTTTGCCGCTGTCTCTGCGCGATACCTGGAAACTGACCGCCCTACGTCTGGGAGAGGACCGCGCCGCCAGCTTTGGTATCAATGTCTCGCGCCTGCGTCTGGTGTCCCTGCTGCGCATCAGTCTGCTGGCCGCGCTGGCCGTGTCCTTTGTAGGCACCATCGGCTTTGTGGGACTGATTGCCCCGCATATTGCCCGCCGCCTGTTTGGTGAAGATCACCGTTTTTACTTGCCCGGCAGCGCGCTGGTGGGCGGAGTGATTCTGTCGTTGGCCTCGATTGCCTCGAAAAACATGGTGCCCGGCATCATTATTCCGGTCGGCATTGTCACCTCCCTGGTGGGTGTGCCCTTCTTTCTGGGCGTGGTGCTGCGCCGCCAAATAAAGTGAACCATGCTTGAAGTCCACGATCTGAGCCTATCCTACGGCAAACGCGAAATTCTATCCCGGCTGACCATCAAGCCCTTGCAAGCTGGTCAGCTTGTGGCCCTGCTCGGTCCTAACGGCAGCGGCAAATCCACCCTGCTCAAGTCCTTGGCAGGACTGCTCAAGCCCACCACGGGCGAGGTCTTGCTCGATGGCCAGGAACTGAGCGGTGTCAGCTTTGAGCAGCGGGCCCAAAAAGTGGTGTACCTGCCCCAGTCCTTGCCCGCGTCGGTTCACCTGCGCGTCTTTGAATCGGTACTGGTGGCTGCCAATGCCTCGGCTCCCGGTGGCCATGCGCGGGACGTGGACCATGAACACATCCTGCACATCCTGCAGCGCCTGGGTATTGCGCACCTGTCCATGCACTATCTGGACCAACTCTCGGGTGGCCAGAAACAACTGGTCGGTCTGGCGCAAGCCCTGATCCGCAAGCCCACCTTGCTGCTGCTCGATGAGCCACTGTCCGCCCTGGACTTGAACTATCAGTTCCATGTCATGGACCTGCTGGCCCAGGAAACCCACGACAACAATCTGATCACCCTGATCGTGCTGCATGACCTGAACGTGGCCCTGCGCCACAGCGACTACGCGCTGATGATTGAAGGCGGCGGCCTGCTGGCGCAAGGTGAGCCTTCCAAGGTGATTACCCCCCACTCGCTGGCCCAGGCCTATGGCGTGCGCGCCCGCGTGGAAAGTTGCTCGCAAGGTACCTTGCAAATCATTATCGACGGGCTGCAAGAGCCTGTGCTGTGACTTCGGAGAATCCATGAACATCCTGCGCCACCTGCTGCTGTCGCTGTGCCTGCTCCTGCCCTTGGGGGCGAACGCACAGCCCATCGAAGTCACCGATGTCATGGGCCGTACCGTTACCCTGCCCGGACCGGCCAAACGGATTGTGCTGACTCAGGCCCGACACTTTCCGGTGCTGGCGCTGGTTCACCCCGAACCGGCCACGCTGATTGCGGGCTGGTCGGACGAGTTCAAGACCTCTTTTTCCAACGAATATGAACGTTATCTGAAGCACTACCCTCAACTGGCCAACATCCCCGTTGTGGGACGCCATACGGCTGATACCTTCTCGGTAGAGCAAGCCCTGGCCCTGCGCCCCGACCTTGTGGTGCTGACCGCTGCCTTTGCCGGCCTGACGCCCGGCCAGGACACGCGCGACTCGGCCCTGATCCAGCGTCTGACCGCCGCCCAGGTCCCCGTCATTGTCATCGACTTCTTTGTCAATCCGCTGGAGAACACCGTGCCCAGCCTGCGCGCCCTGGGTTACGCCGTTGGTGAGAAGGAGCGCACTGAGGAATTCATCCAGTTTTACGAAGAACACATGCAGGGTGTTGCCCAGCGACTGACGGATCTGCCCCAAGACGATCACCCGCCCGTTTTCGTGCATGCGCATGCCGGCAGCACGGACTGCTGCAACTCGCCTGGCGCCGGCACCTTCAACGACATGATCCGCTATGCAGGCGGCCATAATATTGGCGCGGATGTACTCAAAAGTGCTACCGGCAAACTGAACTTTGAATACATCCACTCCCGCGCCCCGATGGTTTATGTGGCCACCGGCACAGGCGCCGGCAAGCGCAGCACCTCCGGCGGGCTGACCATTGGCACGGGCGTCAGTGAAGATCAGGCGCGTCAAAGCCTGCAGGCCATCATTGACGGCAACCGTCTGCAGGCCTTGCCAGCCGTGCGCAGCGGCAACAGCCACGGTATCTGGCACGCTTTCAACGACTCCCCCTTGCATATGATTTTCATCGAAGCCTTGGCAGGCTGGATTCATCCAGATCGCTTTGAAGGGGTGTCGGCCCTGAAAACGCTGGAAGAAGTAAACCAGCGCTTTCTGACCGTGCCCATGGAAGGCACTTACATGATTGATCTAAAGCCCGCGTCCTAAACCTTCATGTCGCGCCTGATTCCACTGGAGCTGCCCCCCACGGGCGGCCATCCCCATCACGTCCTGTTGCGCCTGCCGGACGGAAAGCCTGCACAAGGCCCTCTGCCTGTGCTGTGCCTGCTTGATGGTCAGTGGACCTTGCCACTGCTGGAAGAAAGCGGCCACCCCGCCTTGCAGCGCTGCGCGATTCTGTCGCTGGGCTATCAAGGCGATCGCGATCAGATCACCCGTTACCGCGCACTGGACTACACCCCGCCCGGCCCGGACGGCGGCTTATGGGAAGATCCGCGCGTTCCCGAGTGGCAAGCCGGTGGCGCACCCGCCATGATCGAACAAGTGCGCAGGGCTCTGGCCTTGGCCCAAGGAGTAGCGCCCGCACTGACCCGTGCCCGTATCAGCCTGTACGGCCACTCCTACGCGGGTCTGTTCGTGCTGTACGCCCTTAGTCAACAGAGCCTGCCCATCCATCATTATCTGTGCGCCAGTCCGTCCTTGTGGTGGCGCGATCCCCTGATCTGGACTTTGCTGGAGCAATTGGGCAAGCCGGTACAGGTGGATATTCTGGCCGGTGCCTCCGAGGCCTGGTATCCGCTGAGCGCTCAGGCAGCGGGCCCGGAAGGACGCAAAAATGGTGTACCTACCCTGCCCACCATGCGACAACTCCAAGCGCACTTGCAAGCCCAAGGCATGCAGGCGAATCTGCATGTTCTGCCCGGCGCCGGCCACGGCCACGTTCTGGCACAAGCCACCTTGCGAGCCCTGGAACTGGCTTGTGGCGCGGCTTAGCCGTGTTCTCCCGGCGCGCAGGACGCGCGTTTTCACTTCATATCCAAGTTTTCCCGCCCTAGGGTAACTCCCCCCATTTCTCCCCTTGTTTTAGGCCTCAACTTCTTTTAGTCTGTATTTATATGCAAGTGCATAGAAATTACAAAAGAGATGGGAGACAGATTATGAAGGTAGCGGTATTAGGTGGCGGACACGGTTGTTACGCGGCAGCAGCCGACTTGAGCGAACAGGGTCACGAGGTCCGTTTGTGGCGTCGGGATACGGCTCAGTTGCAGCCCTTGCTGGACCGTCCGGTCATGACGCTGAAAGACGAAGCAGGCGAGCGTGAAATCCCCATTGCCAAGATCTGCGCCGATATTGGCGAGGCCATCGCCGGTGCCGATCTGGTGCTGATCCCGTCACCTGCGATCGCCCAGGAAGATATTGCCCGCGCCATGGCTCCGCACCTGACAGACGGCCAGGTGGTGTTCCTGCCCCCCGGCACGTTTGGCTCTTTCATCATGAGCGAGATCGTGCGCGGCACCGGCAACAAGGCCGATGTCAGCTGGGCGGAAACCGGCACGCTGCCCTGGCTGGCCCGCAAGCATGGCGATACCGTCATCAACATCACTACCCGCGCCACCCGCTTGCCTACCGGCGTCTACCCAGCCCGCAATACCGACCACGCCCTGGCGGTGATTGGCAAGGTGTTCCCCAGCGTGGAGCGCTGCGAAGATGCCCTGTCCGGCGCGCTGATGAATGCCGGCCCCATCATCCACCCGCCACTGATCATGATGAATGCCGGCCCGCTGGAGCATTTCCCGGCCTGGGATATCCACAACGAAGGCACCCAGCCCTCGGTGCGCGCGGTAACAACGCAACTGGACAATGAGCGCATGCGCATTCGTGAAGCGCTGGGCTACGGTGCCCCGCATTTCCCTCTGTCTGACCATTACGAGAACGATCAGTGGATGTATGGCGACCGTTCCTCGCACTCCAAGCTGGTGAAAAGCGGCGACTGGCGCGAGAAGATCGACCTGCAAGAGCACCGCTACATGCGGGAAGACACCATGCTGGGCCTGGCGTTCTTTGCGTCCGTCGCCGATTGGGCCGGTGTGGACGCCCCCGTCACCAAAGGCTTGCTGGCCATTGCCGGAGCCATCGTGGGCGAAGACCTGCGTCAAGGCCGGCGCACCCTGGCCAGCCTGGGTCTGGACACGATGAACCGCGAACAACTGCAAGCCATGCTGCACGCCGGGAGAGCCTGATGAACGCGCCCGCCCCGATCAAAAGTATCGTTGCGGTGGGCGCAGGTCGCATGGGGCGGGGCATTGCCCTGGCCTATGCGCTGCGCGGCCACGCCGTGACCTTGCTGGACTTCAAACCCCGTCAGCCTGCTGATCGCACCCGTCTGGAAGCCGACATACGCCAGGAGTTAGGCGCCACGCTGGAGCAGTTGGCCGAGCTGGGCATGTTCGCAGCCCAGCAGATTGACGACTATCTGGCCTGCATCAGCATCGCCCCGTTAAACGACGCGGCCCAGGTGCTGGGCCAGGCAGACCTGATTTACGAAGGCGTGCCCGAAACCCGCGAGGCCAAGGCTGACGCACTGGGCCGCATTGGCGAACTGGCCCGGCCCGAGGCGCTGATCGCCTCCACGACCTCCACCATGCTGGCCTCCGACCTGGCCCCCATGCTCAGTCACCCCGAGCGTTTTCTCAATGCCCACTGGCTCAACCCGGCATTCCTGATTCCTCTGGTGGAAATCAGTGCCCACCCCGGCACCAGCGAACAGACCTTGAGCCGTCTGCAAAGCAATCTGGAGTCCATCGGGAAAGTCCCCGTGGTCTGCGGCTGCCATCCCGGCTTCATCGTGCCACGCCTGCAGACCCTCATCATGAATGAGGCGGCCCGCATGGTTGAGGAAGGCGTGGCCAGCGCCGCCGATATTGATAAAGCCACCCGCTACGGTCTGGGTTTCCGCTTTGCCAGCATCGGCGTGCTCGAGTTCATCGACTATGGCGGCAACGACATTCTGTACCACGCCGGCCAGTACCTGTCGCAGAACCTGGACCCGGAGCGCTACGCCGTTCCCGACATCATCACCCGTTATATGGAAAGTGGACGCAACGGTCTGCGCAGCGGACAGGGCTTTCACGAGTACCCAGTGGACCAGCAGCCCGCCTATCGACGCGACGTGCTGGCCCGCGTACTGGGCATGCTGGATCACATCGGCCTGGCCCCCGCCCACGCCGAGCACTTTGCCAAGGAGACACAGGAATGAAAAAAGACTCCCACGCTGCGCCTTCGGCTTGCTGCCCTCCAGGAGGGCGCTTTTCATCCTGGGGCAGCCCGACGATGAAAAAAACCGCTGCCTTGCTGTTTGCCCTGATGAGCTGTCATGGTCTGAGCCAGGCTCAGGAAGTCCCCACCCTACGGGTAGGCTGGACCATTCCGGGCGAGGAAGCCAAGTATCTGATGGCCAAGCGCCCCGAGCTGTTTCCACAATTAGGCAAAAAATACCAGATCCAGTGGACACAGTTCCAGGGCACCTCCCCCATGGTGCAAGCCATGCGGGCCGGTGTGCTGGAATGTTCCACCATGGCCCCCATGTCGCTGGCCAATGGTGCGATTGAAAGCGGTCTGGAAGCCTATATCGTGGCCCAGCACGTGCACTCGGACGATGATCACTTCTCCGTCTACTGGGCCGTGAAGGACGACAGCCCGATCAAGACCGCGGCGGACCTGAAAGGCAAGGTCATCGGCACCAATGCCTACGGGGCGGGCGTGTACTTTGACATGCTGCTGTGGCTGCGTCAGAACGGCATTGACCCGGACAAGGACGTGAAAATCGTTGAAACGGGCTTTCCGCCTGCCGCCGACGCCATTCGCAGCGGCCGCATTGATGCCGGTCCCATGGCCCAGCCCTTTGCCCTGCTGAACGAGAAGAAAGGTGGCTTGCGCAAGCTGTTTTCCCTGTCCGAAGTGGCCAGCCCATCCGTACAGATTTTCGAAGCCTGCAGCAAAGCCTATAGCGACGCCACCCCCGAAGTGGTACGTGCCTACGTGCAGGATTTGAAAGCGGCCATGGGCATGCTCAGCAAAGATCCCTCACTGGCGGTGGATGTAACCGCCCAGATCACCCGTGCGCCCAAGGACCTGCTGGCGCAGTACCTGTTCACCGACCAGGACTTTGCACGTGTCCCGGACATGCAGCCCAATCTGGAATCGATTCAGGGGACCTACGATCGCTATCACCAGGCCGGCTTCCTGAAAAAAGCGCTGAACGTGCAGGACTTCTACCGGGCTGATTTACGCGAGGCAACACCATGATTGAACTGGATGGTGTCGGCAAAACCTTCAACACCCGGCAGGGCCGCAGCCACACCGCCCTGCAGGACATCGCCCTGAGCATTCCGGCAGGGCGTTTTGTTTCTATTCTGGGCCCCAGCGGTTGTGGCAAAAGCACTCTGCTCTATATGTTGGGGGGCTTTGAGTCCTGCTCCAGCGGACAGATTCGCGTCAAGGGCAAGCCCATTACCGGCCCGGGCCCGGACCGCGGCCCGGTGTTTCAGGAGTACGCGCTGTTTCCCTGGAAAACCGTCCTGGGAAACGTGGCCTACGGCATGCGTGAGCAAGGCATGCCCAAGGCGCAGGCCGAACAGCGTGCCAGCGAATGGCTGGACAAAGTCAAGCTGGGGCCATACGCCTCCTTTTATCCGCGTGAACTGTCCGGCGGCATGCGTCAGCGCGCAGCCATCGCCCGCACCCTGGCCTATGAGCCGGACATCCTGCTGATGGATGAGCCCTTCGGGGCACTGGATGCCCACACCCGCGTCACCCTGCAAACGGAACTGCTCAGTCTGTGGGAGCAGTTGCGCAATACCGTGGTATTCGTGACGCACGGCGTGGACGAGGCAGTATTTCTGTCCGACACCGTCATTGTCATGACGGGCTCGCCCGGCCGCATCAAGGAGGTGGTGGAGATCGACTTGCCCCGCCCCCGTATCCGCAGTGAACTGCTACGCAATCCGGTCTATCAGGAAACCATTATCCGTCTGGAGCAATCCCTGATGGCGGAGGCCCATCCATGACGCCCCAGCACTGGTATGAACATCGCTGGGCCTGCCTGGTCATGGCGGCCATCCTGGTGCTGCTGGTCTGGGCGGGCTTGGCCCGCTGGGTGGGGCTGGACTCTTTCCCCAGCCCCTGGGCAGCCCTGCATGAGGTACCGGCCCTGATCAGCGACCCGATGGCCTGGTCGGCTATCCTGCAATCGATAGGCCGCATGTTTGCCGGTTACGCCCTGGCGCTGCTGGTAGCAGTACCGCTGGGTCTGGCCATGGGCCGCAGTCGCCTGGTCTATACCGCCTTCTATCCCTTGGTAGCCTTGGCCTACCCCATGCCTAAAGCGGCCTTGATGCCGATTTTGATGCTGTGGTTCGGGCTGGGTGACTTTTCCAAAATTCTGGTCATCGCGCTGGGGGTGTCCTTGCCCTTGCTCTATCACAGCTATCACGGCGCAAGCCGTATCGAGCCCAAGCTGATCTGGGTGGCCCAATCCATGGGCATGGGGCCGCTGGCGCGGCTGGGCAAGATCGTGCTGCCCGCCTCCTTGCCTGAAGTCATGATTGGCTGCCGCGTGGGGGTGGTCATGGCGCTGATCGTGATGGTGTCCTCCGAGATGATCGCGCGCCAGGAAGGCATAGGCAATCTGCTGTTCACCTCCATGGATATGGCGCAGTACTCCACCGTGTATGCCGTCATCATGCTGCTTGCCGTACTGGGCATTGTCTGCGACGCCCTGTTCGAGTTTGTTCGCAAACGCTGCACGCGTTGGCATGACTCCACCCAAAGCCTGATGGACAAAGGATGACGCCATGACCACTAAAACCCTTGCCTCAGCGGAACACGCTAGGCGTTCTACTCCAAGCCGCCCGGCCAAACGCCGGGACTGGACCGGACTGTCTTTGTGCATCAGTCCGGCCTTGATGCTGATAGTCTGGGAACTGTGCACTCGCTCGGGCTGGGTCAGCCCGCAGTTGTTGCCAGCCCCCTCCGCCATTTTTTTGCGGGTGCTGGAGCTGGCCGCTCAGGCCGACTTCTGGCACAACCTGAGCATGACGATCTACCGCCTGCTCAGTGGTTTGCTGATCGCCTGCGTGGTCGGTGTAAGCCTGGCGCTGACAGCTCAACTGACGCGCTGGAGCTCCTTTCTGCTCGATGCCCTGATCCGTCTGCTGGCCCCTATTCCCAAAATCGCCCTTTATCCGGCGCTGATTCTCATCATGGGGTTTGAAAGCTCATCGAAAATCGCACTGGTGGTCTCGGATGCAATTTTCCCAGTGCTGATGGCCAGTTGGGTGGCAGCGCAGACGGTGGACCGCAAGCTGATCTGGTCTGCCCGTGCCGCGGGGACATCCCGCAGTGCCTGTTTGTGGAAAATCATTTTGCCTGCCATCAGCCCGACCGTGCTGGCCGGCGTGCGAGTAGCCGGTGTCATTGCCTGCGTGGTGGTCTTTCTGGCCGAGATGATTGCCTCTACCGACGGGCTGGGCCATATGCTGACCGCCGCTGCACGCAGCTACCGCACGATTGATATGTTTGTCCCCCTGGTCTGGATCTGCGTGCTGGGCTTCGCACTGAACCTGACCATTGCCGCTTTACAGCACAAAGTGGATCATACGAACTAACCCATCAAGACTGAACTGACCACTTGCCCGGCCACCTTGCAGCGCTGGCCGGGTTTTCGCAGGCTGACTCAATCACTCAGAACGGGTAGCCTGCTTTTTTTTGCCTCAAGGAAGCCGCTTCACTATGGCCAGCCGCCCTCTGACCGACGCCTATACCGGGCACGATACCTTCATCCCCTATCTGCTCAATCGCAGCACCTCGGCCTTGAATGCCGACTTTCAGACCTTGCTGCGCAGCCATGACCTGACTCTGCTGCATTGGCGGGTACTGGCTTTTCTGAATGAAACCGATGGCTTGGGCGTCAGCACCCTGGCGCAATACACCGACGTGGATCAAACTACGTTGTCACGCGCCCTGGTCGTTATGGAAAACGCCGGTCACCTGTCGCGCCAGGCTGATCCGCTGGATCAGCGTCGCGTGCTCATCCATCTGCATGAACAGGGTCGACAGCATTTTCTGCGCGTCCTGCCTGCCGCGCTGGACATTCATCACCGTGCCATTCAAGGCTTTTCGGTTGAGGAGCTCGCCCTACTGCGCCAATTTCTCAACCGCATTCGCGCCAATATCAACGGGGCGACGCCCTAAGGTCAGTGCTTGCCTTGCTTCACCCCAGCGTCCAGGTAGACGCTTTTTTTATGCCCAGGCTACTGCGCCTTCTTCAAAAACAGGCCATGTCCGGCCGGTGAACCAGACTTGAAATCGTCCTTCATCCTGAAGGAGCCTTTATTTACCGGTAAAAAGCCCATAAAATGATAATGATTAACATTTAGTATCGCAGTCACCCGCCTGAGATGTCCTGCCAGGCAACCGTGGCTCTCTTACGGAAACAAGATCTCGTGACTCTTTCCCCTACGCGCGCTGAACGTCGTCGGCTATTGCTGGCCGCGGCGGCCGGTCCTTTGCTCTTTGGCGTCCCTCGCCTGCTTCGCGCGCAAGACGGCCCCTTGAAAATTGCCTTGCTGACCTCTTTGTCCGGCCCCTTTGCCTCCTTGGGAGAAAGCATGCGGGCTGGCCTGGAGTTGTTGCTGAAACAGTGCAATTACGAAATGGGCGGACGCCAGGTTCAATTGCTGGTCGAAGATGACCACGGCAAGCCGGACGAAGCCATCCGTAAAGTACGCAAGCTGATCGAGCGCGACCAGATCGATATTCTGGGCGGGGTGATCAGCGCCAATATCGCGCTGGCCATTCGTGACATCGTGCATGATGCCCAACTGCCAACCTTCATCTCCAATGCGGCAGCCAATGATCTGGCCCGGGGGGCAGCCAGCCCTTACGTCTTTCGTCCCACCAAAACCAGTTGGATGCTGGGTCACACCGGCGCCTTGTGGACCTTTGAGCAGATCGAGAAATCCGGCGGCATCACCCTGGGCTCGGACTACACCGCAGGCCGCGAATACATTGAAGATTTTGCCAAGACCTACCAGGAGCAGGGTGGCACCCTGGGGGAGCGCATCTGGACCCCCTTGGGTACGCCGGACTTCGCGCCTATCCTGATGAATCTGGCCGCCAGCAACCCCCGCTTCGTATACACCTTTCTGGCCGGTGCTGATGCGGTTCGCTTCCATCAGCAAATGCAGGACTATCAGCTGCACGGCAAAATCCAGATTGTCGGCCCCGGTGCCTTGTATGACCAAGAAGACGTAATTGCCACGGTCGGCAAGGCCGCCCTGGGAGGAGTCAGCACGTTTCACCAATCGCCAGGCGCGGCAGCGGCCCAGGAATTTGTGGCCGCCTACCAGGCCAGCCGGGGACGCTTGCCCGGCGAGGCCAGCACCGCCGGTTACGTCACCGGCCAGGTCATCCAGGCAGGGCTGGAAGCGGTCAAGGGCGATCTGTCCAACAAGGCCGCCTTCAAACAAGCCCTGCTGGATCAGCCAATCCACACCGCCTTTGGCCCCATGGCGTTTGACCCGCGCAACAACCAGTCAATTCTGGACATTTACGTCAACCGGGTTGAACAAGACGACCAGGGCCGCCCGTTTAACACCGTGGTTCACACTTACCAGCGCATCCAGGACCCCGGCCCACGTTCTTGAGCTCCGCCTTGTCTTACTTTCTGCTCCAAATCCTCAATGCCCTGTCTTTTTCAGCCCTGCTGATGCTGGCAGGGCTGGGCCTGTCCTTGGTGCTCAGCCTGATGAACTTCATCAACCTGACGCATGGCTCCTTTTTTTTGCTGGGCGGCTATATCAGCGTCCAGTGGCTGGCTTCGGGCGCGCCCTGGTGGCTGGCTTTTCCCGCCGCCTTTGCCCTGTGCGGCCTGATGGGTTTCTTGCTGGATCGCTTCCCCTTTCGCCGCTTTTATCAGCGCACCCACTTGATGCAGGTGCTGCTGACTTACGGCCTGTCCGTCATTCTGGCGGACCTGATGCGCTGGGGTTTCAGCGCCGACACGCTATCGCCCATGCTGCCACACGTGCTGCGGGGCGGAGTGTGGATCTTGGGACTGCCTTTTCCCACCTACCGCCTGTTTCTGATCGTCACAGGCCTGACGCTGGCCTTGCTGTTCTGGTTTCTGCTGGATCGCACCCTCTGGGGCGCGGCCATTCGCGCTTGTGTGCACGATGCGCAGATCGTCGAAACCCTGGGCTTGAACTCGCGCCGCCTGTTCGCCATCGGCATGGCCCTGTCTGCCGCTCTGGCGGGCTTGGGCGGGGCGTTGGGGGCAGGCATGCTGTCGGTCTACCCCGGTCTGGATGAAGAAATCCTGTTGCTGGCCTTGCTGGTTGTGGTCATTGGTGGCCTGAACTCAGTGCGCGGCACCTTGCTATGCGCACTGATCCTGGGCTTTGTCACCACCTTCGCACGCGTCTGGGTCCCAGCCTTTGCCAACGCCGCCACCTTGGCCGTGATGCTGGGTCTATTGCTGTGCTGGCCCAACGGCCTGAGCAAGTCCGCTACCCGACAGGTTTAAATGAACACGCTCAACATTCACCGGCTGCGCACTGGACTTTGGCCCGCCCTGGCCTGCCTGTTCGTACTCAGCAGCCATGCCTGG